>CAZPGF010000130.1:0-7435 GCA_964586025.1 uncultured Planctomycetales bacterium
TCCGGGCCGTAATCGAACGTGATCTCGTCGCCGGCGCGGATCTTCCGGCGGGTCCACAGTTCGATCCCGCGGAACTCCGCGTTGCCGGGCCGCGCATGGTTCGCGAACCGGAGATCGTTCGTGACCTTGAATCCGTACACGCTGCCGTCGTCCTCGTAGACCCAGAGCACGTACCGGCTGTTGCGCATCGTGCGGACGCCCTCGGCGACGCCGAGCGAGGTGCGCGCGGGGATGTCGCGCGTCGCGAAGAGGCCCCGCCCATGGATCGGACTCGAGCGAACCTCGTACGGGTGCTCGGAGGGGGCGCGCTTCGCGCGACGCGTCGTCGATGCGGTCACGGAGGCTCCCGAGCGCGCGGCCCCTCGCGGCACGCCGGGGCCGGAGGGCGAAGAGGAGAGTGGAGCGGCTGATCGGACTCGAACCGACAACAACCAGCATGGCAAGCTGGTGCTCTACCAATTGAGCTACAGCCGCAAGGCGAGCCGGAAATGTACGGAGACTCGCGCCGCCGTCAACCCGAGCGCGCGCCATCGGCGGCGGCGCCCCGGTTTCGGGCGCCCCGAGGCGCCCCCGAGCGGACGCCCCGTCGTGCGCGGGGCGCCCGGGCGTGCCGGGGCGAGTAGGCTCCCGCCCCATGGCTGCGCCGATCCTCTACTGGACCTACGTCCTCGTCATGGTCGCCGGGGCGTTGTGCTTCGTGCAGGCCTACCGGTTCCGCAAGCAGACTGCCCGGCACAAGAGGTACGGGATCGCCGGGGTCGCGCTGGCGCTGAGCGGGATCACCGTCGTGATCGCGCTCACGTATCTGTTCGGCTGGCGCGTCGAGCAGCGGTGGCCCGACGTGGTCCTGGTCCATCGGCGGGTCGCCTACGTCTCGACCACCCTGCTCGTCCTCGTCGCGGTGACCGGGATGCGGCGCCACCGCTTCCATCCCCTCCTCGCGCGGATCTCCGTGGTCTTCTACTTCCTCGCGCTGGCGCTCGCCGTCGTCGGCTACCGCCCGTAGGGCGGGATCCCACAGGCCCAAGGCCGCGGCTCTTCGGCGTGGATCACGCCGTCAGCCTCCGGCGTTCCAGAGGGCCTGGTAGGCCTTCCGGACCTCGGCGAACTCGCTGCCGCGCCGGTGGGATCCGAGCTCGAGTTCGCGGGTCCAGAACGGGTCCTCGAGCCGATGGGCGAGGGCGAGGGCCATCTCCTCGAGCAGGACCTCGGCGTCGGACTGGTCGAGAAGGGTCTCGGCGAGCGTGGCGATCGATGCGGGGGGAACCTTCGTCCAGGGGACGCGCTCCGTCTTCACGCCCTGACGGACGCTCAGGCCCTCGTCGTCGATCTTCGTCAGGACCTGCTCCGCCTCGCCGATCGAGATCATCAGGGGTTCGGCGTTCATGCCGCGGCGATTCACCACCTCGGAGAGTCGCCGCCGCAGCGTCAACAGCCGCACGACGTGGCCGCGCCAGAGCGAGAGTTCGGCGGCCAGCGTGCCCGATGCGTCCTGGACCGGATCGGGGACCATCGCGAGCGCCCCGCGGTAGTCGCCCGCGGCGAGCAGCCGCTCGACCTCCGGCCGTGACGTCTTCCACGCCTCGCGAGCCCGCGCGACGTCCTCGACGCTCGAGTAGGCCCGGTCCGGATGCGGATGCGCGTCGCCCGCGTCGATCGCCTTGGCGCGTTCCGTCGCCGTCGCGGCGGCCTTCGTACCCGGGAAGCGACGCGCCAACTCCCGATACCGCGTCACGACGTGCTCGGTGTCGGCCGCCGTCGTCCACGTCTCGCGCGCGAACCTCTCGGCGGACTTGAGCGCGTCGTCGGCTTCCCGTTCGACTCGGTCCTTCGCGGCACGCTCCTCCGTCTCCTTCGCGAGGGCCTCCCGTGCCCGCGCGGTGGCGGGGTCGTCGACGTCGGCGGCGGTGAGACGGTCGCCGGTCGGGGCCGTCCCGGTCGGAATCGGTCGGCCCCCGAAGGTGGGCGGCGTGGTGCCGGTGGTCTTGCTGGTCTCGCCTTCGCCTCCCTTCTTGCCGGTCGCGACGACGACGATCGCGACGACGGCCGCGAGCGCGACCCCCGCGATCAGCGCCATGCGCGGCCCGGCATTGCGACGCGCGACCTGCATCTCGATGCGGCGCGACTTCGCGCGGGACTTCCGCCGGCGGCTTCCGGCGAGCGTGCCCTTCTCCTTCAGCGTCTCGCCGCCCAACTCGTCCAGGCGACGCACGATCTCGACAGCGGTCGGGCGCTGCGCGGGGTCCTTCGCGGTCATCGCCCGCAGGAGATCGGCGACCGACTTCGGCAGGTCGCTTCGCTCCCGTTCGGGTTGGAGCGGCACGGCGTCGATGTGCGACTGCATCAATTCGCGCACCGACTTGCCGCTGTACGGCGCGCGACCGGTCAGCAACATGAAGAAGGTGATCCCGAGCGAGTAGATATCGCTCGCGGCGCTCGACTTGCCGGCCTCGCACGTCTCCGGCGCCATGAAGTGCGGCGTGCCGACGCGCTCGACCGGCGGGTCCGACTCGGACGCGAGACCGAAGTCCACGACCTTCACGGTGCCGTTCTCGAGCAGGAACAGGTTTTGCGGCTTCACGTCGCGGTGGATCAGGTCGCGCGCGTGGATGCCCGCGAGCCCGGCGGCGGACTGCCGCAGGATGCGCATCGCGTCGGTGAGTTCGAGCGCGCCCTCGCGTTGGACGACGTCGTAGACCTCCTCGCCCTCCAACAACTCCACGACCATGAACGGACGGTTCTCCTCGATGCCGATGTCGAGGATCTTCAGGACGTTCTCGTTGTCGATCTGCGCGATCCAGCGTCCTTCGCGCCGGAATCGGTCGACGAGAGCCGGCGTCTCGGCGGCCTCCGGCAGGAGCACCTTCAGCGCAACGTCCTGATGCAGCGCCTCGTGGTGGGCGCGATAGACGACCGCCGTCCTGCCGAGACCGATCTGCTCGACGACGCGGCACCGCGCGAGCACCTTGCCGATCCACGGGTCGGCGACTGCCACCGCCTTCACGGGCGTCGGTGTCGCCGGCGCCGGGGCTGCGGACTTCGCCGTGCCGGTGGACTTCGAGGCGGGGGCGCGACGGGGCCCGCCGCGAGACGGCGTGCCGCCCGGGGGGCGGCGTCCGGGGGAGGAGCTCATGCGCGCATCGTACGGGGAATGACTAGCCGAGTTCGAGTTGGCGGCGGGCGTCCACGACGTCGCGGTCGAGCCGTTGGCGAGCCTCCTGGAGCACGGCGACGGACGGATCGTTCCTGGGCATCGCATGGGCGGCCTGCCGGAGCAACTGGATCGTCATCCGCAGCACCCGCACCAGATCGCCCGCCGCGAGCGTGGTCTTGTCGAGCATCTGGTCGAGCGTCCCCCCGCCGGCCCAGACCTCGACCGGTGCGGTCAGGCCGAAGTCCGGTCCCCGCGTCGGATGCCGGATTCCGCACTCGTCCTCGACCAGGGCGAAGGCGGCCATCCGCTCCTCGAACGGGACGCGGATGCCGCGCAGATCGAGGCGCGGTCGCGCGTTGGCGTCGGACGGCCGCGACTCGTACACCATCGCCGCGAAGAGGGCCGCCGCCTGCACCGGGTCGCAGCGGAAGACGAAGCCGCCCTCGACCGCCTCGGTGACCGCGATCTCGTAGCCGTTGATCTTCTCGCAGAGGCGGCCCTTGCGCGTGAGGTCCGCACCCTCGAGGTAGCGGGCGGCCCGCAGCACGTCGAGGCGCGAACGGATCAGCTTGGCGCCGCCGCTGCGGGCCGGGCGAGGCGGATCGGCCGCGAACGCGTCCGTGCGCTCGCGGGCGCGCTTGCCGCGACGGCCCTTGTCGCGACGCGTCGCCTTGCCGCGCGCCGCGGACCAGTGTCGCTCCTGGTCGTGCGCGAACGAGCGGTCCCACGCCTCGACGACGCGATCGCCCATGTGTCCGTAGAGGGACAGGATCGCGCCGTAGTTCAGGTTGAAGCGACTGCGCACCGGCTCGGTGCGGCCGTCGAGGAGCCGTTCGATCACGGCGTAGTCCACCTCGCCGTCATCGAGCAACGCGAACACGTGTCCGCGGTCGTCGAGGCCCTGGCGCCCGGCCCGCCCGGCCATCTGCCAGTACTGCCGCGCGAGCAGCGGACCGAAGCTCTGGCCGTCGAACTTGAGCAGCGACTGGAACACGACGGATCGCGCCGGCATGTTGACACCGAGTGCGAACGTCTCCGTCGCGAAGAGCAACTGCACCTCGCCGCTCGTGAACAGGCGCTCGACGATCTCCTTGTCGATCGGCAGCATGCCGGCGTGGTGGAACAGGACGCCGCGACCCGCGAGGTCGCGCAGTTGGCGCGTGGACGGCGCGTCCTCGCACTCGTAGCGGCGCGCGAGGTCGTCGAACGCGTCGAGCATGCGACGGCGCCTCTCGCCGCGCAATAGGTCGCGGCGGCTGGCGTGATCGTGGGCCATCGACTCGCACTCGCGGCGGCTGAAGCAGAACCAGATCGCCGGCAGCAGGTCGCGCTCCTCCAGGAAGTCGCCGAGATCGTTCGCGGCGGCCGCCATCGCTCGCGCCTGCGCGACGCGCGACCGGCCCCGACCGCCGCGCGTGCGGACCGACCGGCCGTCGGGGGTGATGCGCCCGATCGCGCGGTAGTGACGGCGCACCTCGTCCAACGCCCGCGGACCCTGGCCGGGCACCCACAGCTTGTGGACGAGCGGCACCGGCCGCGACTCCTCGAGGATCACCTCGACGTGGTGGCCGCGGACCCGCGCGATCCACGCCGCGAGCGCGTCCACGTTCGGGATGGTCGCCGACAGCGCGACGATGCGCATGTGGTCCGGGGCGAAGATGATCGCCTCCTCCCAGACCGTGCCCCGTTCGCGGTCGTCGAGGTAGTGCACCTCGTCGAAGATCACGAAGTCGAACGGCGCGAGCCGCTCGGGATCCTCGAACAGCGTGTTGCGGAAGATCTCCGTCGTCATGATCAGGAGCGCGGCGTCGGGTTGCAGGGTGACGTCGCCGGTCATCAGGCCGACACGGCCCTCGCCGTAGGCCGCCCGGAAGTCGCGAAACTTCTGGTTGCTCAACGCCTTGATCGGGGACGTGTAGACGACTCGGCGTCCGGCCCCGAGGGCGCGCTCGATCGCGTAGTCCGCGACGAGCGTCTTGCCGGCTCCGGTGGGCGCCGCCACCACCACGCTGTGTCCCTCGAAGATCGCCCGCAGCGCGTGCTGCTGGAACGGGAAGAGCGACAGCCCGCGGAACTGGAGGGGGGCACCCGGAAGCGGCGCCGCGCCGTCGGCATCCATGGCTCGATCCTACCGGGGGCGACTACGATCCAGAAATGCGCCCGATCGTCCCCCGTCGCCTTGCCGCGGTCGTCGCGTTCGTCGCGATGGCGGCGTTCGTCGCCTCGTCGTGTGGGTCGTTCGTTCGTCCCGACGAAGAGCCGATGTCGTTCGCGGCCATGCAGTCGCTGAACCGCGGCGTTTCCGGCGAATGGATCCTGCGTGAGTTCCCCCATGCACGCGAGGTGGTCCGCGACCCGCGCACGGGGTTGCTCCGACGCCTGGGCTACTGGGTCAAGGACCCCGCGGCCGACAACCACGCGCTGGTCCTTCACTTCGACGATCGCGGGATTCTCGAGCGCAAGGTGTACGACGGTCCGCTGCTGCGTCCGCCGGCCGATCAGCCGGCGCCCGAGACGCCGCGATGAGCACCTGACGTGGCGCCCCGTCCGCGACGCGGCCCGCCGCCGCCCCATCCCCTCCTGCAGCGGATCTCGTTCGTGCTGCTGCGCGCGTTCCCCGGTGCGGTGCTGTTCGACGCGGCCCTCTACAAGATCACCTTCGAGGGATCGTCGTCGTTCGCCGACACGGTCGAGCGCTTTCGGGTCCACGACTTCCGGCCGCTCGTCGAGGCGGCGATCGCCGATCCGCCGCGCCTGTTCGGCCATCCCTTCACCGCGTACGCGACGTTCCTGAACGACGTCCTCCTCGGCTCGCCCGGGTGGGAGCGGTTCGTCTGCGGCGGCCTCCTCGCGTTCGAGTTGCTCGCCGGCGCGGCGCTCGTCCTCGGCTTCTCGAGGCGACTCGTTGCCGTGCTCGCCTCGCTTCTGAGGGCGGCCGTCGGACTGTCCAGGGCGGCGTGGATCCTGACGCCGAACCACGCGAACTGGCTCCTCGTCGCGATGTTGCTCGCGGCGTCCTTCCTCGCCACGGGCCGCGTCGCCGGCATCGATCGCCGTCTCGCCGGCCGCTGGCCGCGGTGGATCTCGTGAGCCCGAGCCTGCTCGAGCTGCGCGGCGTCCGCGTCGGCCCGCCCGACGCGCCGCGGCTCGTCGTGCCGGACCTCTCCGTGGTCGCGGGCGAGCGGATCGCGTTGATCGGCGCGAACGGCTCCGGCAAGACGACGCTGCTGCGCGTCGCGGGGGGCTGGGTCGCCCCCGACGAGGGCGACGTGCACGTGGACGGCGTGCCGCTCGCATCGATCGGTCGTCGCGCCGCAGCGCGGCGCATCGCCGCGATCCTGGCCGACGAGGAGGCTCCGCCGGGCGCGCGTGTCCGCGACGTCGTGGCGCTCGGTCGGCATCCCTGGGGGGGCCGCCTCGGTGCGTCGCGCCGCGAGGATCTCGACCACGTCGCGCGCGCGATCGATGCGGCGGACCTCGCCGCGTACGCGGATCGTCCGGTCGCGACGTTGAGTTCGGGAGAACGCCAGCGCGTCGCGCTCGCGCGCGCGCTCGCGCAGGACGCCGCGCTGATGCTCGTGGACGAGGCGGCCGCCCACCTCGACCTCGCACGGCGCGAGGCCCTGCTGGCGCGGCTCGCCGACGAGAGCACGACCCGCGGCCGCGCGATCGTCGCGGTGCTGCACGACCTCGATCTCGCGGCGGCGTGGGCGGACCGCGCCGTGGTGTTGCGCGACGGCGAGATCGCCGCCGCGGGGCCGGCGCACGCGATCCTTCGCGCCGAGACGCTCGGGCCGATCCTGGGCGTCGATCTAATCGACGTCGCGACGGAGCGGGGCGGGCCGCCTCGGCTTCTCGTCGCGCGGAGGGCGCCCTTGCGATGAACCGGATCGTGCCGTTCGCGCTGGTCGTCGTCGGCCTGGCGATCGTGGCGACGAGTTTCCTGCGGCCGCCTCCGTCGGGAGCGTGCCTCGGCCGGCGCGCGCTGCCCGCGGCGCGGACCGCCCTCGCGACGATCGAACGGCGGACGTCGCTCGAGGCGATCGTCCACTACACCGACGGTCGCGACCTCGTGGTCCGCCTCTCGCCGCAGCGCATTGTCTCGACCGTGCCCGGCATCACCGAGATGCTCGACCGCCTCGGCGCGCTCGACCGGCTCGTCGGGCGGTCGCCGTGGTGCGACGAGCCGGCCACGGTCCGGGCGCTGCCGGCCGTGTCGGTGCAACCGCTGTCCGGCGAGGAGCTGCTGGCGCTCGAGCCCGACCTGGTGATCCTGGATCG
>CAZPGF010000131.1:0-7346 GCA_964586025.1 uncultured Planctomycetales bacterium
TGGGGACCCTGCCCTGCGCCCCATCAGAGAGCACGTCGATGCATTCCAGGCCGTCTTGCACGGCTCCGTGACCAAGCGCCACGAGGACGACGTGATGTCCTGCCTACGGGCGTACCTGGAGGCCGTAGGGCCGCGGACGCTGGCGGAACTCGATGCGGCCAAGGCGGCATCGTGGATCGACGGATTCCGGGCTGCGGGGCTCGGGGCGCGAGCCCTGAATCGACGCTACCGCACCCTGCGACAGTTCGCGCGCTGGTGCATGGCTACGAGCCGCCTTGCTCGCGATCCGTTCCAGACGCTTCGGTCTGCGAACGAGCAGGCCGACCGTAGGCACGTCCGGCGGGCCTTGACCCCCGAAGAGGCCGAGCGGCTCGCTGTCGCCGCGGAGAAGCGCCACGAGGGGGGCCGCGAGGACCGACAGCGAGCCGCGCGCGTGCGGGCCCTCATCTACCGCCTCGCCGCTGGAACGGGCCTCCGCCGGAGTGAACTGCGTCGCATGACTTGGGCCGACGTTGACACCGACCGCCTGTGGCTTCATGTCCCGGCGAAGTCGGCCAAGAGCAGGACCGATCAGGCCGTACCGCTGCGCCAAGACCTCGCGGACGCGCTCACGGCCTTCCGCCCGGAGGACGCCCTTGCGACTGATCCCGTCCTCCCGGCCCGTTCAATGCCGGGGATGCGCACACTTCGCCGCGACCTGGAAGCCGCCGGCATCCCCTACGTGGACGACGCAGGGCGCGTAGCGGACTTCCATGCACTCCGCGTGTCGCTCGGTTCCGCACTCGCGGCGGCCGGCGTGCATCCGCGCAAGACGCAGGCCCTCATGCGGCACTCCAGCATCGAACTCACGATGGGTGTCTACACGGACCTGCGGCTGCTCGACCTGCACGGGGCCGTGGAAGCGACCACGCCGAAGGGGGACGCGGCGCTTGCACCCATGCTTGCACAGCAACCTGTCACGACGGGGGACAACGGCGCCGCTCGCCGCGCATCGGCTCGGGTGCGGCCCGGCGGCGTGAACGGCCCACAGAACGCGGAGACTCGCCCCCAGGGGCGTAGTTCTCGGGCGCGTGAATGGTCGGGGCGACTGGATTCGAACCAGCGACCTCCTGCTCCCGAAGCAGGCGCGCTACCAAGCTGCGCTACGCCCCGCAATGACGGCAAGTCGAGGAGGGTACACCGGCGGCGCCGACCGGCGATGGCTTGCCGCACCCGAGGGCGGGGGGGGAAGGCGCGGCCCGGTGGTCAGGTGGGGTCCGGATCGCCGCGGTCGTCTCCTTCGCCTCCCTCGGACCCGCCCTCGCCCCCCGCCTCGTCCGCAGAGGGGGATGCGAGGATCTCCTCGGCCCGCGCGAGATCGGCTTCGGGCACGTACACGCGGATCAGTCCGCCGCCGAGGACGCGCTGGATGGACCCCCACTCGTCCTGGAGAACAGTCGAGCCGTCGGACCGGGCGGCGACCCCCTCGGAGACGAGGCGCCCGACGATCAGTTCGGCCTCGAACGGGGTCGCGACGCGACGAACCTCGACGAACCGTCCCTCGTGTCGTCGCACCATGAGCGCCTCCGGGGCATTCGCTTGGGAGGACGACTCCGGCCTCCTGCGTTGACGGTGCCAGCATAGGCCGCGGCCCCGCGCGTCGGGCGTCCATCGTCGGGGCCCACGAAAGGTCGCCGAGGAGGACGACGTGGGGCGGACTCACGAGCCCGATGCGGCGGATCGATCGCCTTCGATCGGCGAAGCCGCACCTCGTACGGACAGGTCCACCCCGACAGACCGTCCCCGGCCTGGAACGCCCGTTCGACGAAGCGGGGCGACGGCCCGGACCGGTGCGGAGATCCGGCCCGAACTCCATAGCATGGACTCCCTGACGGCGCGGGCGATCGGCCCGGCCCGGGAGCCTCCATGCGCATCTTCGAGCCGCACGCCCACATGTTCAGTCGGGTCACCGACGACTACGAGCGGATGGCGCTGTGCGGGGTTCGGGCGGTCCTCGAGCCGGCGTTCTGGCTCGGCCAGAACCGCACGTCGGTCGGCACCTTCGTCGACTACTTCGACACCCTCCTCGGGTGGGAACGCTTCCGCGCGAATCAGTTCGGGATCCACCACTTCTGCACGATGGCCCTGAATCCCCGCGAGGCCAACGACCAGCGGGTGAATGCCGACGTGCTCGCGGTCCTGCCGCGCTATCTGGAGAAGGACGGCGTGCTCGGCGTGGGCGAGATCGGCCTCGACGACCAGACCCCCACCGAGGAGCGGTACTTCGCCGAGCAGATCCAACTCGCCATCCGCCACGACCTGCCCATCCTCGTCCACACGCCGCACCGCGACAAGAAGCGCGGCTTCGAGCGCAGCATCGACATCGTTCGCGAAAGCGGCATCCCGATGGAGCGCGTCCTGCTCGACCACGGCAACGAGATCACGATTCGCCTGACCCGCGACCTGGGCTGCTGGTCGGGCTTCTCGATCTATCCGAACACGAAGATGGATCCCCTGCGCATGACCCGCATCGTCGTCGAGTACGGCGTCGAGCGGATGATCGTCAACAGCGCGTGCGATTGGGGCGTCAGCGATCCGTTGATGATCCCGCGCACGATCGTCAAGCTGCAGCAAGCGCGCGTCCCCGACGCCGACATCGAGACGCTGGTCTGGCGCAACCCGATCGCGTTCTTCGCACAGAGCGGGCGCCTGGAGGAGGGGGACCTCGCGTGGCCCGCCTCCGCGGATCTGCGGGAGACGTTCGAAGGCAACAGTGTCCTGCGCGGCCAGGACCCGGCGGCGCTCCAGTCGTGAGGGGCGTCCCCGATCTCGCGCCGCTCCTCGTGGAGCGCATCCCCGAGGCCTCGAGGGCGTGGTGGTCGGCCGCCCTCGCGCGTGCCGGGACGGAAGGCCTTCGCGCGCTCACGGAGACGTTTCCCGCGCTGCGCCGCCGGATCGGCACCGGGGGACTTGCCGCGGGGCGGCTCGATGCGCGGCCCTACCTCGTGGGCCTGGACGCATGGCGCGTGTGCGACGCCGCTGGCCACGCGCTGCTGCGGGCGGCGGCGTTTCCGGCCGGCGCCACAACGGAGCTCTTCCAGCGAGGCGATCTGGAGGAGCGCACGATCGCGTTGCGCGCGACCTCGCTCGCACCGATCGGTCCGGACACGATCGCGCTGCTCGGCGAGATCCAGCGCACCAACGTCGTGCGCCTCGTCGAAGCGCTCGTCTTCGACGGCAACCTCGTCGTGCGCGCGCTCGACGACGGCGGTCCGAGCGCCGGCTTCACGCTGGCCGACGCGCACCGCCTCGTGCTGAAACTCGCCTTCCTCGACCTGCCGGTGCGCCGCGCCTTCGGCCTGATCGACCGAGCCGCCTCGCCGGAGGCCTCGCGCATGCTCGAGGACTTCGCCGAGGAGCGCGAGGCGGCCGGCCGACCGGTGTGGCCGGACACGTACCGATTCCTCGGTCGCGCCCCGATCGCGTCGAGTCGTGCGCGGCTCGAACGCGGGCTCGGGCACGAGCGCTCCGAGATCCGGGCGGCCGCCGCCGAAGGACTCGAGGCGCTCGCGCGCGGTTGAGCGCTCACACGCCGGGTGGCCGGTCGCCCGGCGTGCCGCGCAGGCGGACCTCCTGCTGCGGGAACGGAATCTCGATGTTCGCGCGCTGGAATGCTGCGAACACCGCGCGATGCAGATCCGACACGATGACGTGCCGATCGGCCGCCCGATCGGTCCAGCAGCGCAGGACCCAGTCCACGGACGAGGCGCCGAATCGCACCAGTCGCGCGTGGGGTGGCGGGTCCTTCATCACACGACCATCCCGGCGCGCGACGTCGAGCAGCGTCATCTCGACGAGACGCTGGTCGGCCTCGTACGCGACGCCGACGTTCACGACGAGACGCGCCCTGGGCATGTCCCAGGTGAGGTTCGTCAGGCGTTCGCCGATCATCTGACGGTTCGGGATCGTCACCGTCGTCTCGTCGGGGGTGCGCAGGCGCGTGCCGCGCAGGCGGATCGCCTCGACCGTACCCGCCGTGCCGGCGACCTCGATCGAGTCGCCGATCCGCACCGGCCGTTCGAGCAGCATGATCAGGCCGCTGAAGAAGTTCGCGAAGATGTCCTGCAAGCCGAACGCAAGCCCCACACCGAACGCGCCGGCGAAGATCGCCAGGGCCGACGTGTCGATGCCGAGGGTCTCCAGCAGGATCATCGCGGTGACGACCCAGACGATGTAACGCAGGATCGTCAGGACCGCGTAGCGGATCCCCGCGTCCAGGTCGATCCTCGGGAACACGAGGAAGATCAGCACGGTGCGGACGAACGCGCCGAGCAGGATCACGAACACGACGCGCACGAAACCTGTCGTGAGCGCACCCCACGTCGGCCCGCCGCGCACGAGTGCGTCGTTCGCCAGCGATGCGACAAACTCACCGCGCGGATCCCACGCCTGCTTCAGGAGCGCGAACGCGGCGATCCATCCGCCGACCTTGAGGGCGCCGGAGAGAATCCGTTCAACCCCGACGAGCGCCGGGGACGGCCCCGCGGTCCCCTCGCCGCGACGCTCCGCGGCCTCGGCCTCGATCAGTTGCAGGGTTCGCTTGGTGCGACGGTCCAGGAAGCGAACCGCGAGGGCGACGCCAAGGATCGCCAGCAGCGACATCGCCGCGCTCCACGTCACCCACTGCGCGAGCCCCACGTAGCCGAGCCCGCTCGCGACGACATGGAACAGCGCCATGGCGATGCCGACGGGCCAGCCGACACGGACCAAGACCTGTCGCACGAGACCGGACCACGTCTCGGTCGTCGCGGGACGAAGCCGGCGGATCAGACCGAGACGCCCGACGAGCGCCGCGCCGACCACCACGAGGGCCGCGGTGCGCGCGATCGAGACGAGCCGGGCCGCGGCGGGGCTCCAGTCGTTCGCGCGGATCAAGAAGATCGCCAGTTCCGTCGCGAGCAGGACGAACGCGAGCCCCGCGACGATGTTCGTCAGCCGCACCGCGCGAGCGTCGCTGACCGGCACGAGTCGGAGACCGGGGCGCGCCGGCGACAGCACCTCCTTCACGAGCGCGACGGCCGCCGCGAACGCCAGGACGAACCAACCGACGACCCGCGCCTGCGCGACGACCGGCGGGGATGCGCCGAGCCACCCCGGCGTCAGCACGAGCAGCAGCACGAGGGCCAACGGCGTCAGGAGGCGCCAGAGGATCCGCACGACGCGGATGCCGAGGAACCACGGGCGCGCTACGGGGGCGGAGGTCACGAGCGATCCCCCGTGTCGGGTGCCGATGGCGACGACTCCAGCGGGCCCTCGATCGTCGTGGCCGGACGAGCCGCGTCCTGGCCGCTCGCCTTCTTCATCTCCTCGGCCGCGACCGCCTCGCGCTCGGCATCCACGCGCTGTTGCTCGGCCTTCACGGCGGCCGTCTCTTCGATCGGCGAGAGCCCGATGCGCCGCAGGGCCGGATTGGTGCCCGCCTTGCGGTCGAGCCAACGGTCGATCGCACGGTGTCCGAACCGAACGGCAACGAGGCATGCCACGATCAGGCCGAGGGTCGCCAGCACGCCGTTGCGGTGCGCGACGACGAACGTTCCGAGATGGCGCTCGCCGCGGAACGTCACGAAGTCGATCCCGCGCGACGTCGCCGCGCGAACGTCCCGCCACGCGGCCTTCAGGCCCTCGCCGGTCAGACTGCGCTCGACGCGGATGCCCAGACTGCGCACGCCCTGGCGTTCGAGCGCGTCGCGCAAGGCGCGCAGGTGGCGGGTGCGCTCGGCGGCGAGGACGGTCTGCTGCTGAATGCCCTCCTTGGCTCGCTCGAACGCAGCCTGGTTCGGCTCCACCGCATCGCGCCGCCAACGCCGCATCACCGAACCGTGCAGCGCACGCTCGGGGGTCGAGCGCGACGCGGACTCGAGCGCCCGCCACGCCTCGTCGGTGCGACCGCTCTGCACGACCCAGCGCCGGTCGAGATCCTCGAGGCGCAGTTCGACGGCCCGGGCCTCGCGGAGCTTTGCCAAGCGCTCGTCGGCGGCGTCGAACAGCGACGTCACGGTGTCCGCCGGGAGCGCCGGGAGGTGCTCCATGGCGAGCGCGACCTGCTTCGGTCCGAGCGTGATCGCGGTCGTGTTCGCGAGGAGCCCCAGTGCCGACGCGGTGGGATCGGTCGAGGCGCCGGCCTCCGCTTCGGCCGATCCCGCCGGGACTTCCTCGGCGCGGGGTCCTTGCATGAGGGCCTCGATCTCCTGGCGCAACGCGACCAGTTCGCGCAGCAGCGCGTTCTGCTCGAGCAAGGACTCGACGACGCGACCGCGGGCGGCCCACGCGACGGCGGACTGGTTGGCGGACGCCGCCGCACGGCGCGCCGCGTCCGCGCCTTCCCGTCGCAACTCGAACGCCTGCGCCTGGAGCCGGCCCAACTGCCGCTCGCGCCGCATGCGGTTCAACTCCTCGACGAAGGACGCGAGCACATCGCCCGCGATGCGCGCCTCCTCACGGACGAGAACGATCGCCTCGTCGAGGATGGTCAGGCGTTCGTTCGCGCGTCGCGCGGTGATGTAGAGCAGCCGCAACTCCTGCTGATCGACCCACTGCTCGATCCGCAGCCGCTCGAGGGCGATGGCTTCCGACGCGCTGCGGTCGCGCGACTCGCTCTCCTCCATCTCGAACGCTCGAACGCCGTCCTGCGTGACGAGATCGCGCTCGACCTCGACCATCTGATCGAGGCCCGCAAGCACGGCGTCGCGGCGTGCGACGAGGGCGTCGATCTGGTCGCGGAGGCGCTTGACGCGATCCTGCTTGCGCTGGACGCGCTCGTCGTTCTCGAGGCCGCGAGACGGCCTCTCGGCCCCCCAGACCCGGCGGCGCTCGGCGGTCTGGATCCGCTTCAGACGGAGCCACGCCTGCGACGTCGGATGGGTCAACTCCTCGGCGAGCAACGGCCCCCGGGCGGGCGGTCCGCCCCGCGTCCCGTCGTTCGGGCGCGGGTACGGGTAGCCCCCTGCCGCCGCGCGCAGCGACGGCACCGCGTCGACCGGGGCGAGATCCGCCGGCGCATCGGAGGGCGTCGGCGCGTGAACCTCGACCTGGCCGTCGCGTCGCCGGGCGACATCGATATCGGCGGTCAACAGGAGTTTCAGGACATCGGGGCGGGCCTCGTCGGATGCGTTGCTCGCGTCGGCGAGATCGTCCAGTTGCCGCGGGTCGATCCGTGCGACCTCCTTGCGCGCGACGTCGGTGCCGACGAGGCGCAGGTACGGAAGTCCCTGACCTTGCACGACCCACCGAAACAGGATCGCCCCCTGCCGCACGAGCCCGGGACGGGCCACGGCGCCGACCAGGTGGCGGGCCCGATCGCCAGCGTC
>CAZPGF010000132.1:0-7256 GCA_964586025.1 uncultured Planctomycetales bacterium
TGCCGGCAGGCAGGTTCCCCGAGATCACGCGCACCGTGTACGGACCGCCGCACCCACCCTCGATCGGCAGCTCGTAGCCGTCCCCAGGCAGGCCCTGACCCGAGCTCAGCAGCGGCAGGATCGTGCTCGATAGCGAGATCGACGGGGTGTTGCCGCCGTATCCGCCGCTCCCTCCGCCGCACGCCGTGAGCAGCGCCGCGGCGCAAAGCGCCACGAAAGCCCTACCAGGCAAACCCAACGGCATCCGCCGCCGCACGTACGAGTCGGTCGTCATGGCACCCTCACGCACCGTCCAGGGCAACTCTGTTGCCGATGTCACGGTGAATCGGTCGAAACCCTTTGTGTCGCGGTCGCACGTCGCGCCGGACGCGAGGGTGAAAGCGCAAGCAGCGTTCCAACGTCGCTCGCACGTGACGAGGCCGGGTGTCGGCCGACCGTTCGAGCCCAACGACCTCCGTGCCGTGCGTTCGAGCGGAAGCGCTCGCGCGAAACGTGAATCCGCGAGTGCGCTCCGCGAAATCGTCAAAACATTGGGCCCGATCGCCTGATTACCACATGGAGGTCGTCGCGCATCGACGCGCGATCTCGAAGGACGTCGTATCCGACGCGCCGCACGAAGACGACGCATGAGGCCCGCCGAGAGGCGACGCGGCGACGATGGAAACAAGGAAACCGGATAGCGCGCCGACGCGGATCGCCTGCGAACTCCGCACGCTGCGCGGCCTCGACGATCGGGGGGGATCGGGCCACCGCGGCGGTTCGCGGAGACGACCGCGCTTCGGCGTGCGGGGCGACCGCCCGGCGTCCCCGCCTACGACCAACGATCGGCCGAAACTAGCGGGACGCGGCGAGGAGCGCGTCGGCCGCCGACTCCGCCCATGCGTGGAACGGGCCCATGTAGACGCCCATTCCGACCATGCCGGCGATCCCGATGATGAGGGCGACGCGGCTCGACCAGGGCACCGCGACGGGGGTCGAAGCGAGGTCGTCGTCCGGCTCCCGGAAGTACATCTCCTTCAACCAGAGGAAGTAGAAGTACAGGCCGACGATCACGGCGCCGGCTCCGACGAACGCCATCGCGTAGAGCCCTTCGTCCACGAGTGCCTTGAGCACGAGAAACTTCGCGAAGAAGCCCGACATCGGGGGCACGCCGGCAAGCGAGAGCAGTGCCAGCAACATCGCCACCGCCAGGAACGGCGAGCGCTTCCAGAGGCCTCGCCACGCGCGCCCTCCGTGCTCGCCACCGGTCGCCGACGCGACCAGCACGATCACCGCGAACGCGGTCAGGGCGGTGACCGCATACGCCAGGAGGTAGAAGAGGACGGCCGTCGGAGCCCCGCCGGCGGGACGCCCGGCGATCGTCGCGGCGGCGAGTGCCGTGAACGCCATCAGCAGGTAGCCGGCGTGCCCGATGCCGCTGTACCCCATCATGCGCTTGATGTTGCGCTGACCGATCGCGCCGAGGCTCCCGAACAGCAGGGTCACCACCGCGATCGTCCCGAGGACCGGAACCCACGCGACGCCGGCTCCGTGGAACGCGAGCGCCCCGAAGCGGAGCATCAAGACCACGCCCGCCGCCTTGCTCGCCGACGCGAGGAAGGCGGTGACCGGCGTGGGCGCGCCCTGGTAGACGTCCGGGATCCAGACGTGGAACGGCACGCCGCCGACCTTGAACAGGAGCCCTGTCAGCAGCAGCACCAGGCCGAGTCCCAGGAACAGGCTCGACTCGCCGCCGCGGATCGCGCGCCCGAGCGCGTCGAACGAGAGGCTGCCGACGTGGCCGTAGATCAGCGCGATGCCGAGCAGCAACAGGGCGGTCGAGACCGCGCCCACGACCAGGTACTTCAGGCCCGCCTCGGTGCTTCGGGCGTCGTTGCGGCGGAATGCGGCCAGCACGTACGCACTGATCGTCACCAGTTCGAGGCAGACGAAGAACGAGAGCAGGTCCTGGACCCCGCTGACGAGCATCACGCCGAGGAGGGCGAACAGCATCAGCGCCGTCAGTTCGCCGTGTCCGCGGTCCATCCGCCGCAGGTAGCGCAACGAAAGGAGGAATAGGAGGATCCCCGTGACGAGCACGACGCCGCGGACGTACAGGGAGAACGAGTCCGAGAGCCAACCGGTGACGAGAAGATCTTCGACGCCGTTCGCCGTGCGCGTCGGGGCGCGAACCGACAGGGCGAGTCCCTGCGGTGTCGCCGTCAGCAGCACCAGCAGGGCGACGCCCAGCCCGAGGACGGCGGTCGCGCCGGACGCGACGGCACGTCGTCCGGCCGGCAGGACGAGTTCGGTGAGGATCACCGCGAAGCCGGTCGCGGCGACGATCAACTCGGGCAGCATCCGGTCGAGGCCGAGTTGCGGGGGGACGGACGCGGCCAGCACGATCAACCTCCCGCCTTCTCGCCAGCCGCGGCATCGGCGGGGAGCGCCGCCGTACGCGCCTCGGCGGCCCGCTCCGCGGCCTGGATCCGCGCCAGGATCGGGCGCACGCCGTCCTCCGCCAGGTCGAGCATCGGCTGCGGCCGGAAGCCGAACCACAGGAGCACCGCCGCCAACAGGACGAACGGAAGTTTCTGCACGGGGGTGTTCGCGTCCTTCAGGTGACGCCAGCGCGGTGACAGATCCCCGTACCAGACGTCCTTCACCGCGCGCAGCAGGTACACGCCGGTCAACACGAGGCCCCAGACCGCGAGGATGGCCGGGATCTTGGTGTGGAGCGACGAGCTCTGCCACGCGCCGATGATCACGAGCATCTCGCTGACGAAGTTCGCGAAGCCCGGCACGCCCGCGGACGCCATCGCCGCGATCACGAAGCAGGTGCCCGCGAACGGCATCACTTTCATCAACCCACCGAGATCCCCCACCATCCGCGTGTGCGTCTGGTCGTAGAACCAGCCGATCAGCGAGAAGGCGAGTGCCGTCATGATGCCGTGCGCGAACATCAGGAACACCGCGCCCGAGAACCCGGCCAACGTGATGCTGGCCAGACCGAGCAGCACGTACCCCATGTGGCTCGACGACGAGTAGCCGATGATCAGCTTCAGGTCCCTGTGCGAGATCGCGACGAGCGCGCCGTACACGATGTTGAAGCAGCACAGGACGCCGACCCACGGCAGGTAGAACGCCGCCGCGTCCGGCATGTAGGTCATCGCGATCCGCAGCACGCCGAACGCGCCGAGCTTCATCAGCACGCCGGCGTGGAGCATCGACACGGCCGCCGGGGCGGCCGCGTGACCCGCCGGACTCCACGAGTGCAGCGGCCAGAGCGGGATCAGGCTGGCGAAGCCGAGGAAGACGATCGGGAACCAGACCATCTGGTCGCGTACCGACAGCTCGAGGCTCTCCAGCGCGACCATGTCGAAGGTGCCGCCCTTCGCGTACAGCCAGAGCAGGCCGACCAACGCCGCGACGGCACCCGTCGAGAGCATCAGGACCAGCTTCATCGTCGCGTATTGCTGGTCCACCGTGCGCGTCGTGCTGCCCCAGATGCCGATCAGGAGGAACATCGGAATCACGGCGAGTTCGTAGAAGAAGTAGTAGAAGAACAGGTCGAGCGAGACGAACACGCCGAAGACGCCCGTGACGAGCGCCATCAGGTTGATGTAGTACTCCTTGACCCGCCGCTGCACGGTGTACGAGGCGACCGTGCCCGCAAAGATGATGAACGCGGTCAGCAGCACCATCGCGACGCCGATCCCGTCGACGCCGAGTCGGAAGCCCAGCCCCAACGACGCCACCCAGTTCACGTCGAGGGTGTGCTTGTAGACGTGCTCCGCCGGAGTTCCGGGGTTGGCAACCCGCCCGACCGGGGCGTCGCCGTAGCCCCACGCCAGGGCCAGCGCCCCGACGAGAACCACCGTCGAGGCCGCGGTCGCGACGAACCGCACGAGATCCGGGCGACGCCCGGGGACCGCGAACAGGATCGCCGTCGCGAGCGCCGGGGTGAGCAGGATCAGAAGGAGGTGGTTCACCGCGTTCGTCCTCCGGTCACCGCAGCTGCATCTGGACGAGGACGGCGAGCAGCACCAGCACCGCCCCGACCACGAAGGACGTCACGTAGTTGCCGAGGCGACCGCTCTGGGCACGCCGCACACCTTCGCCGCTGGCGCAAACCGCTTGCGACAGGCCGTTCACGGCACCCTGGATGATCACGTTCCGCTCGAACCACCAGCAGATCCGCGCGATGCCCTGCTGGACCGTGCGCACGAGCCACAGGTAGAAGCGGTCCACGTACCACAGTTCGTTCCACAGCGTCCAGACGCCGCCGAGACGGGCGGGCAGCGGATCCTTGCCCTCGCTCTTCGCGTAGATCGAGCGGGCGAGCAGCGCGCCGCCGATCGCGATCGCGGTCGAGAGGGCCGCGAGCCAGACGTGGAGGTGGGCCGGCGAGCCGACGTGCCAGTCGTGAAGGACGCGCTCGAAGACGTTCGTCGCGGCACCGCCGAACGTACCGTCCGGGATCCCGACGAAGCCGACGAACAGACTCGCGATCGCAAGGCACCACAGCGGCACCGTCATCACGCGCGGGCTCTCGTGGGCCTGGTGATGCCCCCGGAACGAACCGCCGAACGTGAGATGCGTGGCGCGGAACATGTAGAACGCGGTCATGCCCGCCACCGCGAGGCCGAGGATCAGCAGCAGCGGTCCGCCGGCGACCGAGTGGTTCCCGACGTACGAGCCGAGGATCTCGTCCTTCGACCACCATCCGGCGATCGGCAGGATCGCGGTCAGGGAGATCGTCCCGATCATCCACGTTCGGTAGGTTGACGGCATCTGCGACTTGAGGCCGCCCATGCGCGTCATGTCCTGTTCGTGGTGGCAGCCGTGGATCACGCTGCCCGCGCACAGGAACAGGAGGGCCTTGAAACAGGCGTGGGTGGTCAGATGGAACATCGCCGCCGTGTACGCGCCCGCGCCGAGGGCCATCGTCATGTAGCCCAACTGCGACAGCGTCGAGTACGCGAGGACCTTCTTGATGTCGCGCTGGGTGATCGCCATCGTCGCGGCGAGGAAGGCGGTGATGCCGCCGAGCCAGGCCACGACCGTCGGCGCCCACGACGATCCCTGCAGGACGAAGAAGCAGCGGATCATCATGTAGATGCCAGCGGCCACCATCGTCGCGGCGTGCATCAGCGCGGAGACCGGGGTCGGGCCCTCCATGGCGTCCGGCAGCCAGACGTGCAGGGGGAACTGCGCGCTCTTGCCCATGCAGCCCGCGAACACGAGGATCGCGCCGATGCCGGCGAGCGCGTCGGTGCCGAAGAACGACCTGCCGTAGCCCTCCGCGGCGACCGCGTGACGGATCGCCTCGAAGTCGAACGAGGCCACGCCGGTCGCCCGGCCGACCGCCGTCCAGACCATCAGGATGCCCAACAGGAACCCGAAGTCGCCGACGCGGTTGGTCAGGAACGCCTTCTTGGCCGCCTCGCCGGCGCTGTGCTTCTTCCAGTAGTACCCGATCAACAGGTACGAACTGACGCCCACGAGTTCCCAGAAGACGAACGTCTGGAAGAAGTTCGGCGACAGCACGATGCCGAGCATGGAGAATACGAACAGGCTGAACTTGCCGTAGAAGCGACCCATCGACGGGTCGCCGTGCATGTAGCCGAGCGCGTAGACGAAGATCGCCGTGCCGATCCCGGTGACGACCATCGTCATCAGGAGAGCGAGCGCGTCGAGGCGCGTCCCGAACGGGATGACGACATCGCCGACGCGCACCCAGTCCACGATTCCCTCGTAGGTCGCACCCCGGCCCATCACCTGCGGGATGAACCACAGGATCGTCGTCAGGAGGAACCCGCCCGCCACACCCGCGATCGCCAGCGCCGCCGCGGCGCCGCCACGGCGGCGGATCGCGGGCACGGTCGCTACGAGGACGGCGACGCCGAGCGGAACGAACAGCACGAGCCACGGCGCGAACGCGCGGAAGCCCTTGGTGACGACCTCGGCGGTCGCGGCGGCGAGCAACGGGGCATCAGGCATGGTGGTGCCCTCCCGCGGTCGCCTCGAGCGCGGCCTCGTCGGCCGGCGCGTCGGGATGCTCCCCGTGGTGCTCGTCGTGGTGGTGCGCGTCGGCGCCCTCGAGCACGATCGGCGCGAGCGGACCCTGATCGACGTCGCCGAGTTCCTGGGCGTCGTCCACGTCGGCGCTCTGGCGCAGGCGGTAGACCGCGATCACGATCGCCAGGCCGACCGCGACCTCGGCCGCGGCGATGACCATCGCGAAGAAGACGAACACCTGCCCCGCGAGATCGTGGTGAATGCGGGAGAACGCGACGAACAGGACGTTCACTGCGTTCAGCATGATCTCGACGGAGAGCAACATGAGCAGGACGTTGCGGCGGCAGGTGACGCCGACCAGGCCGATCGCGAAGAGCACGAAGCCCAGCAGGATCGGCCAGTCGATCGGGACGGTCGCGGCGAGAGCGGTCACGTGAGCCTCCGCTTCGTCAGGATGACCGCGCCGAGGATCGCGCCGAGAAGCAGGACGCTGGCGACCTCGAAGGCCAGAACCCACCGCGTGAACATCTCGTTGGCGATCGCACCGGCGGTTCCGTCGAGGGGGAGGTCAGCGAGCGACGTCGCCCCGGGGTTGTCCGCCACGATCGTCGCCTCTGTGGGCAGCGGGACGACCGCCCGCGTCAGCAGCCCCCGGGCGCGCGCGTCGTTCAACGCGACCACCCCGACGACGACCAGGGCGATCGCCGCCAGGACCCCGAAGAAGCGCAAACGCGTTGTCGGCTTGCCCTCGAGCATCTGCCGTCGCAGATCGAGCAGCATGATGACGAACAGGAACAGCACCATGATGGCGCCGGCGTAGACGAGGATCTGGATCGCGCCGACGAAGAAGGCCTCCATCACGACGTACGTGCCGGCGAGGCCGAAGAACATCACCACGAGCCAGACCGCCGACGCGACCGGGTTCTTGCGGGTGACGGCGAGGAACGCGGCGCCGAGCGCCGTTCCGCCGAAGAGGATGTAGAGGACCTGCGTGCCCATGCCCTCTCGTTACTTCCCCTTCCACTTCTTGATGCCGCCGGCCCGGATGCCGCCGAGGTCGTAGAGCGTCTCCTTGTCGTGGATCAGCTCGGCCCGGCTCGCACCCCAGAGCGCGTACTCCTTCGACATGAAGATCGCTTCCTCGGGACAGGCCTCCTCGCAGAGGCCGCAGAAGATGCAGCGCAGCATGTTGATGTTGAACACGGCGGGGCCGCGCTCGATGTGGGCTCGCTCCGGGTCGTCGACCTCCTCGGGAA
>CAZPGF010000133.1:0-7221 GCA_964586025.1 uncultured Planctomycetales bacterium
GGGCGACGACGGCGTCGTCGAAGTAGTCGGTATCGCTGTTGTCGAGGTTGCCCGCCGCGCCGCCCAGGATCGCCACCGCGTTCGTCGACGGGCTGTAGTAGCTCACGCCGCCGAGCGCACCGTTGTTGCCGGCCTGCGTGTAGACGTGTGCGTCACCGACCGGTGCCCCGAGCGCGGCGGCGACCTGATCGAGGCAGGTGACCATCGTGTCGAGCACACCGAAGCCGATCGACGGGCGGCCGGGCACGGCGTACGGGACGATCACGTCCACGATCGGGTCGCCGCTCGCGAGGACCCCGGTCACGGCGTACGAGAACGCGTTGTTCGGATCGTGGATGTCGGCGAACGGCGGATTCGCCTGATGCACCGTGTAGTCGCGGTCCGGATCCTCCGCGGTGCGACTCCAGGCGATCACCTGGAGTTCGCTGCCGGCGAGAGGCGCCACCTCGAGCACGTAGTTCCCGCTCCCGTCGGTGCTCGACCGGCCGAAGCAGGTCGCACCGTCCGCGCTGCGCACCTCGACGTCGACGTGGCGCGCGGGCCGCAGTTCGGTCGCGGGCCCGACCCCACCGGCGGTGAGGATCAGCCGCTCGTAGCGGACCAGGCCCGAGACGGTGATCGCCGGCCCCTCGACGACCCCGCAGCCGGGCAGAGGCGGGGGCGGGGGGCCGCCCCCTCCTCCCGACCCGCCGCAGCCGGCGGCCGCGACGAGGAGGAACGAGCCGATGGCGAGCGGGAGGGCGGCGTGGCAACGCATGGCCTTCTCATCGACCTCCGTGGAGTGCGTCCGTAGCCGCGACCCGACCGCGCCCACCCCTTCTACTCGAAGGGGGACGAGACGGGACGCCCCGCGTGGCCGGCCGACCGCCCCGCCGCACCTGGCGACGGCGGCCGCACGACGCCCCGCCTGCGCCTAGCCGGCCTGACGATCGACGCTCTGGATCAGCTTGAGGAGCGGCAGGAAAAGACCGAGCACGATGATGAAGACGGCGCCGCCGAGGAACACGATCAAGAGCGGCTCGATGATCGAGACGAGGGAGCCGACGGCGATGTCCACCTCTTCGTCGTAGTTGTCCGCGATGCGGATCAGCATCTTGTCGAGTTCACCGGTCTCCTCTCCGACGTCCACCATGTTCACGATGATGTCGTCGAAGATGCCGCTCTCCCCGAGCGGCTCGGCGATGGTGCCGCCCTCCGTGATGGATTCGCGCACCTTGTCGAGCCCCTGCTCGAGCACGACGTTGCCCGCGGTGTGGCGACAGATGTCCAACGCCTCGAGAATCGGCACGCCCGAACTGATCAGCGTGCCGAAGGTCCGACTGAAACGGGCGACGACGACCTTCCGAACCAGGGTGCCGACGATCGGCAGGCGAAGCTTCAGGCGATCGAAGAACCGCCGACCCGGCCTGGTCCGGGCGATCGCCTTCACGCCCACGACGAGCATGACGAGGATCAGGATCATCATCCACCAACGCTCGAGCAGGAAGCGGCTGAACGCCTGCAGCGCTTGCGTGATCGGCGGAAGGTCGCCGAGGCCGGGGATCGTCTTGAAGACGGTCTCGAACTTCGGAACGACGAAGATCATGATCAGGAGCAGGATCAACACCGTGATCGTCCCGACCACCACCGGGTAGATCATCGCGCCCTTGATCTTCTTCTTGAGGCGCTCGGACTTCTCCATGAAGCCCGACAGGCGCGCGAGGATGATGTCGAGCACGCCGCCCGCCTCGCCGGCCTTCACCATGTTCGTGTAGAGGCCGTCGAACGCGCCGGGGTGACGGGCCATCGCGTCGGAGAGCGGCGAGCCCGATTCGACCTCGTCGGTGACCTCCGTCACGATCGACTTGAACGGCCCGCGATCCATCTGACCGCCGAGGATCTTGAGGCTGCGGACGATCGGCAGACCCGCGTCCTGCAGCGTCGAGAGCTGGGACGTGAACTGGGTCAGGGAGCGCCGGCTGATGCGGCCCCGGCCGATCGGCCTCTTGCGTTCGGTGGGTGCTGCGCCGGGCGCGCCTCGCGCGGTCGCCTTCCCGGGTCGCTGCGCACCCTTCGCTCCGCCCTGGGATGCCGGAATCTTGGGCATGGGTCGTTCGCTCCCGCCGCTAGACCGTCATGGTCTCGCGGATGACTTCTTCCACCGTGGTGATGCCGTCGAAGACGGCGTCGAGCCCGCTCTCGCGCAGGGTTCGCATGCCCTCGCGACGCGCCTGGCTGCGCAACTCGTCGGACGACACGCCCTTCAGGATCATCTCTCGCAAGGGCTCCGACATCAGCATCATTTCGTAGATCGCGGTGCGACCGCGGTAGCCGGTGCCGTTGCAGAGGCGGCACCCCTTCCCGTACGCGAAGCGCTTGCCGCGGATGTCGCTCGCGTCGAGCTCGAGTTCGGCCAGGACCTCGTGGCTGGGGTCGTAGGTGACCTTGCACTCCTGGCAGACCCGGCGCACGAGGCGCTGCGCGATGATCGCCTCGACGGTCGCGGTGATCAGGAACGGCTCGATGCCGAGGTCCTGCATGCGCGTCACCGCCTGCGGCGCGTCGTTCGTGTGCAGCGTCGAGAACACGACGTGCCCGGTGAGCGCCGCCTCGACGGCGATCTGCGCCGTCTCCAGGTCGCGA
Organism: uncultured Planctomycetales bacterium; assembly: GCA_964586025.1. Lineage (GTDB taxonomy): Bacteria > Planctomycetota > PLA2 > PLA2 > JAEUHO01 > JACKGW01. Next base: position 2,623 of record CAZPGF010000133.1, read on the forward strand.
ATCTCGCCGACCAGGATCATGTCCGGGTCCTGACGCAGGATGGCGCGGAGGCAGTTGGCGTAGGTCGTCCCGATCTCCTCGTTGACCTGGATCTGGATGATGCCCTGCAACTCGTACTCGACGGGGTCCTCGGTCGTGATGATCTTGATCCCGACGTCGTTGGCATGGTTGAGACAGGAGTACAGCGTCGTCGTCTTCCCGGATCCTGTCGGTCCGGTCACGAGCACGATGCCGTGAGGCAGCTTGATGAGCTTCTGGATCAGCTCGCGCTCCTTCTCGCGCAGACCGATCTGTTCCAGGTCGAGCGAGACGACCGAACGATCCAGGACGCGAATCACGCACGACTCGCCGAACATCGTCGGCAGCGTGCTGACACGCAAGTCCACCGGCCGGCCGCCGATCGACATCTCGATGCGGCCGTCCTGCGGCAGGCGCGTTTCGGCGATGTCGAGACCCGACATGACCTTCACGCGGCTGATCAGCGACACGGCCAGATGGCGGGGCGGTGACTCCAACTCGTAGAGCGCGCCGTCCACCCGGTAGCGGATCTTGAAGTCCTCCTCGAACGGCTCGAGGTGGATGTCCGACGCGCGATCGCGGATCGCCTGGAAGAGGATGTACTGGAGCAGCTTGATGACCGGGGGCGAGTTGGCCATCGCCTCCTGATCGGCCAGGTCGATGTGACCGCCGCGCGCGCCCCGGCCGGCGGGCACGGCCCCCGACGCCTGCACCGCCGAGTCGACGAGGGTGCGCATCGAGTCCTGCGCCTGCCCGTAGTGCCGCTCGACGGCCTCGTTCACCTGGTCCTGCGGCGCCAGCACGCCCTCGACCTCACCGCCGGTCATGAAGCGCAGGTCGTCGAGCAGGGCGGTGTTCTGGGGGTTGCTCAAGGCGACGACCAGCCGCGCCCCGTCCTGGCGGATCGGCACGACGTTGAACATCCGCGCCGTGTTCGCGTCGATCCTCCCGAGCAACTCCGGCGTGAACTTGACCTGGCGCAGATCGACGACCTCCAGCCCCGCCTGCTTCGCGAGCGCCTGCTGCAACGTGCCGTCGTCGAGGTGGCCCAGCTTCACGAGGATCTGGCCGATCTGCCCGCCCTCGCTCCGCTGCCTGGCGAGCGCTTCCTGGATCATGCCTTCGTGGACCGCGCCCATCTCCTTGAGGACCTGCCCCAGGAGTTTCTTCGTTCGGGTGTAGCGGTTGGCGAGTTGGGCCACGGGCATCTCCGGGGGACGGTTCAGACCTCGCCGAGCTTCTCGCGCATGGCGCGCGGGTTCTGGCACTTCGAGATCAGCTGGGCCTTGTCGATCGTGCCCGCCTGATACAACTCCCAGAGGTGGTCGTCGAGCAGGAACATGCCGAGTTGACGGCCGGTCTGGATCGCGCTGGGGATCTTGAACGTCTCGTTCTTGCGGATGTGGTTCTCGATGCCGGGCGTCATCACCATCGTCTCGAACGCGGCGACGACCCCGCTCCCGTCCTTCTTCGGCATCAGCACCTGGCTGATCACGCCGATCAACGACACCGAGAGCTGCACGCGAACCTGCTCCTGCTGCTCGGGGGGGAACTGGTCGATGATGCGGTCGACCGTGCGGGCGGATCCGGTCGTGTGCAGCGTCCCGAACACGAGGTGGCCCGTCTCGGCCGCAGTGATCGCGGTCGCGATCGTTTCGAGGTCGCGCATTTCGCCGAGAAGGATCACGTCGGGGTCTTCCCGCAGGGCCCGGCGGATCGCCTCGGCGAACGTGGTGACGTCGGTGCCGACCTCACGCTGGTTCACGATGCAGCGCTTGTGATCGTGGTAGTACTCGATCGGATCCTCGATCGTGATGATGTGGTGCTCGTTGTTCTGGTTGATGTAGTCCACCATCGTCGCGAGCGTGGTGGTCTTGCCGGATCCAGTCGGGCCCGTGACGAGCAGGAGGCCGCGCGGTCGATCGAGCAACTCGACGACCTTCTTCGGCAATCCGATCTGCTCGAAGGTCAGCAACTTGTTCGGGATCAGGCGGCAGACCATCGCCGCATTCCCCTTCTGGCGGAACACGGCGACGCGGAAACGAGCCTTCGTACCGTGGGCCCACGAGAAGTCGGCGCTGCCCATGGACTTGTACTCGGCCTTTTTTCCCTCGGGCAGGATCTCGCTGATGAGCGCTTCGCAGTCGGCGTTGGTGAGCGCCGGGATCTGGAGGTTGCGCAGCCGCCCCTTCAGACGCAGGACCGGAGGCCGCCCGACCGTGAGGTGGAGGTCGCTCGCGTTCTGCTCCACGACGGTGTCGAACAGCTTGTGGATGTCTCCGGGCACGAGGGCCATGGGCGATCTCCCGACGAAACGGAGTTACCGGCGGACGCCGGACCGGTTGACAGTCCGCGTCCTCACGCGGCGGCCTCGATCGCCAGCACCGCGCCAGCGACGCGCAGGACCTCCTCGATCGAGGTGGTGCCCTCGAACACCTTGCGGAGCCCGTCCTCACGCAGGCTGCGCAAGCCGCCGGTCAGGCGCGCCTGCTGGCGCACCGCCGATGTGCTGCCGCCGCGGTAGACGACCTCACGGATGTGGGAGTCCATGCTGAACAGCTCGTAGATGCCGACGCGGCCCTTGTAGCCCTCGAAGCGGCACTCCCGGCACCCCACCGCCCGGTAGATCGGCCGCCCCCGGACGTCCTCGGGGCGCAGGCCGACCGCGGCGAGCAGGGTCGCGCTCGGACTGGACGGCTGACGGCACGAGACGCACAGGCGCCGAAGCAGGCGCTGCGCCATCACCGCGGTGACGGCCGTCGCGGCGAGGAAGGGCTTCACGCCCATGTCGATCAGGCGCGTCAGCGCCGAGGGGGCGTCGTTGGTGTGCAGCGTCGAGAACACGAGGTGACCGGTGAGCGAGGCCTGGATCGCGATCTCGGCGGTCTCGGCGTCGCGGATCTCGCCGACCAGGATGATGTTCGGGGCTTGGCGCAGCATGGACCGCAGGATCCGTGCGAAATCCAGGCCGATCGAGTGGCGCACCTCGGCCTGGTTGACGCCGGCGAGGTGGTACTCGACCGGGTTCTCGGCCGTGATGATCTTCACGTTCGGCTTGTTCAGTTGCTTCAGCGCCGCGTAGAGCGTGGTCGTCTTGCCGGAACCGGTCGGACCGGTGACCAGGAAGATGCCGTTCGGTCGCTTGATGACCCGCTCGAAGCGGTCCCGATCCTCGCCGACGAAGCCGAGCTGGTCGAGGGAGATCAGTCCGGCCTCGCGGTCGAGGATGCGCATCACGATCGACTCGCCGGCGGTCGCCGGGACGAGGGAGACGCGCAGGTCGATCGGTCGGCCGAGCAGCGTGATGCTGATGCGACCGTCCTGGGGCTTGCGGTGCTCGGCGATGTCCATCTTCGCCATGACCTTCAGGCGCGCGATCACGGGACCGGCGAGGTCCTTGTCGAGCGAGTGCGCCTCGTGGCAGACGCCATCCACGCGATAGCGGACGCGCACGCGCTCGGCCTGGGGCTCGACGTGGATGTCGCTCGCGCGTTGGCGGAGCGCGGTCTCCAGGATCTCGTGGACCAGGCGGATGATCGGCGCCTCCGCGTCGTCCTCCTGCGCCTGCGCGCCCTTCTTCGACTTCTCCGTCCGTTTGCCGAGCCCGTAGGCCTCGGCGCGCGCGTTGTTCAGACCCGACGTCGGCGTGAGCGCGATCGTGATGTCCCGGTTCAGGACGAACCGCAGGTCGTCCGCCATGAACGTGACCATCGGATCGTCCGTCGCGATGATCAACTTCCCCATGTGCATCTTCACGGGAACGATGCCGTAGTTCTCGACGACGTCGCGAGGGACGAGGTCGACCACGTCCTTCGCGGGCGACGCGCGCGTCAGGTCCACGAACGGCAGTTTGAACTGCCGGCAGAGGGCCTTGGTCAGCTGGATCTCGTCGATGAAGCCGAGTTCCACCATGGCCTGACCGACCTTGGTCCCCGGCACCCGCTTCTGGTGTTCGAGGGCCTCGTTGACCTTGCGCTCGTCGGCGAGGCCCATCTCGATGAGGACCTGGCCGAGGAGCTTGTGCGGACCGGACATGCGGGCTCCAGGCGGGGTCGGAACGGGGACGATACGCCGTGCGCCGATCGGCGACGACCGGGGTGCTGCCCCGCGGGCACGCCACCACCGGGCGGTCGCCGCGCTCGGGCACCCTCCGCGCCCTCCGTCGGCGGGGGCTGTATAGCACGCGCGCCGCTCGCTTGACCGCCTCGTGGGGGTCGCTCGGCCCAAGTTGCCGAGGGCCGGAGCGTGCGCCTAGCATCCGCCGGGAAACGACGGTGCCGGGACCGGGATGACCCACCTGGCCGCGCCGTCGAGGGAGCGCCCCCACGATGGCAACCCGCGCACCGCGCCGGACGTCCGCCCGCCGCAAGTCCTCGACCCGCACGTCCTCGACCCGCAAGTCCACCGCCCGCAAGACGACCACGCGCCCGGCCGCGGCGCCCCCCCGCCTGATCTGGCACTTCGGGGGCGGGAAGGCGGACGGCGACGCCACGCGCAAGCACCTGCTCGGCGGCAAGGGCGCCAACCTCGCGGAGATGTGCCGGATCGGGCTCCCGGTGCCCCCCGGCTTCACGATCGCGA
>CAZPGF010000134.1:0-7196 GCA_964586025.1 uncultured Planctomycetales bacterium
CCCCGCCCGCGAGCGCCTCGCGAAGGAACGGGACGAGCCCCGCGCTCGCGCCCGCCGGCAACGCGGGATCGGCGCGCGGCGCGAGTTCGGACACGAGGTTGAACGCGAGCACGAGGTCCGCGTGCGGCACCGCCGTCTCGAGCGGGCGCAGAAGGTCCATCACGACGAGCGGCGCCGCATCGTCGATCGTCCAGGCCGTTCCCAGATCCGGGCAGCGCGCCGCGTAGGCCTCGCGCGCCGCGGCCGCCAGCGCGCGAAACTCCTCCTCCCAGCGCCCGACCCGGTCGATGCGACGCACCCGGAGCGTGCGCAGCGCCGTGAGTCCCCCCGCCGCCTTCGCCGCGGTGATCGCCTCGAGGCAGCCGAGCACCTCGCTTCCCGGGCCGGCGCCGAGGCTGACGAGATCGACCTCCGGCCGATCGAACACGCCGATGCGCAGGGCGGCGATCCGCGCCGCGTCGCAGACGTGGGCCGGGACGAGGTGCCAGAGGTAGGCCGCGCGGGACGACGGATCGTCCCACGAGAAGTCGTCACGGCCCGCGCGCCATGCCGCCGACAGCCGTTCGATCGCGGCGGCGACGCGGCGAACGTTCTCGCTCGGGCGGGCGCGTGCGACGACGTCCGCGTAATCGATCCGGAGACGCCCCACGCGCGTCAGTCGTGCGCGCGGGACGCGGCCGCACCCGCGATGTGGGCGGCCTCGCCGAGCAGGGCGCGGTTGTCCTCGAACATGAGTCGGGCGACGGCATCGTCGAGCGCGACGTCCTCGGCCGCGTCGTGCTCGTGGGAGAGCACCACGACGGACGCGAGCGCGCGATCCGGCAGCAGCAGCCCGAGGGGTCGCTTCACGAACCAGCGCTTCGACACGACGCCCTGGAACACGTGCCAACCGCCCAGGTCGAAGAACCGCTCCGGCGCGATGTCGAAGCCGGTCTCCTCGAGCACCTCGCGACGGGCCGCCTCGCGCAACGTCGCGTCGAATCGTTCGACCCGGCCCGAGACCCCCTGCCAGAAGCCGCCCTGCTCCGGCCGTCGGTGGAGCAGAAGCGCTTCGGGCGACGGCGTTAAGCGGACCATCCACACCTCGATGACGAGGCGCGGACGTTCCGCGCTCGCGTCGTCGCCGAGGTCGAAGTCCGCGAGCGGCGCGTCGATCGAGTCGGGGCGGAGCGTCGTCAACGGCCTACGGGAAGATCCCGCGTTCCTGATACGCGGTCTGCACGCGCTGCACGGCGACGACCATCGCGGCGTCGCGCATCGTGCAGTTGTAGCGGTTGCGGGCCTGCCGCACGCGGTCGTAGGCGTCGGTGATGCGCCGCATCAGCTTGTGGCGCACCTCTTCGACGTACCACGTCTCGCCGCGGCGGTTCTGCGTCCACTCGAAGTACGAGACGATCACGCCGCCCGAGTTGCAGAGGATGTCCGGGATCACCTCGATGCCGCGATCGAGCAGGATCGTCTCGGCACGCGAGGTCAGCGGGCCGTTCGCCGCCTCGGCGACGACGCGGGCCTGGATGTCGGGAGCGTTCTTCGACGTGACCTGCCACTCGAGCGCGGCGGGCACCAGGATGTCCACTTTGGTCTTCCAGAACTCCTCGCTGGGGATCGGGTCGGCCCCGGCGAAGCCCTTCACGCCGCCGGTCGCCCGCACGTGATCGGCCAGCGCGACCGCGTCGAGACCCTTCTCGTTGCGGATGCTGCCGGTGTGGTCCTGCACGGCGAGCACGCGGGTTCCGTACTCGGTCTGGAGGATCCGGCCGGTCCAGCTGCCGACGTTGCCGTAGCCCTGGATCGCCGCGGTCGCCTGCGAGAGGTCGAGGTCGTGATCGAGCGCCCAGGACTGGATGCAGTAGACGGTGCCGCGCCCGGTCGCCTCTTCGCGACCGAGGCTTCCGCCGGACGTGACGCTCTTGCCGGTCACCACGTGCCGCGCGACGTTCTTCGTCGCGTGCGCGTTGGTGTTCATGTACGTGTCCATCATCCAGACCATGTGCTGCGCCGTCGTGCCCATGTCCGGAGCGGGGATGTCGTAGTCGGGACCGATGTTCGAGCCGAGCGCGTGCGTGAAGCGGCGCGTGAGGCGCTCGGACTCGGCCTTGGACAGGGTGGACGGATCGATCTGGATGCCGCCCTTCGCACCGCCGAACGGCAGGTCGGCGAGCGAGCACTTCCACGTCATCCACGCGGCGAGGGCCTTGACCTCGTCGAGATGCACCTGGTTGCTGTAGCGGATGCCGCCCTTGAAGCAGCCGAGGATGTCGTTGTGCTGGATCCGGTATCCCTTGCACATCTGGACCGTGCCGTCGTCGCGACGCAGCGGGAAGTTCACGATTAACTCGTTCTTCGGCTGGCCGAGGATGCCTCGGAGCCCCGGATCGAGGTCGAGCAGGTCGGCCGCGCGACTGAACTGCTGGACCGCCATCTCGTAGAGGTTGGCGAACTCGCCGCTGGAGATGCGCTCCACCGGCGCGTTGCCGCTGACGTTGCCGGACAGGCCCTTGGTCGTCGTCACGAGATGCTCCGTGGCCGCCGCTAGGGGCCGGGTTCCGGAATCGGTCGGACCGATCGGAGGGGGAAATTTAGCCCCCGCCGCCGGGCGGCGAAGGACGGCACCGACGGATTCGTCCGCCGTGCTCGCTCGCCCCGCGCCATACTCGGTCCCGGATTCGCAGCGAACCCGGGCGCTCCGTCGGGTCGTTGCCGGAGGACCACCGGGTGGCGCTGCTGCTGATCGAGGACACCGATCGAACCTGGCTCGTCGATCTCGGCTCGCGTGCGACGTGGACGATCGGCCGTGGACCCAAGGCGGACCTGCCCGTCACGGCGCCGCGCGCGAGCCGACAGCACGCCCGGATCGCCCGCGTGACCGGCGGCGGGCACTGGCTTTCCGACCTCGGCAGCACGAACGGAACCCTGTCCGACGGGGCTCCGGTGCCCCCCGAAGGGGTCGCGCTCCGAGATGGGCTGGTGATCGGGGTCGGAGAATGCCGAATCACCTATCGGACCCCGTCGCCGGAGACGACCTGATTCACCATGCCGCTCGCCCTTCGCCGGTCGGACAACGGGGCCGTCGTCCCGATCGCCACGCTCCCGTTCACGCTGGGATCGGATGTCGGTGACGACCTCCAGATCGTCGACCCCGGCGTGCGCAAGGGGCACGCCCGTCTCCGGGAGGTCCGCGGCGACCTGCTCCTGACGGCCACCGACGGCGAGCACGTCTACGTCAACGGCGAACGGGTGGCGTTCATGGTCGTCGCGGACGGCGACCGGATCCACCTGGTCGATCCGGTCAGCGACTGGGCGACCGAACTCGTCGTCCGGGACCGCATGGCCGGTGCCTTCATCGCCCCCGGCGTCGATCGGGTGTCGGCGTGGCTGCGGTCCACGGCCGCGTGCACCTCCGAGGCCGGCCCCGAGGCGTACTCCGCCGACGTGACGCCGTCCCCCGGCCGGGGCGCCGTCGTGGTCACCACCGGCTTCGGGGAGGCGCGCGCCCTTCTGAAGGTGCGTCGCGGCCTCGATCCGGAGGGCGACGCCCCGCGGCACTACCTCCAACTGCTCCAGCGCCTCACGGGCGCGCCGCACCCGGCGGTCGCCGCGGTGCTCGACGGCGGCCTCGCGCTGCGTCTGCGCCGCGCCCTGCCGTGGATGATCACGCGCTACATCGCCGGGCGCACCCTCGCCGACGACGCGCGCGCCGGCGGCGCGCCGGTCGCGACCGTGGTCCGCCGTCTGGTCGAGGCGGGCCGCGGCCTCTCCCATCTCCATCGTCGCGGCGTGATCCATCGCGACGTCTCGCCGGGCAACCTCGTCGCGACGCCACGCGACCGGGTCGTCGTGATCGACTTCGGACAGGCCATCCTCGCCGACGCGGCGGTGCCTCCCTCGCGCGGGGTGATCGGCACGCCCGGCTACGTCGCGCCCGAGGAGGTCGTCCACGGAGCGAACGCGGTCACGCCCGCGGTCGATGTCTACGGCCTCGCGGCGGTCGGTTACGCGATGCTGACCGGCGCGCCGCCGGCCGCGGGCACGGACGTGCTCGACACGCTGGCCCGCTCGATGGCCCGCCCGCCGTCCCTCTCCGAGATGGGCATCGAGGCGCCGAGCGCGCTCGAGTCCGCGATGCAGGACGCCCTCGATCCCGATCCGCGTCGCCGCCCGACGATGGACGGCTTCATCCACGCCCTCGACTTCGCGCGGGTCGCCGTCGGACTCTGAACCGCGCCGCATCCGCGGCGGCGCGCTCGCGTAGGCTCGCGCCCCGATGCCCCCCGCCCGACTCCCCCGCGTGCGACTCCGAGGTGGCCCTCCGGGTCATCCGATCGTGTACGAAAAGCGGGTCGCCTTCGCCGATCGCGACGCCGAGCGCGGCGATCTGGTCGAGGTCACGACGAAGGAGGGCGAGCCGGTCGGCTACGGGTTCTTCCATCGCGAGAGCCTGGTCGCGGTGCGGATGCTCTCGCGCGATCCCGACGTCGTTCCCGACGACGACTGGCTGCGCGACCGGATCGCCGCGTCGAGCGCGTTGCGCACCGAGGTGCTGCGCCTACCGGAGGTGACGAACGCGTGGCGCGTCGTCCACGCCGAAGGCGACGGGTTGAGCGGCCTCGTCGTCGATCGCTACGACCGCGTCGCCGTCGTGTCGCTCTTCAGTCTCGGCTGGGCCCGACGTCGCGCCGCCGTCGCCGAGGTCCTCGGCAACGTCCTCGACGTGGACGAGGTCGTGTTCCGCGTGGACGCGCGCACGGCGGAACAGGAGCGCATCGATCTCCCCGACCCGCCGCCGCGCCCCTCGATCCGCATCGTCGAGCACGGCCTCGAGGTCGAGGTCCATCCGGGCGGCGGCCACAAGACCGGCTACTTCCTCGATCAGCGCGACAATCGCCGTTTCGTCGCCAGCATCGCGCGCGGCCGCCGCGTGTTCGACGGCATGACCTACACCGGAGGCTTCGCGCTGGCCGCTGCCGCGGCCGGCGCCGCCCACGTCGTCGCGATGGACCTCGACGAGGAGGCCGTCGCCGTCGCTCGCGCGAACGCCAAGCGCAACCACGTCGCGATCGACGTCCGCCACGGCGACGTGTTCACGGGCCTTCGCGCCCTGCTCGAGGTCCCCCTGTCCGAACGCCCCGAGGTCCTCGTGCTCGATCCGCCGAAATGGGCGAAGTCCCGCGACGGCCTCGCCGCAGCGATCGCGCGCTACCGCGACCTGAACCGCCTCGGCCTGCAAGTCCTCCCGCCGGGAGGCGTGCTCGTCACGCACTCCTGCTCCGGCCTCGTCTCCGAGGAACTCTTCCTGCAGATGCTCTCCGACGCCGCGCGCGACGTGTCGATCGACGCCCAGGTCATCCGCCTCGCCGGCGCCGCCCCCGACCACCCCTTCTCCCTCCGCGTGCCCGAAGGCCGCTACCTCAAGCACGTCGCTCTCGCGCGAGGGGGGTAGGCGGATGCCGGATTGACGTTCATCGTGAACGGCGAGTGAAGGGAGGTTCCGTGGCAACGAAGAAGCGCCGCAAGGCGCACTCGAGCAAGCGCGGCGACGCCGTGGCGCGCATCGTGTCGCGCCTCCAGGTCAGCCCGAGGTTCCCTGCGCCGACCGCGCCCGATGTCCGGTTCGCGCGGCGCTCCGCCGGACCGCCGTGCCCCTTTCCATGGACGACGCCGCGCGCTGTCTGTCCCCCGCAGCGTGCATGATCGCCCGCTCAGACGCGCCGCGGAGTCCCATGCCCTACCGCCCCTTCCATGACGTCTTCCCGGTAATCGCCGAGCGCGAGACGCGCGTGTTGATCGTGCCGCCGGAGAGCACCCGCGCCCCGCTCCCCGTGGACGAGTACGGCCTCGTCGAGTTGTTCTGCGACGAGCGCGGCTGCGATTGCCGGCGCGTGTTCCTCATGGCCGTGTCGCGACGTCGGGGGCCCGAGGCGGTCATCGCCTGGGGGTGGGAGCCGCGGGAGTTCTACGCCCGCTGGTCGGGCGAGAGTGACGAGACTCTCTTGGACAACCTGAAGGGGCCCGCCCTGAACCTCGGGAGCCCTGAGACGGATCTCGCCCAGCCCCTCCTCGAGGTCGTGTCGGAGTTGCTCCGCACCGACGAGGGGTACACGACGCGCATCCAGGAGCACTACCACCTGTTCCGCAGCCACGTCGAGCGCTCGCGGGTCCGCACCCGCTGGTTCGAAACCCCTCCGCCTTCCTCCCCCCGCGTCCGACGGCCGGGGCGCCGGCGCTGACCGATCAGGTCTGCTCCGTCGGCGCCTTCGCTAAGGGCTTCGCCCGTGAGGTACCGAGAGCGAACAATCCGTGGGGGACCGGTCCCGTGGAGGTGCTGCACGTTCTTCACGGCTACCCACCGCACTACAGGGCGGGATCCGAGGTCTACAGACGCAACCTGGTGAGAGCGCAGGCGCGATCCGTGCAGGTTGCCGTCTTCACCCGCGTGGAGAGCCCATCGAGCCGGACCACCAGCACGCCGACGCCTTCCGTCGCATGATGGGCGACGTACGTCCTGATGTCGCACATGTTGGTCATCTCTCGCATCTGTAGACCCGATGCCTTCCGACCCGGCCACGCGATGGCTCGTCGGACGCTGGCGTTGATGTGACGGATTGTTAGGACGTGGGCCGCCACGAACCCGCACAAGCACGTGGCACCCGCTTCGTGCCGCATCGTGGGACTCGAGGTTCGTGTGAAGTCCATCATCCTGGTCTTTGGCCCCCTGCTGCTGCTCGCCGGTTGTGGGGACCCCGCTTCGAGTCCTTTCGACGCCACGGTGACCTTCACGGTTCGTGCGGCCGATGGCGACGCGCATGGCCAGATCGAAGAGGTGGTCACCACCGTGCTGGCCGTTGAGAAGCCGGGCCGGACGACCATCAGCGACGCATGGGGTGAGGACGCGCCAGCGGGTACTCAATACGGACGGCACAAGTTCCCGCCTGGAACGACCGCTCCGGCGATCGTGGGCTACTACGAAGGCCTGTTCACCAACGCGGGGTGGACTGACACGGACGTTCGTGTCGAGAGGGAGGCCGCGACGATACGCCTCTTCGGTGTGACGCGGATCGACGCGCGTTCCGACGGTGACCAGGTGCGCGTGAACGTCGATCGCGCGGCGGCGCGCTGAGGCCGCGCAGGAGTGCGGGGTGGGCTCCCCCGCCCTGGGATTGGATTGGACAGCCGTCTGGGGGACGATCCCCCTTGGA
>CAZPGF010000135.1:0-7027 GCA_964586025.1 uncultured Planctomycetales bacterium
CAGGCCCACCCAGAAGGCGTGGGATCTCACGTGCCTGACCCTGCGGCGCCGGCACTCCCCGCGGAACCGGCACTCCCCGCGGAACCAGCGCTGCCGCCGGAGGTCCCGCCGCTGCCCGCCGTGCCGCGCCCGCGGACCACCGGGCAAGAGGCCTACGTGCGCGCGATGGAGGAGAGCGAAGTCGTCTTCGCGGTCGGACCGGCGGGTACCGGCAAGACGTTCCTCGCCGTCGTGCAGGCGGTCGAGGCGCTTCGATCGGGACTGACGCAGCGACTCGTGCTGACGCGTCCGGCCGTCGAAGCCGGCGAGAAGCTCGGGTTCCTTCCGGGCGACTTCCACGCGAAGATCAATCCCTACCTGCGCCCGCTCTACGACGCGCTCGGCGACCTGATGACGTACAGCGAGGTGCAGCGACTGCTCGCCACGGATGTCATCGAGATCGTTCCGCTCGCGTACATGCGTGGTCGCACGCTGAAGCAGGCGTTCATCATCCTCGACGAGGCGCAGAACACCACCCCCGCACAGATGAAGATGTTCCTGACGCGCATGGGCGAAGGGTCGCGTGTGGTCGTCACCGGCGACGTCACCCAGATCGACCTCCCCGACGGCTCACCGAGCGGGCTCGTCGAAGCGGTGCGGATCCTCGACGGTGTTCGCGGCCTCTCGGTCGTGCAGTTCTCCGCGCACGACATCCTGCGCCACCCGCTTGTGCAGCGCATCGTCGATGCCTACGCCGACGACGAATCGCGCCGCGACGTCGCGCCGCGTTCGTCGCGGACGCCGCCGCGTGACTGACGCCCGAACGCCCCACGCCGCACTCCTGCACCTCGGTGTTGCGCCCGGCGTTCGTGTGCCCGGCGGTGCGGCGGCGTTCCGCGCCTGGCTCTCGCGGCTTGCGTGCGCCGCGGCGGCGGAGGTCGGCGGAGCGGTCTCCCTCGACGTCCTCGTCACCGACGACGCGGGCATTCGCGAGGTGAACCGGCGACACCTCGACCACGACTGGGCGACCGACGTGCTGGCATTCCCCGGGACGGAGAGGCCGTGGGAGGGCGCATCGCTGCTCCTCTCGGCCGAGACCGCGCGACGCGAGGCTGCGGCCCGCGGACACGCTGCCGCGGACGAACTCGCCCTGTATGCGGTGCACGCGGTCCTGCACCTGCTCGGACACGACGACCACGATCCGGCGCGCCGGCGGCGGATGCGCGCGGCGGAGCGGCGGTGGCTCGGGGCCCTGGACCGGCCGGCGATCTTCGCCGGGCGCAAGCGCCCGGGGCCGGGGTTGCCGCGTCGAGGCGCGCGCCGATAACGGACGCATCCGGAGGGCTTCCCGTGGACGCCAGCGAAGACCGACTGATCGCCGAACTGGTGGAGAGCGGCGCGCTCGCCGCGACCCAGGTCGACGAGGTGCGTGAGATCCAGGGACGGCTCTCGTCGATGGGGTTGAAGTCGCGGACGCTGCTCTCGCTCCTGTTCGAGCGCGGCGCGATCGATCGCGAGACCTACGAGGACCTCGAGCGCCGTCGCCGCCGCGCGTCCGGCGGCGAGCAGATCGCAGGCTACCGCTTGCTCGACCGGATCGGCGAGGGCGCGATGGGGGCCGTGTACCGTGCGCGGCAGTTGTCGCTCGATCGCGACGTAGCGATCAAGGTGCTCTCGCCCGATCTCGCGCAGGACGACGTCCACGTGCAGCGGTTCATGACCGAAGCGCGCGCGGTGGCCCGGTTGAACCACACGAACATCATCAGCGGCATCGACATCGGCGAGTCGGCCGGCGTCCGCTATCTCGTGATGGAGTACGCCGACGGCCTGACGGTCGCCGATCTGCTCGAGCGCGGGGGCGCCCTCGACGAGGAACGCGCCCTCTCGATCACCCAGCAGATGGCACGCGCGCTCGATCACGCGCACAAGGCCGGACTGATCCACCGCGACGTGAAGCCGGCGAACATCCTGCTGACCCAAGACGGCGTCGCGAAGCTCAGCGACTTCGGGCTCGCCCGCCTCGAACTCGACAACGAGGCGGTCGCCCGGCGCATGGGCACGCCCGACTACATCAGCCCCGAACAGGCGCGAGGCGACGGCGCCGTCGACGAGCGCACCGACCTCTACAGCCTGGGCGCAACCCTCTTCCACATGCTGACGGGCAGGCCGCCGTTCGTCGGTGCGGACGCATCGGCGGTCCTCGCACAACACCTCACCGCCCCGGCGCCGTCAGTGCTCGACGACGATCCCACGATCGATGAGCGCACCGCCGAGCTCGTGGCCCGACTGCTCTCGAAGGATCCAGCCGCGCGCGGACGGGCGAAGGAGATCGCCGAGGCGATCGACGCGCTGTTGAAGTCGCTGCAGAACGCACGCCTTGCCGATGCCGGCGCGCGCTCGGCGCGGCCGGGCGGCGCGCCGGCCACCGGCGGGGCGCCGGCGCCCGTGTCGCGGCGCCGCCGCCGGTAGCGCTCGGGGCCCACGCAAGGGGAACGCACGCCCGGGACGTGCCTTCCCTTCACGTTCACCGCCGGTCCGGGTTCGCAGGCGGGGAGCGGAAGGTCGCCGTGGAGGGCGACGTGTGGTTGGCCACTCGAGCCCGACACGGCGGCCTGATCGCCCCCGATCTGCGAAGCCGCACGTTCGAAAGGTCGAAGACCCCCTGAACGCGTACTCGAGACCTTATGCCTTGGAGCGCTGCGCAGGCTTCTCGATCACGCCGCGGCGCAGGAGCTTCGCGGAGACCTTCACGCGCACGACCCGCCCGTCGATCACGGCACGGACCTTCTGCACGTTCGGCTTGAACATCCGGTTCGTCTTGCCCGTGATCTTCGTGCCGACGCCACCCTTGCTCTTGGCCAGACCGCGAGTCGTGTACTGCCGGCCGGCGCGCGTGCGCTTGCCGCTGAACTGACAGACGCGGGGCATGGGGTGACCTCCGAGCCGGGAGGGTTCCCGGCGAGTCGGAAGAGCGTAGAGGGGACGCCCCTCGGCGCTACGTTGGGCCCGAGCGCCGCCGGCCGACCGGGCCAGGACCGATCGGGGTGACGGACGTAGGAGTGCTTTACAATCCCGGTCGAATGACCAAAGAGTCCAGCATCCCGGACGCGGACGAGGACCTCCTCCACGGCCTGAACGAGGCCCAGCGCGCCGCGGTCACGGCACCGCCGGGGCCCCTGCGGGTCGTCGCGGGCGCCGGGACCGGCAAGACCCGCGTGCTGACCCGCCGGGTGGCGTGGCTGATCCGCCGGGGGGCCCAGCCCTGGCGGGTGCTGGCGATCACCTTCACGAACAAGGCCGCCCGCGTCCTGAAGGAGCGCCTCGGAGCGCTGCCCGGGGGCGGATCGGTCGAGGCGGGAACCTTCCACGGCTTCGGCGCCACGCTCCTTCGGCGTCACGGCGAGGCGATCGGCATCGATCCCCGATTCACCATTCTCGATCGCGACGATCAGTCGAGGCTCCTGAAGGTGATCCTGGAGGACCTCGCGCCCGGCGAGAGCACGCTGCGAGTTCCGGCGGTCGCCGCGCAGATCTCCTGGATCAAGAACGGCGGTGTCGGTCGCGCGCCGCTCGACCTCGAGCGCCATCGCGCGGTCTCGATCTTCGAGGCGATCGTCGCGCGGTACGCGGAGCGAATGCGGGCCTCGAACCTGCTCGACTTCGACGATCTGCTCGTCGAGGCCGTGCGTCTGCTGGTCGCGGGCGAGGGGGTCGGGGACGCCGTACGTGCGCGCTACGAGCATGTCCTCGTGGACGAGTACCAGGACACCAACCGCGTCCAGCGAGACCTTCTGCTGCAGCTGGTCTCCCCCGGCGGAAGCCTGACCGTCGTCGGCGACCCCGATCAGAGCATCTACCGATGGCGCGGCGCGACGATCGAGAACATCCTCGGCTTCGACGAGGACCTCGGCGGCGCGTCGACGGTCGTGCTCGACCGCAACTATCGATCGACCGGCCGCATCCTCGCCTGCGCCGAGGCGGTCATCGCACGCAACACCCAGCGCCATGCGAAGCATCTCGTCTCGTCGAAGGCGGACGGCCCGCGGGTGGAGGTGCGTCGTGCCTTCGACGGCGACGACGAGGGGCGGCGGATCGCGGCGCGCATCGCGCGCTGGATCGCAGCCGGCCGCCGTCCTGACGACATCGCCGTGATCTATCGGGTGAACGCCGCGTCGCGGGCGATCGAGATGGCGCTGCGCGAGGCACGGCTGCCGTACCGGGTGGTCTCCGGCACGGAGTTCTTCCAGCGCCGCGAGGTCAAGGACCTGCTCGCGTATGCGCGCCTCGTCGAGAATCCCGCCGACGACGTCTCGTTCCTGCGGATCGCGAACGTCCCGCGCCGCGGCGTCGGCGACACGAGCCTCGACAAACTGCGTCGGATCGCGTTCGACCGCGGCGTCCCCCTCGCCGAAGCCGCGCGCACGGCAGGCGACGCCGGGATCCAGGGAAGGGCGCGCAGCGGCCTCGCTTCGCTCGTCGCGGTGCTCGACCGCGTGCGGGCGCTGCCGCGCAAGCCGGTCGCCGCGGTGCTGGCCGCGCTCGCCTCCGAGAGCGGCTATCGCGCCACGTTGGAAGGCAGCAGCGACGAAATCGAGCGCGGCCGGATCGAGAACGTCGACGAGTTGATCGGCTTCGCCCGCCAACTGGACGAGCGCGAGCCGGACGTCGATCTGGCCGCGTTCCTCCAGCGTGCCGCGCTCGTCAGTGAGCAGGACGACGTCGAGGAGGACGGCGGTCGGATCCAGTTGTTGAGTGCCCACGCCGCCAAGGGACTCGAGTTTCCGTGCGTCGTCGTCGCGGGTGCCGAAGAGGAGTGGTTTCCGCACGCGCGAAGCGTCGATGAGCCCGGCGGTGTCGAGGAGGAGAGGCGCCTCTTCTACGTCGCGATGACCCGCGCCGAGGACGAACTCGTGCTCTCGTACGCGACGTCGCGCACGTCCTACCTCGGCGCGCAGCGACGACTGCCGAGCCGTTTCCTGCAGGATCTTCCCGCGGACTCGGCCGAACGACTCGACGGCGGGCCGTCGTGGTCCCCCGCGGCGCCGGTGCCGCCATCGACGGACGTCGAGGGACCCGTGGTGCGCGAAACCGGCCCCGCCTTCGCCCGTGGCGATCGTGTGCAGCACCCGTACTTCGGGACCGGCGTCCTCGCCGACGTATCGGGCTCCGGCGAGGAAGTCCGCGTCACCGTCGCTTTCGATGCCGCCGGCCATCGCGTCCTCTTGTTGCGTCACGCGCGACTGACGCGGCTCGTGTAGCGGTTTGGAGCCAACCATGCAACGGCACGACGGCGCCCTGCTTCTCTTCGTCGGGTCGGACGGCCCGGCGCGCTACGCACTCGAAGGTGCCGAGGTCATCGTCGGGCGCGGACCGGGCACCCACCTTCGCCTCGACGATCGCTCGCTCTCGGCGAAGCACTGTCGATTCGAGTCGGCGCGCGGCAGCGCCTGGAAGGTCGTCGATCTGGACAGCCGAAACGGCACCTACGTGAACGGCCGCGCCGTGCGACAGCGGCTCCTCGGCGACGGGGATCGCGTTCGCCTCGGCCGCGTCGAACTGCTGTATCGCGCTTCCGCTGCGACCGAGGATCTGCTCAACGACGTGGACGCCCTCGTCGAGCGGATCCACGGGCGGCTCGGCGAAGAGGGCCTGCGGCACGCGGCGGAGCGATTCGCCGCGTCGGCGGGACGGCACGGGCTCGCCGATCTGCTCGCTGGCTCGCCCGAGGTGCGCGCCGCGCAACTGCTCCAGCGCGTGATGCGCGCGCTCGTGGACGACCGCCGCCCGCAACCCGTGTTCGAACTCATCCTCGACAGCCTCATCGAGTTCACCGGTGCGGAGCGCGGCTACTTCCTGCACTACGCCCCGGAGGTCCGTGGTCGCCGCAAGGAGACCGAGCCCGAGATCGTCGCCGCGCGCAACATGGGTCGTGCCGACATCGCCGAATCGGCGCTGCGGATCAGCCGCACCCTCGAGCGTCAGGTCCGTGAACTGGGCGAACCGATCCTCGTCACCGACGCGGGCGCGGACGAACGCTTCACGGGAAGCGACTCGATCGCCGACATGCAGCTGCGCTCCATCCTCGCCGTTCCCGTACCCGGCCCGTCCGGCCCGGCGGGCACGCTCGTGCTGGAGCACCGTTTCGAGCGCGGGCTCTTCATCGAACGTCAATTGCCGCTGATCGGCTTCTTCGCCGATCAGGCGGCCGTCGCGCTCCGCAGCGCCGCGTTGCACGAGGAGAACGACCGCCGCCTCGCGGAACTGACCGACGCGAAGAGCGAGGTGGACGAACTGAATCGCATCCTCGCCGACCGCGAGGCGCAGACCCGCGCCGAGCTGATGGAGGTTCGCGATCAGGTGCTGCGCGAGCGCGACGAGGCACCGCTGAAGTACTCCTACACGAACATCGTGGCGACCAGCCGCGCGATGCGCGACGTGTTCCGGCTCCTCGACAAGGTGACCGACAGCGACGTGCCGGTCCTCATCCAGGGCGAGAGCGGAACCGGCAAGGAACTCGTCGCGCGGGCGCTGCACTTCAACGGCGTGCGTAAGAACGGGCCGTTCGTCAGCGAGAACTGCGCGGCGATCCCCGAGAGCCTCCTCGAGAGCGAACTGTTCGGCTACACCAAGGGTTCGTTCACCGGCGCGACGGCCGATCGCAAGGGGCTGTTCGAGGCGGCCAACGGCGGCACGCTCCTGCTGGACGAGATCGGGGACATGCCGCTCGACATGCAGAAGAAGCTGCTGCGCGCGCTTCAGGAGGGCGAGGTGCGTCGCGTCGGGGGGCGCCAACCGATTTCGGTTGACGTGCGCATCGTGGCCGCGAGCAATCAGAATCTCTGGGCGCTCTGCGAACAGGGGCGATTCCGGGAGGATCTCTACTATCGGCTCAACGTGATCTCGGTGACGTTGCCGCCGCTGCGCGAGCGGCGCGAGGACATCCCCCTGCTGGTCGAGCACTTCCTGGCGGAGTCCGCGAAGAAGGGGGCGGTCCGGACGATCAGCGACGAGGCGATGGATGCGCTGCGCGCGTGGCACTGGCCGGGCA
>CAZPGF010000136.1:0-6881 GCA_964586025.1 uncultured Planctomycetales bacterium
CACCGGATCTTCGTGGAAGATCGACGCGAGCAACATGCCTTTCGCATCGGCGGGCGTGCTCGGCATCACGACGCGCAGGCCGGGCGTGTGGGCGAAGTACGCCTCGCTCGACTGGGAGTGGTAATGCCCGCCACGAATGCCGCCGCCCGAGGGCGACCGGATCACCATCGGGCAGGTGAACTGCCCGCCGGAGCGGTAGCGCATCTTGGCCATCTCGGAGACGATCTGGTCGAAGCCGGGATAGATGAAGTCCAGGAACTGGATCTCGGGCACGGGCTTGAGGCCGTAGAGGGCCATCCCGATCGCCGTCCCGATGATCCCGCACTCCGAGAGTGGCGTGTCCATCACGCGCATCGCGCCGAACTTGTCGAAGAGTCCGTCCGTCGCGCCGAACACGCCGCCCTTCTTGCCGATGTCCTCGCCGAGCACGACGACGTCACCGTCCTTCTCCATCGCGACGTGCATCGCGTCGTTGATCGCTTGGAGCATGGTCATCTGCGGCATGGGGCCACTCCGCCTCACGGCGCGCGAGAGGACGTCCCCGCGGCGGCGCGCCGTCCGCCGCGGGTCGAAGGAAAGTCGCGCGTCAGAGCGGGAACGCTCCGCCGCCGTCTTCGATCGCGCCGGAGCGCTTGATCTGCTCGCGCAACTCGTCGCGCTGCTCGACGAGGGAGTGCGGCAACGTCGCGTAGACGTCGTCGAACAGCGTCTCGACGTCGGGCGGGGGCGTCGCCTCGGCGGCCTCGACGGCCGTCGCGATCTCCTTCTGGATCTCCGCGGAGATCTCGTCGTGCCACGCCTGCGACCAGAGCCCCTTGGCGTCGAGCCACTCGCGGAAGCGGTCGATCGGGTCACGCTTCTGCCAGGACTCGAACAGCGCGGGCGGTTGGTAGCGCTTCGGGTCGTCGGACGAGGAGTGGGGGCCCATGCGGAAGGTGACCGTTTCGATCAGGGTCGGTCCCTCGCCGCGGACGGCGCGCTCGCGCGCCTCGCGCGCGGCCTCGACGACGGCGAGCACGTCGTTTCCATCGACCCGCACGCCCCGCATGCCGTACGCGATCGCCTTGTCGGCGAAGGACGCCGACGCCGTCTGCATCTCCTGGGGGACGGAGATCGCCCAGTGGTTGTTCTCACAGAGGAAGATGCACGGCGCCTTCCAGACGCCCGCGAAGTTGAGGCCGGCGTGGAAGTCGTTGCTCGACGTTCCGCCGTCGCCGAACCACGCCCAGACCGCGACGTCCTTGTCGCCGCGCACCTGCGCGGCGCGCGCGGCGCCGGCGGCCTGGCTGATCTGCGTGCCGATCGGCGAACTGATGCTGACCCAGCGGATGGACGAGAACGCGAAGTGGTTCGGCATCTGCCGACCCTTCACGAGATCGGTCGCGTTGCCCCAGAGTTGGTCGTAGAGGGCCTTCAGGGGGACGCCCTTGAGGAGGGCGATCGAATGGGTGCGGTACGAGGGGAAGATCACGTCCCGCGCACCCATCGCGAAACCGGTGCCGATCTGGCTCGCCTCCTGGCCCATGCTCGGGACGAAGAACCCGATGCGTCCCTGGCGTTGGAGGTTCATCCCCCGCTGGTCGAACAGACGGGTGAAGACCATCGCGCGGTAGAGGGCCTTGAGGTCGGCGTCGGAGAGGCCCTTCGGGGTGCGCCCCTTGGACTTGCCCTTCGCCTCCATCACCACGTGCAGTTCGGCGCCGGTCGGCATGGACACTCCTTCGTCGGTGCCGCCGCAGCGTAATGGCCCCGATGCGACCCTCCAAGCCGACCCCGAGCGGGACCCGAGGCATGCGTGTAGTGTGCATGGAATCAGGTGGTCGACCTTCTGCCCCTCCCGCCTGCGCGGCGGATCCACGGGATCGGGCCCTCGAGCGCTACGCTGCGGTCGGATGCGCTCTCGCCCTGTCCCTCTCCTCCTCCTGACCCTCACCCTCGCAGGCACGACGGGCTGCGGCGACGGGGGAGAAGGCCCGGGGACCACCGAGGCCGACGTCGTGGCGCGCGTCGCCGCAGCGCTCGCTCGGGGCGACGCGCCGGGCAGCGCTGCCTGGAACAACGAGGTGGACGGATTCGCGGAGGTGCTCTGGCCGGAGGCAGGGGAGGGGAGGGCCGTAACGTCCGTCGCGGTCCACAAGAGCGTGCTGACCGTGGCGGCCGACGCCGCCGCGAGGCTGCCGCGGGAGGGGCGTGGCGCGATGCTCGCCCATCAGCCCCTCGACCTCGGCCTCCACGACGCGGTCCTCGAAGCCCTCGCCGCGGGACCGGAGGCCTGGCGGCGTTTCGTCGACGGGCCGGCCGTCGGCTGGCTCGATCGCAAGCAGGCGGCCCTGCGCGAGCAGTTGGGCGTCCGGTAGGGGCGGGCGGGGTACGGTCGGCGCATGGTCGATCCGACTTCCGCCGCCTCCGCATCCCTCCCCGACCTCGTGCGAGGTCTGCTGCTCGGCATCGGCGAGAACCCGGGCCGGGAGGGCCTCGAACGGACGCCGGAGCGGGTGGCGCGCAGCCTCACGACGCTGACCGAGGGGTACGGGCTGGATGCCGACGCCGTCCTACGCGCGGCCCTGTTCGAGAGCGACACCGACGAGATCGTGCTCGTCAAGGACATCGAGGTCTACAGCCTCTGCGAACACCACATGCTGCCCTTCTTCGGGCGCGCCCACGTCGCCTACCTCCCCGACAAGCACATCGTCGGGCTGTCCAAACTCGCGCGCGTCGTGGACGTCTTCGCGAAGCGGCTGCAGGTGCAGGAGCGCCTGACGACGCAGATCGCCGAGTCGATCCAGCGCGCGCTGAAGCCCCGCGGCGTCGGCGTCGTGATCGAGGCCCAGCACCTCTGCATGATGATGCGCGGCGTCGGCAAGCAGAACAGCGCGACGATCACGTCCTGCATGCTCGGCCGGTTCCGGGCCGACGCGAAGACACGCCAGGAGCTGATGAACTTCCTGCGCTGACGCGCTTCGCGCGGCCGTCAGACGCCGAGTTGTGCCCGGATCGCCGCGGCGGTCGCGGCGCGGTCGGCGGCGGAGACCACGAGCTTCGGTGGCACCGGGAAGTCCGTCGCCGCATGGGTCGGGATCAGGTGGACGTGCACGTGCGGCACCTCCCACCCGACGACCATCACGATCACGCGCGGGCACCGCGTCGCGAGCCGCACGCCGCGTTCGACGCGCCGCGCGAAGTCCCAGAGCGCCGCCTGTTCCTCCGCCGCGAGGTCGTAGAGGTAGGCCACCTCGCGCTTCGGGATCACCAACGTGTGGCCCGGCTGGATCGGTTGCACGTCGAGGAACGCGAGGTGGGCGTCGTCCTCGAGCACCCGGTCCGCAGGAATCTCGCCGCGAACGATCCGTGTGAAGATCGAACTCATGCCGAGAGCGGCGAGCGCCCGCCGGGAACCGGGACCGGGGCACGCTCGCTGAAGCCGCGATCGGCGGGATGCCACCAGCAGACCCGCTCTTCGCCGCGACGCCATGAGAGGTACGCCGGTTCGCCGTCGATCAGCGTGGGGAAATCGACGAGGCCGAGTTCGAGGTCGCGAACCTCGACGCCGAGATCGGAGAGTTCCTGCAGGTAGCCCTCGATGCGCGACGAGAGCTCGGCGACGTCCTCGCGCAGCGCGCCGAGCCGGGGATCGTCGTCCCGTCGTCCACCGCGCTCGACCTCGAGGGAACGGCGCTCGCGTCCGGCGACGCGCAGGATCTGGAACTCCGTGACGAGATCGCGAACGATGCTCGCGACGAGCGGAAGCATCTGGTTCGCCTCGTGGATGGTGAAGATCGTGCGCGTCGCCGTACCCATGCGCTCTCCCTGCCCCGTCGGATCGCGGGAGAGGGCCCGGTGGGCCCTCTCCCGCCCGGACGGGCCCTCCCTCCCACAGGGGGTCCGCCCGGGACTGTCCGTCTCGATGGGTGGATCGGCCAACGACGCGGCCGTCGTGAGTCGGCTCGAGGGGGCCCCGGTCCCGAGACGAGGAAAGCCCGGAAATCAGGCGTCTCGGGGCAGCACCCGGACGTCGTCCGCGACCGTTTCGCGGAGGACCCAGCGCAGTTGGGCGATCGCGCCGGGCAGACGGATGCCGGCGTTCGGCCCGGGTTCGCCGAGCCGGACGTGCAGCGCCCCATGCTCGTAGCGCGCATCCAGGAGCGGCAACCCCAACCCGCGCAGTTGACGGGCGCCGTGGACCAGCGCGACCCGTTCGACCGGATGCCGGTCATGGCCCGGATCGGGGGGAAGCGGGAGCGTCTCCTCGTCGATCAGCATGAGGAGATCGGGGCGGCAGGAACGACATCCGGTGCAGGCCCCGGTGGCGATGCCGATCGACTCCGGATCGCGACGGCCGGCCGCGATCGCCGCGCGGATCGGCCGATCTCCGACGCCGAGGCATCGACACACGAGGATGCCCGGGCCGCGACAGTCGGCCGGTCCGACCAGATCGATCCCGAGGGCACGTCGCAGCGCGCTCGCGGCGAACTCCGCCGCGCGCTCGACGGCGGCAGGCAGGGCGGCGCCCGGTGTTGCACCACGAAGCCCGTTCACGATCTCGGCCGGACCGTAGCGGCCCGCGTCCTGCCAGGAACCGCCCTCGACCTGGGAGCAGAGCCACGAGATCGGGGCGATCAACGCCGGCGTGCCGAACGCGCGTCCCCGCACATCCGCGACGAGGGAGCCGTCGCCGCCATCGCTCGCGTAGCTGAGCGTGAAGCGCGCGCCGATCCCACCGACCATGCTACCGATCTCGCCCGCCGCCTGGGGCTCGGGGAGGTCGCCGAGTCCGCGCGGCGAGACGAGATGGTTCACGTACTCGATCGGCAACTCGTGCATCACGCGAGCGCGCCTCGGCGGGTGTGGCCATGAGGCGCGGGGAAGGGCCCGGGCAGCACCTTGCCCGGATTGAGGATGCCCGCCGGGTCGAGCGCGTCTTTGATCGCGCGCATCGTCGCGATCGCCACCGGGTCCCGACACTTCGGGAGGTGACGGCTCTGCAGGCAACCGACGCCATGTTCGCCGGTGATCGTTCCGCCGAGGGACACCGCGAGATCGAAGATCGCTTCGACGGCCGGTCCGAGTCGGCGGTCGCGCGCCGCGGGATCGACGTCGTCGGCGAACACGTTGACGTGGATGTTGCCGTCGCCCGCGTGTCCGTAACTGATCTGCCGCACGCCGAGTCGCTCCGCGATTTCCCTCACGCCTCGGAACAGCTCCGGAACCGACGCCGGCGGAACCGCCGTATCGCATTCGACGTACGTCGCCTGCTTTTTCACCGCGTCGCCGAGGCAGCGCCGGACCGCCCAGAGCTCGCGTTCGCGCGCCGGCGTGTCGGCGACGAGCACGTCACGGGCGCCCGCGTCGAGCAGGATCTCGCCGGCGCGACGCACGTCGCGCTCGACGAGGTCGTCGTCGGATCCGTCCACCTCGAGCATGAGCCAGCCGGCGGCGTCCTGATGCGGGACCGGACGACCGAGATGCGCCGCGGCGGCGTGCAGCGCGGCGCCTTCAACAACTTCGAGCGTGGACGGCTGGATGCCCGAGCGAAAGACGGCGACCATCGCGTGCGCGGAGACGTCGAGGTCGTCGAACGGCGCGACGAGGGCGCGTCGCGCGGGGGGCCGCGGGATCAGTCGCAGCGTGGCCTCGGTGATGACCGCCAGCGTGCCTTCGCTGCCGACGAGCAGTTGGGTGAGGTTGTAGCCGGCGACGTCCTTGCGGAGTTTTCCGCCGGTGCGCATGGTCTCCCCGGACGCGAGGACCGCTTCCAGGGCGAGCACCCAGTCCTTCGTCACGCCGTACTTCACCGCATGCGGCCCGCCGGCGTTCTCGGCGAGGTTTCCGCCGATCTGGCAACTGCCGGCGGAAGCCGGGTCGGGGGGATAGGCGAGGCCGTGCCGGCCGACCTCGTCCTGGAGGACCTGGTTGATCACGCCGGGCTGGACGCGGACCATGCGGTTGGCGACGTCGATCTCGACGATGCGGTTCATCCGTTCGACGCAGAGCACGATCCCGCCGAACACCGGGAGCGCTCCACCGGAAAGCCCCGTGCCGGCGCCTCGAGGCGTCACCGGCAGGCGACGGGAGGAGGCGTGCGCGAGGATCGCGGCCACCTGGTCGGTGCGCGACGGTAGGACGACGACGTCCGGCCGGTACTGCCAGTCGGCGGTTTCGTCGCGCCCGTAGACGAGGAGGCGCGCCTCGTCCGACGCGGTGACGACCGCATCCGACCCGACGATCGCGGCGAGCGCATCGGCGTCGGCGGGCGTGACGGTTGCGTACGGGCGCATTGCGGGCCATCTTCGACCGATCCGGCGGGGTGCCGAGAGAATGCGCGATCGCCGCGACACGCGAGGGCGCAGGAGGTCGAGATGCAGGACGCCGTCCGATCCCGCGTCGCACGTTGCGCGCTGTGGTTCACATGCGTGCTCGCCCTGGCGCCGTTTGACGCCACGCCGGCGCGCGGTGAGGAGGTCCCGGCGAACGAGGATGAGCTGCTCGCCGCGCTGCGGGACCTGGGCGTCGCGCCCGAGCACCTCGGCTACGCGCCGCATGCGCACTGGCCGCGCTATCCGCATCCGGCGACGATCCCGCACGTGATGCCGTTCTTCGCGGACCTGTTCGCGCGACCGGCGGACACCTACGAGTTCGTTCGGACGCTCGGCAACGCCGTCGAGGACGGCATGACGACGGAGGTGCTTCGCTCCGTTCCCGATCCGCAGAGCCGCCGCGAAGCGCTGGCCCTCTTGGCCATGCGTCTCGGGACCGAACGGCGCATCGGCGGAATGCGCGGCTTCTCCGTGAACCTCGATGCCGCCGTCGGCGGCGAGCGTTCACTCGCCGACGCGATCGACCTGGTGTTCGAGAGGGCCGGTGCTCCTCGCGAACGTGGCCTG
>CAZPGF010000137.1:0-6794 GCA_964586025.1 uncultured Planctomycetales bacterium
ACAGGGAGGCGCCGAGGTCTCCGTGTCCGAGGACCTTCACGAACTCGGCCCGCTTCGGCGCAAGACCGGCCTTCTTCAGGGCGGCCAGGTCGATGCTGCTTCCGGCCGGGAACGCACGGCCGAGTTGACCGACGTTCACCGCGTGGAACTCGATCGCGAAGCGGACGTTGTTGAAGCCCTTCTTCGGCAGACGGCGGTAGATCGGCATCTGGCCGCCCTCGAAGTGCAGGCGGAACCGTGCCCCCGAGCGCTGGCCCGCGCCCTTGTTGCCGCGACCGGAGGTCACACCCCAGCCGGAGCCGGAGCCGCGACCGACGCGGTGCTTGTGCTGCCGAGGGATCTTGATGCGGCGGACGTCGTCGAGGTTCATCCGATCTTCACTCCTCGGCGCTCCTCGATCTCGCGGCGGGTCCGCATCGAGAGGAGGCCTTCGAACGTCGCCTTGGCGAGGTTCATCGGGTTCTTGCTGCCGAGCGCCTTCGTGAGCACGTCACGAACGCCCGCCGCCTCGAGGACCGCCCGCACGGCGGCGCCCGCGATGATTCCGGTTCCCGGCGCGGCCGGGATCAACTTGACGGCACTGCTCCGGTACCGAGCGGTGACCGCGTGCGGGATCGTCGTGCCCTTCAACGGCACCCGCACGAGGCGCTTGCGCGCATCGGTCTGAGCCTTCTCGACGCTCGGCGGGACTTCGCGTGCCTTCCCGAAGCCGAGACCGACCGTGCCACGTCCGTCGCCCAGCACGATCAACGCGCTGAACCCGAACCGTCGGCCGCCCTTCATGACCTTGGCGGATCGGTTGATCTTCACGACGGTGTCGTGCAGGTCCAGACCCTCGGCGCTTTGGTAGTCGATGTCGCGGCGCATGCCGGCTTCTCCTCGGTCCTCGTCGGGAGCCTAGAACTCGATGCCCACCTTGCGGACGGCGTCGGCAAGGGCCTTGACACGACCGTGGTAGCGGAATGCACCACGATCGAACCCGACACGGGCGATGCCGGCGGCCTTGGCCTTCTCACCGAGGGCGGCGCCGACGACGGACGCGGCGGCGACGTTGCCCCCCTTGTCCAACTTGAGCCCGACCGACGACGCGCTGACGAGCGTTCGCCCGGCCAGGTCGTCGACGATCTGGGCGTAGATGTGCTTGCTCGTGCGATGCACGGAAAGGCGCGGACGGGCCTCCGAGCCGCGCACCTTGCGGCGCACGCGGAACGCGCGGTTCTCGCGCTTGCGTGCCATGCGCTTGAGACGGTCCATGGCCTACTTCTCCCCGCCGACGAACGACTTGCCGGCCTTGAGGGTGATCTGCTCGCCCTGGTAACGGACGCCCTTGCCCTTGTACGGCTCGGGCGGTCGCACCCGGCGGACGCGCGCGGCGAACTCGCCGACCAGTTGCTTGTCGCAGCCCGACACCTGGATCTGCGTGGGGCTCGGGCACTCCACCTTCAGTCCGGCCGGGATCGGCAAGAAGACCGGGTGGCTGAAGCCGACCTGCAGGCGCAGCCGCTTGCCGTCGACCGCGGCCTGGTACGAGACGCCGACGACTTCCAGGCGCTGCGAGAAGCCGGTGCTGACCCCGGTGATCATCGACGCCGCGAGCGCGCGGTAGAGGCCGTGGAGCGACTTCGTCCGGGCCAGGTCGTCGGGGCGGGACAGCACGAGCTTCGCGCCGTCCACACGGGCCGCGACCCCACCGCTCAGATCGCGGGAGAGTTCGCCCTTCGGCCCCTTGACGGCGAGGCGCATGCCGTCCACCCGGACATCCACGCCCGAGGGAATCGTGATCGGAACCGAACCGACGCGAGACATGACGGGGACTCCTCGTTCCGTTCCGCTACCAGACTTCGCAGAGGATTTCGCCGCCGACGCCGGCGCCGCGCGCCTCGCGATCGGACAGCACGCCGCGCGACGTGCTCACGACGGTGATGCCCAGACCGTTCAGGATCCGGGGGATCTCCTGCACGCCGCGATACACACGCCGCCCCGGCCGCGAGACGCGGCCGATGCGCGTGATGACCGGCACGCCGTCGCGGTCGTACTTCAACTCCAGTCGCAGCGACTTGTGGCCGCGGGAGTCGAGCACGTCCGTCACCCCGGTCAGGAAGCCCTCGCGCTGGAGGACCTCCGCGACGGAGCGGTTGAGGCGGGACGCGATCACGTCCACGTTGGGCCGATGCACCACGAGCCCGTTGCGGATGCGCGTGAGCATGTCGGCCACGGTGTCGTTCATCGCCATGACTAGCGGCCCTCCTTCTCGGTACGGAAGGGGAAGTTCATCTCTTCGAGCACCGCTCGGCTCCAGTCGTCGCGCCCGCCCGAGAAGGTGAGCGTGATGTTCATGCCCTGGGGCTTCTCGAGCAGCGCACCGTCGATCTCGGGGAACACCGACTGCTCGGCGAGGCCCAGCGAGTAGTTGCCACGACCGTCGAGTCGGCCCTTGAGCCCGCGGAAGTCGCGGAACCGGGGGGTGACGACGTTGATCAGCCGGTCGAGAAATTCGTACATCCGCTCGCCGCGCAGGGTCACCTGCGCGCCGACGGCCATCCCGGCACGCAGTCGGAACTGCGCGACCGAGACGCGGGCCTTCGTGATGACGGCCTTCTGCCCGGAGACGCGCTCGAGGATGCCCGTGGCGTTCTCGAGCAACTTCTTGTCGTCCTTGGCCTTGCCGACGCCGCACGAAAGCGTGATCTTCCGGAGCGCAGGCACCTGATGAACGTTCTCGATCCCGAGCCGCTCCATGAGCCGCGGCCGGATCTCGGACTTGAACTGTTCGCGAAGGCGTGCCATCGCCGCTACTCCTTCCTGCTCGCACCGCCGAGCGCGACGCCGGAACGGCGTGCCACGCGCACGCGGCGCCCGTCCACCACGCGGACCGACGTGCGAACCGCGCCGCCGTCCTGCGGATCGAGGGGCATCACGTTGCTCACGTGAACCGGCGCTTCCTTGCGGATGCGGCCGCCGTTCGGGTGCTTCGGGGACTTGCGGAGGTGCTTGAACACGTAGTTCACGCCCTCGATGACGACGCGCTGCTTCTCGGGGATCACGCGGATCACGCGCCCCTGCTTGCCCGCGTCATCGCCCGTGCGGACGACGACGAGATCGCCCTTGCGGATGCGTTGGGGCATCAGACCACCTCCGACGCGAGGTTCACGATCTTCGTGAACCCCTTCTTGCGCAGTTCGCGGGCCACCGCGCCGAACACGCGGGTGCCCTTGGGGCTCTTGTCGTCGTTGATCAGAACGATCGCGTTGCTGTCGAAGCGCACGTACGTGCCGTCGGAGCGACGCGTGGCGTTGCGCGTGCGCACGATGACGCCGCGCACGACCGCCCCGGGCTTGATCGTGCTGCTCGGGATCGCCTTCTTGACGGAGGCGACGATGATGTCGCCGACCTCCGCGGTGTTCTTGTTCCCGCGGCCGAGAACCTTGATCGCGTGACAGCGCTTCGGGCCGCTGTTGTCCGCGACATCGAGCCAAGTGCGGATCTGGATCATGCGCGCTCCGATCCGGACGGAGCCGAAGCGCCGAGGCGCGCCGTGCGGACGATGCGCACGAGACGCCACGACTTCGTCTTGCTCAACGGGCGGGTCGACACGATCTCGACGCGGTCCCCGACGTGGGCGGTGTTCCCCTCGTCATGGGCCTTGTAGGTCGACTTGCGGCGGACGTACTTGCCGTAGAGCGGATGGGGAACGAGGCGGTCCTCCCTCACCACGATCGTCTTGTCCATGCCGTCGCTCACGACGACGCCCTCGACGACACGGCGGGCGCCGCGCGGAGATTGCTGGTTCGTGCTCATCGCGTCCCACCCTTTCGGTCGTCGTCCCTGCCCGCGGCGCGACGCACCTGGGCGACGAGGTCGGCGTTCACGCCGAGTTCCTGTTCTCGGAGGATCGTGTGGATCCGGGCGATCGCGCGGCGGTTGCGCCGGACGAGGCCGCGGTCCACCTTCTCCTCGCTCTGTCCGCGGAAGCGGTTCTGGAAGATTTCCTCGCGCAGGCGCGCGACCTCGCGGACGAGGTCGGCGGGTTCGCGACGGCGGACGTCACGCGGCCTCACGACGCACTCCTTCGGCTGACGAACCGGCAACGGATCGGCAGCTTGTGGGCGACCTTGTTCAGAGCGCGCTTGGCGACGGCCTCGGACACGCCGCCCCCCACCTCGAACAGGATCGTCCCGGGTCGAATGACGGCGGCCCAGTAGTCGGGCTCGCCCTTGCCCGTACCCATCCGCGTTTCCTCGGGCGTGGAGGTCACGGACTTCTGCGGGAAGATGCGGATGAAGACGCGGCCGTCGGACGCCGCACGCGTCGCCGCGATACGGGCGGCCTCGATCACGTTCGCCGGAATCCAGCCGTGGTCGAGCGCCTGGAGCCCGAAATCGCCGAACGCGACGGTGGCACCGCGCGAGGCGTTGCCCCGCACCTTGCCGCGCTGCATCTTGCGCCATTGGACTCGCTTGGGCATCAACATGGGATCACGCTCCCTCGTTGCGGCGGGTCGGGTCGGCCTTCGCCAACGTGCCCTTGTAGATCCAGCACTTCACGCCGATCACCCCGTACGACATCCGCGCCTCGGCGGTGCCGTAATCGATGTCGGCCTTCAACGTGCTGAGCGGAATCGAGCCGCTCGACTGCTTCTCGACGCGCGCGATCTCCACACCGCCGAGGCGGCCCGCGATGATCAACTTCACGCCGAGCGCGCCGCGTTCCATCGTGTTCTGGATCGCGCGCTTCAGCGTGCGGCGGTACGCGGCGCGCTTCACCAACTGGTCGGCGACGTTCTGCGCGACGAGGGTGGCGTCGAGCTCGGGACGGGACACCTCGACGATGTCGAGACCGACGCGGCGGCCGGTGAGCGTCTCGATCTCCTTCTTCAGTTCCTCCGCCTGCGCACCCTTGCGGCCGATCAGCACGCCGGGCTTGGCGGTGTGGACGATCACGCGCAGCGCGTCCGCCTTGCGCTCGATCTCGACGCGCGGGATGCCGGCGCCGTAGAAGCGCTTCTGGACGAACTGGCGGATCTGGCGGTCCTCCTTCAGGAGGCGCGCGAAGTCTCGCTTCGGCGCGTACCAGCGGGACCGGTAATCCAGGTACACGCCGGTGCGGAAGCCGATCGGGTGCGTCTTCTGTCCCACGTGCTCTCCTACTCGCCGTCGAAGCGGCTGGCCGGGTCGGCCAGCACGATCGAGATGTGACTGGTTCGCTTGAGAATCGGGAATGCGCGACCCATCGCTCGCGAACTCCAACGCCGCCGCCCGTTCAGGAGGCCTGCGCCGTCGATGCGCGCGTCGACCACGACGAGCCCGGGGAGGTTCGCCTCGAGGTCGTTCGAGGCGTTCGCGAGCGCCGACCGGATGACCTTCGCGATCATCGGCGCGGCGCGACGCGGCTCGAACTCGAGCGCGTGCAGGGCGTCCTCGACGCGCTTGCCGCGCACGAGGTCGATCACCGGACGCGCCTTGTACGGACTGATTCGCGCGTCGCGGTGCGACGCACGGTACGTCTTGGCGTACGACTCGTTGATGCGCACGCTTGTCTCCCTACTTCGCCGAAGCGACCTTCACGCCGGAGTGGCCGCGGAACAGCCGGGTCGGCGCGAACTCGCCGAGCTTGTGCCCCACCATGTCCTCCGTGACGTAGACCTTCACGAAGGTCTTGCCGTTGTGGACCATGAACGTGTGCCCGACGAACTCGGGCACGATGTCCGAGCGGCGGGCCCACGTGCGAAGGGCCTCCTTGCGACCGGAGTCCTCGAGCCCGAGAACGCGCTCAAGCAGGCGTTCGTCGACGTACGGGCCCTTCTTCAGGCTGCGTCCCATGTTCGCGTGCTCCCTTCGGGTCCGGGCTACTTCCCGACGTGCTTGCCGCGCTTGCGGCCAAGCACGATCAGGGAACTGCTCTGTTTGCGCGGTATGCGCGTGTTGCCGCCCTTGGCGAGTTGGCCCCACGGCGAGACCGGATGACGACCGCCCGAACGCCGGCCCTCGCCGCCGCCCATCGGATGGGAGACGGGGTTCATCGCCGATCCGCGCACCTTCGGCCTCTTGCCGCGATGGCGGTTCCGGCCGGCCTTGCCGATCTTGACGAGGCTGTGGTCGACGTTGCCGACCTGGCCGATGGTCGCGCGGCAGTCGACGTGGACCTTGCGCATCTCGCCGCTCGGCAGCGTCAGCAGCGCGTACCGACCCTCGCGGGCGCTCAGGACCGCCTGCGTGCCGGCACTGCGACACATCTGCGCGCCGCGGCCCGGGACCAACTCGATCGCGTGGACGGCGAGGCCGACGGGCACGTTGCGCAGGGGGAGGTTGTTTCCCGGCTTGGGCTCCGCGGCCGCACCGTTGTGGATCGTCGCGCCGACCGCGACGCCGTGCGCGGCGAGGACGTACCGCTTCTCGCCGTCGGCGTAGTGGATCAGGTGCAGGCGCGCGTTGCGGTTGGGATCGTACTCGAGAGCCGCGACGCGACCGGGCACCCCGTCCTTGTCCGAGCGGAGGAAGTCGACCAGACGGTAACGGCGCTTGTGACCGCCGCCCCGACGGCGCATCGTCATGCGGCCGACGTTGTTGCGGCCGCCGGAACTCGTCTTGCCGACGACGAGACGCCGCTCGGGCGCCTTCCGCGTGAGATCGCTCGTATCGACGTACGAGAGACCACGCTGGCCGTTCGTGATGGACTTTACCCGGCGGATGGGCATGGGACGTCTCCTCGCGGCGGCATCGCCGCACGCGATCAATAGAACTCGATGCTGTCGCCGGCCTTGACGGTGACGACGGCGCGCTTCCACGGGCTCGTGC
>CAZPGF010000138.1:0-6533 GCA_964586025.1 uncultured Planctomycetales bacterium
ACCACTCTAGCCCGACACGGCGGCCTGAGCGCCCCCGATCTGCGAAGCCGCACGTACGCGAGGTCAGAGACCCCCTGAACGCGTACTGAGGCCGATCGCCGTTCCGAACGATTCGGCCGCGGGGTCCATCGGATAGGATCCACGCATGATTCCGGCGGATTCCGCCTCCCCCCTCTTCGCTCCGACCGGCGCCGCGACCACGTGTCTCGCGGCGCTCCGAGCGATGGAACCGCGCGACTGGCTTCAGCTCGCGTTCCTGTTCCTCGTGGTGTACGTGTTCCTGCGGTTCCTGCGCCGGACGATCGCGGGCGGCATCTTCCGTGGACCCGCGATGCTGTCGTGGATCGTGATCCTCGGCGTCTTCCTGTTGTTGCAGCAGCTCGAACTCGACGTGTTGAACAACATCTTCCGCGGTGCGTTCCCGATCCTGATCCTCGCGCTCGTCGTGACGTTCCAGATCGAACTCCGTCACGGCATCGCGCGCCTCGGCCGCCGCGGGCTCCTGAAGCGGTTCCTCGGACGGGAGGCGCCCGTCGCCCAGGAGATCCGCCCGGTCGACGACATCATCCGCGCGGTCACCGACTTCGCGCGTCGGCGCGTCGGCGCGTTGATCGCGATCGAGCGCGACATCGATCTGGGCACCTACATCGACACGGGCGTGCCGATGGACTCGCTGATCAAGACCGAGACGCTCGACACGATCTTCAACACGGACACGGTGCTCCACGACGGAGCAGTGATCATCCGCGGGGATCGCATCGCCGCGGCGGGCTGCATCCTTCCGCTGACCGATCGCCCCCAACTCGCGCGCATGTACGGCACACGCCACCGCGCCGCGATCGGCCTCAGCGAACAGAGCGATGCGCTGATCCTCGTCGTCTCCGAGGAGCGCGGCCAGATCCACCTCGTCGAGCGCGGCGAGATGACGCCGCACGCCGACCCGAAGTGGCTCACCGGCGTCCTGAACGTGGCGTTCGCGGAGAAGGGCGGGATCGCCCCGCGCAGCCTGGGGTCGGCGGCATGAGCGAGACGCCGGTCCCGCCGCCGCGCGGGGGGGGCACCGCTCCGCGCACGGGGCTCGGGTTCTGGGCCCGGTTCCTCCGCGGCGAGTGGGGCCTGCTCGTGCTCGCGCTGGCGTTGAGCGCGATGGTCTTCTCGCTCGTGCGCGAGGACATCGACCGGGAGCACGTGTTCGCCGACGTGCCGGTCGTGGCCGACTCCGGCGGGGAACCGGACCTTCGCGTCCTCTTCGCGCCGGGACACGGCAAGGTGGCGCTGTCCCTGCTCTGCTCGCAGACCGACATGCTGCGGGCGGAACGCGCCGTCTACGGCGACGAGGGGCGACCGGTGCGCCTGATCTTGGGCGAGGTGCCTCCGGAGGGTCGCGCCATCGGACCTCGGGATCGGCTCGAGGTGCCGTTCCCCGAGTCCTATCTGAAGCCACAGACCATGTCGTCGGCGCTCGTGAACCTCGACGGATTCGCGTACCGCGTCGCGCGGCGCACCGTGCGCTATGCGCTTCCCCCGACGCGACCCGACGCCGCCGAGTTGCTGGAGCGCCACGGCGTGCGATGCACGCTGGAGTGGATCGACGAGCCGGCGGTGTCGGTCGAACTCCCGAGGTCGATGGACCTCGGACGTGACGCGGGCGGCGCGGCGGCCGACTCGATCCGCCCCGATCCGATCGACCTTCGTCCGTATCTCGCCGTGCCGCTGATCGAGGATGGGAAGGAGTTCACGGTCGAGACGCCGGTCGCGTTCCGTGCGTGGCGCGAGCAGCCGGTCGGCCCGGGCGAGCGCCTTTGGCGCCAGACCATGGCCTTCCCCGACCGGCGCGTGAAGGCGCGATTCGAGGTCGTCGCGAGTTGGCGAACGGAGCCGCTCGCGAACGCGGTCGTCGTCCTCGTCAAAGACGCCGACCTCTACCGGATCGAGGTCACCGAGCCGGACCGCATCGGCATGAGCGCACAGTTCAACCGCATCAGCGGCGTGATCGAGGCGCCGCGCGCGCTGCATGACGAGTTGCGGCAGCGGGGCGAGCAGAATCTGGTGTCCGACGCCCTGGCAGGCTGGGTTTGGGGCATCGAAATCGTCGGCGGCGAGTTGCCGACGTCGGCGGGCAACGAGGTCCGGGCCAAGGGACGCCTGCGCTTCCTCCCGCTCGAACCCGCCTACCTCGACAAGTCGATCCGCTTCGTCCCTCGCGAACTCCAGGGTGAGGACTTCCAGGTCACGATCGAGCGCAAGCCGGATTGAGTTGCGGCGTGCCCCCCGAGCACCCGTTCAGGCCCGGCGCTCCTGCCGCAGGTCCCCTAACGACTCAATCCGCCGAGGGCATGCCTTCCCTTCGCGTTCACCGCCGGTCCGGGTTCGCAGGCGGGGAGCGGAAGGTCGCCGTGGAGGGCGACGTGTGGTGGACCACGCTAGCCCGACACGGCGGCCTGAGCGCCCCCGATCTGCGAGGCCGTACGTTCGAAAGGTCGAAGACCCCCTGAACGGACACCCCCCGAACGGCGAAGCCGTGACGTCGTGGGGTCAAGGGCCCCCGGAACGGACGCGGTGGCGGAGGTCGTGGGTCCGCCGGGAGCGGGGCGTGGGGGACGCCCTTCACGTCGGCGTGACCCACCCCCGGCTCTCCGCGTCGGGACCGGCGCGCCGTCGGGTTCCCGCCGTGGACGTCGCGCCGATCACCCCGGACGCCCCGCGCGCCGCGCGACAGCGGCCAGGGTGTCGGCGGCGCGATCGACGGCGGCGGCGTCGCGGCCCTCGACCATGATGCGGAGAAGCGGTTCGGTCCCGCTGTAGCGGACGACGAATCGCGCCGCCTCGCCGAGTTCGGCCTCGAGCGCCTCGCGCGCGGTGCGGAGGTCGTTCCACGCATCGAGCGGGATGCGCTCCGCAATCCGCACGTTGACCAGGCGTTGCGGGTGCCGCGCGCGCAACGTGCGCAGCGCGGACAGGGGTCGTCCGAGACGACGCGCGGCTTGCACGACCCGGATCCCCGCGACGACCGCGTCGCCGACGAGCGGGCCGGGGGTTCCGAGATCCTCGCGCGCGAGCACGACGTGGCCGGACGGTTCGCCCCCGAGCGCGGCGCCGCGCTCGCGCATCGCGTCGGCGACGTGCCGGTCGCCGACGGCCGCGCGGACGAGATCGATCCCGTCTCGGCGCAGGAGGTCGGCCAACCCGAGATTGCTCATCACCGTGCCGACGACGCAGCCGCCCGGCACCGCGCCGTCCGCGGCGACGCGGTCCATCGCGAGGATCGCGAGCAAGTCGTCGCCGTCGAGCAGCACACCGGTCTCGTCCGCGAGCAGCACGCGATCGCCGTCCCCGTCGAAGGCCATGCCGATCCACCCGGGTCGCGCCCGCATCTCCCGCAGCCACGCCTCCGGCTGCTCCGTGCCACAGGCGTCGTTGATCGGCCGGGATCCCGCCGGATGCAACGCCGCGACCTCGGCTCCGAGCGCCTCGAGCAGCGCCACCGCAGTCGCGGTCGTCGCGCCCGCCGCGAGGTCGACGAGCACGCGCACTCCGTCGAGCGCCGCGGTGCGTCGCAGCCACGATGCCGTCTCGTCCACGTAGCGCGCGGTCCAGGCGGAGTCGACGCGGACGGTCGCGTCCGCGACGGCGACGTCGTCGATGCCTTCGAGCAGCGACTCGACCGCCGCCTCCTCGGCGCCGTCCATCTTCCGACCGCCGGCGAGAAACGGTTTGATGCCGTTGTAGGCCGCCGGATTGTGCGACGCGCTGATCATCAACCCGAGATCGTGTCCGCCGCGCGCGACCGCGAAGGCGAGGGCCGGCGTCGGCAGGACGCCGGCGTCCTCGAGGCTCGCCCCCTCGGCCGCGAGCCCTCGCGCGAGCCCGTCGCGCAACGTCGGCCCGCTCGCCCGCGGATCCCGACCGAACACGACGCGAGGCGCTCGCCCGAGGCGCTCGCGGAGGAATCGTCCGAACGCCCGACCGATTCGCGGCAATGCGCCGTCGGCGAGGCGACCCTCTCCCGCCACGTCGCGGATGCCGTCCGTCCCGAACCAAGCCTGGCTCACACGCGCGCTCTCCCGCCCCTTCGGCACCGGGCGTCACCCCGCACCCGATGGACCCGGCACGACGCCGCCGCGAGAGTAGGGCGCCCCGATGGACCTGCCCCCGTTCCCCAC
This sequence comes from uncultured Planctomycetales bacterium, assembly GCA_964586025.1. GTDB lineage: Bacteria > Planctomycetota > PLA2 > PLA2 > JAEUHO01 > JACKGW01. The sequence goes on from CAZPGF010000138.1 coordinate 4,164, forward strand.
GCCCCGCGACCCGACGCTGATCATCGCGACCAGCGGGGAGGAGGCCCGTCTCGCCCTGCTGCTCCCCGGCGGCGCGATCGCCCACAGCCCCGCACTCGCGCAGGATGCCCGCGGTCGCGATCTCGTGCCGGCAGCCCGAGATCTCGTCGCCTCGGTGGGCCTTCGACCGACCGACCTCGGCACCGTCGTCGTGGACATCGGACCGGGATCCTTCACGGGCATCCGACTCGGCGTGACCCTCGCGAAGACGCTCGCGTTCGCGGCCGGTGCGCGGCTCCTCTCGGTCACGAGCCTCGAGGCGCTCGCCGCCGCGGCGACGCGGGACAGCGCCGTGGTCGCGCTCGTCGAAGCCGGTCGCGGAACGTGGTACGGAGCCCGGTTCGGCGCGGTCGGCGCGACGGGGTTCCGGCCCACCCTCGTGGAGCCGGCCCGCCGTCCCGCGGCGGCATGGCGTGAAGACGCTTCCGATTCCGTCTGGATCGGGGAACGATTGGAGCGCTTCCCCGCCGCAGCCGACCCGAGGACATGGGGCGCGCACGCGGCGGTGTCGCACGTCCTCGAGCCGCGCGATCTGCTCGCGGCGCGACCTGATCTCGCCGTCGCCCCGGGACTTTCCCCGCATGGTCTACGACCCCGCTACCTCCAGGCCAGCGCTCCCGAACGTGCCGCTCGAGGAGAGCCGTGAGGCCGCGTCGGGTTCGCCCGCGGTGCTGAACGCACGAACCTGGGCGGAGGTCGATCTGGGTGCGCTGACGCGCAACCTCAACGCCGTGCGCGCCGCGGCCGGACCCGGCGTCCATCTGATGCCGGTCGTGAAAGCGGACGCCTACGGCCATGGCGCCGTGCCGATCGCGTGGCACCTCGTCCGCGAGGGGGTCGCGATGCTCGGCGTGGGCGACAGCACTGAAGCGCTCGAACTGCGCGCCGCGGGCATCACCGCGCCGATCCTGGTGCTCGGCGCGATCGTCGACGGCGAACTCGCCGACGTGCTGCGCGGCGGCATCGACCTGACCATCCACTCCGGCGACCGCGTGCGTCGCCTGCGTGAGACGGTTCGCGCGACACGCCGCCCGGTGCGCGTCCACCTGAAGGTGGACACCGGCATGGGCCGCCTCGGCTGCCACCCGGAGCGCGCCGTCGAGATCGCACGCGGTGTCGTGGAGCACGAGGGGCTCTCGCTCGCGGGGATCGCGACGCATCTGGCGCGCACGGCGCCCGCCGGGGGGGACGGCGCACGAGATCAGCTCGCGCGCTTCGAGCGGGTGATCGGCGACCTCGCTGCGTTCGGGATCCGGCCGCCGTGGCGCCACGCGCACGCGAGCGGCGGCATCCTGTCCACGCTTCCCCGCGACGTGAATCTGGTCCGCCCCGGGATCGCGCTCTACGGCATTCCCCCCCACGGCGACGGAGACCCGAGACTTCGCCGCGTGCTGTCGTGGCGGACGCAGATCGTGTTCCTGAAGGACCACCCGCCCGGCGCCTCGATCGGCTACGAGGGCTCGTGGCAGGCCGACCGTCGCTCGCGGATCGCAACCCTGCCCGTGGGCTACAACGATGGCTTCCGCTTCGCGTTGGGCAACCGGGCGCACGTCCTCGTCCGGGGGCGGCGCTGCCCGGTCGTAGGACGGGTGTCGATGGACTACGTCTGCGTGGACGTGACGGACGTGCCCGGAGCCTCGGTGGACGACGTCGTCACGTTGATCGGGCGCGATGGCGACGAGGAGGTCGGCGTGGAAGAGATGGCCCGGCTCGCCGACACGATCGTTCATGACGTCCTCTGCGGCATTGGCCGCCGCGTCCGCCGCGTCTACGTCGGCGACAGCGCGCCGGCCGCGGCGTCGCCGGGGGCGCCGAGTCCTCGGTGAGAGTCCGTCTCCTCGGAGCCGCGATCCTCGCGGCGGCGGCAGCGGCCGGGGTGCGCGCCTACGAGCGACGTCCCGACGTCGCGCCGCTGCTGATCGACGCGCTGCGGGAGGCGGCGCTCGAGAAGCGATTCGGTCCCGAGGTCACGGTGGACGGGATCGAGATCCATTGGCCGTCCCGGGTCGAACTGCGTGGCGTGCGCGCGCCGCGCGAGGGCGCGCTCGACGCCGGCGCGAGCCTCGACGACGCACGCGCGGAGGGACTCCACCTCGATCGCGTCTCGATCCGCGTCGACTCGCTCGCGCTGCTCATGGGACGCATCGTGACCAAGAGGATCGAGGTCGTGGGCGCACGCTTCCCGTTGCGTGAGGACGAGGGCTCGATCGCACCGGACTTCGAAGTCGTGCCGCCCGACCCCGCCGACGGCACGACGCCGATACCGGTGGTCGAGGTGCGACGCGCGCGCGTGGAGATGCGGCGCGGCGGACCGGGCTCGCACCTCGCCCT
>CAZPGF010000139.1:0-6431 GCA_964586025.1 uncultured Planctomycetales bacterium
CACATGACGATAGGTCGGCATGCCTCGGCGCGGCCTTTACCCCCTGAACGGTTACGCCGGGCGGTACCCGTTCAGGCCCGGCACTCGCGCGCAAATCAGGGGCGATCCGAAGCACCCAAGGCGTGCCTTTCCTTCGCCTTTACCGCCGGTCCGGGTTCGCAGGCGGGGAGCGGAAGGTCGCCGTGGAGGGCGACGTGGGCTGGACCACTCGAGCCCGACACGGCGGCCTGAGCGCCCCCGATCCGCGAAACCGCGCATCCCCCGGGTCAAAGCCCCCCCCACGTCCATCCACCGGCGTGCGGCCCTACGGAACATCGATCCCCAACATCTGGGTGAGGCGCTGCTGGTGGCGGGGAATCCAGACGGCGTCCTCCCAGCCGGCGCCCGCGCCGGCGACCACGTTCATGATCGACGTCGGGTGTTCGGTGTCGTGATCGCAGCCGCAGAGGTGCCCGTACTCGTGCGCGAGCGTCAGGCCGACCGCGCTCGCGAAGCCGTCGATCAAGCAGCGGATCTCATCCGCACGCCGATTCCTGCCGCCGTCCTCACCCCATCGCATGCGACCGTCGAGCAGCGGCGCGTCGTCGGGCGAGAGAGGCGGATCGAGGGCGTGCTGCTGGTACATCGTTCGGCGGAGGAACGTGCTGTAGACGGCGACCCACGTACCGAATGCCTGCCCTCCCGCGTCGGGATGATCGCCCGCGACGAGCGCGGGCCAGACGCGCGACGCCGGCACGTCCCCATCGACCTCGGCGATGGTGATGGCCATCCCCCAGGACCAACCGGGGATCGGCGTCCCATCCCCCTCACGACGGAACAGCCGATGGGCGATGCGCGCCGCCCGCGCGAGGATCTCCTCTCGCACGAAGGCGTCGATGGCGGGAGCCGCGCCCGCGGTCGACAGCCCGAGCAGCGTGAGATCCGCCTCGATCGTGCGCTTCGCGGCCTCGCCGTAGAAGAGGTAGCCGATGCGCCCGCGTTCGCCGACCGCCGGCCTCGGTGGACGCCCGAAACCGAGCGGCGGCCCGCATCCCTCGGTCGGCATGCGGTCCGCGCGCCACGGCGCGTGTCGTCCCCCGTCGATGCGCCAGAGCGTGGGCGGCCAACGATCGACCGCGCCGTGCGCGGCGAACGACTGCATCCCGAACGAGGTGACCACGTCGGCGTGCGGCGCGAGAGCCTCGAGCACACGCTTGAGCTTGGCGCTGCCGGCCCCCTTGCGCGCGGCGATCAGCCGCCGTGCCGCTTCGAACCCACGAATCGTCGTCGCCGTCGGCGCGACGCCGTCACGGCGCAGCGCGTCGTAGGCGTTCGCCCCGATCCCCCCCGACAACTCGGCGTCGGGGCCGTCGAGGAGCGCGGACCCGTCGGGCAACGACCCCTCGAGCAGGAAGGGTTCCTCGTGCAGCCCGTCGGCAAACAGGACCGGGGTGTTCAGCGCGCCGGCGGCGATCTCGCGGACGAACGAGCGCGCGTACCTTCCCGAGACGGCCGCGTAGATCCAGCCCGCCTCGCGCGCCTTCAGATCCCCGACGTCGGACGGTCCCGCGTCGGACGGCCAGGCCTGCGCTCCGGCCGACGCGATCCACGGCGAACGATTGCGGAGGAACGCCGCCGCAAGGCGCACGCCGCGCGCGGTCGGTTCGTGGACGACGGCAACCCGTCGGGCCGAGAGAGGCGCGACCATCCAATCGGCGGCGGCGATCGCCTCGCATTCCGGAGTCGGTCCGAGGTGGAACCACGATTGCGGACGGGTCGTGCCGTCCGGGGGCAGACCCGTCACCGCGATCGTCGGCGCCCCCCAACGCTCGCTCGCCTTCCACCAGGCCCCCATCGCGTCCGGAGTGGGCAACGCGACGATGCCGAGCGGGTCGCTCCTCGCGATCCCATCCAACGCCCGCTTCTGCGCCGCGGCGTCCGCCGGCACCGCGACCTCGACCACCTCGACCCCACCGGGGAAGGCGGCCCCGTCCTCGCCCCGCGCCGCGAGTCGGGCTCCGCGGACGGCGGCGGCGAGACGCTCGGGCTCGTTCGCGTCGCCGGCCACGACCAGGCGAACGGCCTTCGGCGCCGCCACCACGCCCTGACCGCGGGCGGTGAGCACGAGGATCGCAACGAGCACGAGGCGAGCGAGGTCCCCCACGACACCGCAGGTCGCGTTGCGACCGAATCGTCCGTCCATCCCCCCGAACTTCCGTGCGCCGTCGGCCTGCGTCAAGCACTCCCCCCCCGTGCGGGTCGGGATAGGATCCGCGCCGAGGAGCGGTCTCCGCGGGAGGAGGCGCTCGGAAGGGCGGCGGAGCCCCGATTGGCGCCCGCCCGTGGAGGACCCATGCTTCGACTCCGTCTCGCCTCGTTCGTGCCGGCCTTCGCCGCGTTCCTGGGCCTCGCCCTCCTTGCGGCCGCCCCCGTCGGCGCCGAGGACAACGACTGCCACCGCGTCGGGCTCGAGGTCACCTGCACGGTCCAGCCGGGCAAGGTGATCCTCGTCGGCGACGCCTTCGAGGTGACCGCGACCGTTCGCAACACCGGCGACGTGCCGATCGCCAACGTCACGTTCGCGATGCTCGGCGGCGACGAGGTCCAACAGGTCGGCGACGCCGAACTGCGGGTCGTCGTCGAGAAGCTCGAACCCGGCCAGACCCGTGAACTGCGCTCGCGCTTCACGAGCAGCAGCGTCGGCCTGCGCCGCGTCAACGCGTCCGCGCGCGACGGCGTCTGCTGGGCCGCCGCGGGTTGCGTCTGCAACATCACGGTGCAGGGGCTCCCGGCGCTCCAGACCGAGATGATCGACACCGACATGAACCGGTCGAGTTCGGCCGGCGTGTTCGCGGTCGGCGAAGAGTTCCTCTACACGCTCACCGTCGAGAACGACGGCGGCACGGCGAACACGCCCGAGTTGAAGGTGCTCTGGGAACTTCCCCCGGAACTCGAGTTGGTGAGCGGAACCGGCGACCAGGGTGCCATCGTGACCGGCTCCGGCCGCGCGGCGGAGTCGTCCACCTTCAGCCTCCGTCCGAACCAGGTCTATCGCTTCGAACTCGTGGTCCGGGTGAAGACGACATCGCCGACGAACCTGGTGCAGACCCGCGCCACCGTCGTCACCGCGACCGGCGGGCAGGAACTCGCCAACGAGTCCGAGTCGACGACGATTCGCGGCGCGGGCGACTGACCCGCATCACGCCGGAGCGGGATCCGCCCCCCACCCGAACTCGCCCCCCACCCGAACAAGCGGGTCCGGGACGGTCCGGGCCCCGTGGGGCGGTCCCGCTCAGACGGTCGATCCGGCAGGCGCGACGTCGCGTCCCGCCGCGTCGACCAGATGCGTCGGCGACACGCAGTACCGGACTTCGGGAAAGCGCGCGCGCAGCGCGTTGACCTCCGCCCGGATGTCCCGCGATCGCACGATCGCCGCGTGCATCAACTCGGCGATCGCATCCATCTCGTCCGGCCCCATGCCGAAGCGCGTCATCTCCTGCACGCCCAGCCGGACGCCGCGTGGACGCAGTGCGTTGCGCGACGACTCGCCCGGAAGCAGGTTCATGTTGCAGACGATGTCCTGCTCGCAGAGGCGGCGGGCGACATCGGCGCCGCCGCCGTGGTCGCCGACATCGAGCGCGACCTGGTGGCTCTGCGTGTAACCGCGGTCCGCCATGGCGACCGTCAGCCCCGTGCGCACGAGTCCGGCCGCGAGCGCCTTGGCGTTGGCGATCGTCGCGCGGGCGTACTCCGCGCCGAACGACTGCATCTCGACGGCCGACACGAACAGCGCGGGCAACGTGAACAGATGGTGGTTGCTGCTCGACCCGGGGAAGACCCCCTTGTCGAGCGAGGCGTCCCGATCCGCGTCGCGTCCCGGCGACAGGACGACGCCGCGCTGCGGGCCGAAGAACGTCTTGTGCGTGGAGCCGCACAGGACATCCGCTCCCTCGTCGAGGGGATGCTGGAACTCGCCGCCGGCGATCAGGCCGAGCACGTGCGCGCCGTCGTAGAAGATCACCGTGCCGGTCTCGCGGCAGACGTCGACGAGGTCCGCAACCGGTTCGCTGAAGAGGATCAGGCTGCGCCCGAGGACGACCAGGGCGGGACGCTCGCGGGCGATCAGATCGCGCGCGGCGGGGACGTCGATCGTGTACCCGTCCGGCGTCGTCGGCCACGGATGGATCTGGCGCGTGCGCTTGCCGAGACTCCCGATCCTGGCGTGGCTGATGTGGCCGCCGCCGGCGATCGAATGCGCGACCACGGTCGCGCCGTGCGGCACGAGGCGCGAGAACACCGCCTCGTTCGCGACGGTTCCGCTGATGGGCCGGACGTCGGCCCATCCCGCGCCGAACAACCCGCGAATCACGCCTTCGGTCTCGGTCTCGATGTGATCGACGAACCGGGTGCCTTCGTAGTAACGCCCGCCCGGGTGACCTTCGGCGTAGCGATGGGAGAGGTCGCTGTCGAGCACCGACCGCGCCGCCGGAGAGAGCACGTTCTCCGAGGCGATCAGGTTCAGGGTCGATGCGCGCCACCGGTCGTGCGCGTCGAGCGTCGCGCGAATGCCTGCGAGCCTCTCCATCGGCCCTCCACGGCCACGGTCGAGCGCGGCCGACGCCGCAACGGCAGGCCGCCGTCCCTGGCGCGCGAAGGGTAGCAGGCTGCGATCGGAAACCGCAGCGAACGCGCCCCCGCCAAGCGGCACGCTCGTTCAACGCCACCCTTCCGCCGCGCCGCGCGAGATGGCCGCGCGTTCGGCGGCATCGCGTCCGACCACGCGTCGCAGCATGTCGGTGAGCGTCGGCGGCCCGTCCAGCGCGCGGTAGGTGCGCGCCAAAGCGTCGAGCAACAGGAGCCGGATCGGCGCGACGTCCTCGCCCATGTTCGGGTCGGTCGCGACGCCTCGTGCGTCGCGCAGCGTGCCGATCACGACGATGGCCTCGACCTCCGGCAGCAGATCGACCTCCGCACGCGATCGCCCGATCGCCTCGACCAGGGCGCGGGCCGCCCCGGCGTGCGCGACGTACGCCGCGTACGGCACCCGGGCCGTGCCGACTCCCTTCCAGCGCCGCTCGAGGGCCCGGAGCGCGAAGCGGAGGTCCTGGGTGGAGGGCCCCGGGCCGAGGCGCGCCAGGGCTTCCGCGGCGGCCTCCACGAGTCGCGATTCGTTCCGCACGCGCAGGTCGCGGCCCAGGAGATCCCGGGCCCCGTCGTCGCGCCATGCGCCGAGCAATGCGTAGGCGGCACGAAGGGCCTCGACGGGCGCTTCGCCGCGGGCGACCAACTCGCGCACCCGGTCCCGCCAGGGCGCGCCGGCGTCCCCCTCGCCGTAGGGGATCAACGCACGAGCCGCCACCTCGGACTCGGCGCGACCGCTCGCGACCAGTTCGAACAGCGCCTCCGGCTCGAGTCGTTCGAACGCGGACGGATCCCAGGCCGCCGCCGGATCGCCGTCCACCACCCTCTCCCGTTCGTCCAGTGGGCGCAGGAACGACGAGCGCGGAAATGCCGACGCGGCGCGGGGGCGGCGGCGTGGCGCCATGGCGCGTGCCCAGTCGGCGATGGCGGCCGGGGGGAAGCCCGATCCCTCCCGCGGCAGTTCGCAATAGACGACGTCCGCCCGCTGCTTGCGCAGCCGCTCCGCGAACGCGCGCGTCTCCTCCACCGGAACGATCTCGTCGCGCTCGCCCTGGTACAGCCAGAGGCGAAGTCCCTTCGACGCGAGCGTCGAGGAAGGGGTGAGCCGCGGCGCGCTGGCGGCCCCGAGCGATGCCCATCGATCCGGGTCGCGGGCGCCGTGATGCCACGCGCCGGCACCGCCGTCGGCCATGCCCACGAGGTGCACGCGATCGAGATCGACGTGCCACCGCGTCGCGACTTCCTCGATCGCATCGACGATCCAGGCGCCGTTTCGCGCGGTCGTCCACGGCCACTCGAGAGCCGTCGGGCAGAGCAGCAGGAAGCCCCGCGCCCGCGCCTCCTCGACCAGGACCGGCAGCACCTCCCTGCCGCTTCCACGCACCGCGCTCGGATCGTTCGGATCGGTCCCGCCACCGTGCAACGCGACGACGAGCGGTCGCGGGTCGATCGGATCCAGGCGTTCCGGCACGAACAGGCTGTAGGTTCCGCGGTCCTCCGGTGCCTCGGGCAGGCGGGCGACGCGATCCAGGTGGACGCCACGCTCCGCGACCGGTACGCGCGCGCATCGCTCGACGAACCGGGGATCGATGGTCCATCCCGTCTCGCGAGCGAGCGCCTCGACGCTCGCGCGCCGCGCCGACGCGTCGCGTCCTCGAAGCGCCAGGCGGAGCCCGCGTCGCAACCGCGGGGAGAGCCGCGCATCGGCGGCGATCGCACGCGCGTCGGGCGCTCGCGCGCCGAGAGCCCTTAGGGCATCCGGATGGCCCGGCGAACGCGCGAGGATCTCCATCGCGATGCGCTCGACGAAC
>CAZPGF010000140.1:0-6402 GCA_964586025.1 uncultured Planctomycetales bacterium
CACGCTCGACGACATGCTCGCGAATCTGCGCGCGCTGGTCGTGCTCGGCGTGATCGGCCTGCTCGTCGGACTGTTCATCGTCTACCTGTCGGTTTCGATCGGCGTGGTCGAACGATCGCGCGCGGTCGCGACCATGCGCACGCTCGGCGCCACGCCGCGTGGGATTCGCGGCGCGCTGCTGATCGAAGCGGGCGTGCTCGGCGCGATTGGCTCGGCCCTGGGTCTCCTCCTCGGCTGGGTGCTCGCCCGCGTGCTGACGGGCGCGATCGAGTCCACCGTCAATCGACTCGTCTCGCTCGTGAGCGTCGATCGCGTGGTTCTGCCTCCCCATGCCGCGATCCTCGGCATGGCCGCGGGGATCGGGACGTCCGTCCTCGCGGCCTGGTGGCCGTCGCGTCGCGCGAGCGCGATTCCCGCGGCCGAGGCGCTGCGACCGGCGGTCCTCGGCACGCGCCTGCTGCCCCGCTACGGTCGGGCCTTCGCCGCCGGGTGCGCGCTGCTCGCGGTCGGCGCGGCCGTCGTCGTGTTCGTGCAGCTGCGCGCGCCGCCGTGGGTCGGCCTCGGCGCGATGGCCCTCCTGTTCCTGGGCGTCGCGCTGATGTTGCCGCAGGTCACGATCGTCGTGTCGCGCGCGTTGCGCACCCCGCTGCGACGTGGGTTCTCCGCCGAGGGCTTCCTGGCGGCCGACAACGTGATGCGGTACCCCCAGCGGTCCGCGCTGACGGTGGTCGCGCTGGGCGGGGCGCTCGCCCTGATGATGACCTCCAGCGCGATCGTCGGCGGCTTCCAGCATGCGACGTCGGCGTGGCTCGACGCCGCGATCCCGTTCGACTTGAGCGTGCAACCCTCGCGACTCACCTCGACGGTGTACGGCGGCGCGTCGCTGCCCGCGGACCTCGACCGGCGAATCCGCGAGGTCGAAGGAGTCGTCGAGACGTACGGCGTGCGTGCCGTCGTGCGCGAGCTCGGCGCGAACGACATCCTGCTCCTCGCGGTGGACGTGGAGTCGTTCTATCGAGCGCTCGCACGACGGGGTCGTGATCCGACCGGCGAGCGCAGCGGTCCGTCGGCGGACGCCGAACTCGCCGCGGGTCGTTCGGCGGGCATCTCGCGCAACCTCGCGGCGCACGTCGGGCTCGGTCTCGGAGACACCATCGAACTCGCCTCACCGACGGGGCCGGTGAGGTTGCCGATCTCGCACGTCAACATCGACTACTCGTGGCCGCGCGGTGTCGTCGCGATCGACCTCGACCTCTACCGCGAGCGTTGGCAGGACGACGGTCTCTCGTACGTGGACGTCGTGCTCGAGCCGGGCGCGACGCGCGACGCGGCCCGCCGACGGATCGACGAGCACCTCGGCGCCGGGGGCGGCTACTTCATCTACGAGGACGACGACATCCGGGCGTACGCATCCGACGCGCTGGAGCAGACGTTCCGCCTCGTGGACGCCCAGGTGCTCGTCGCGATGGGGATCGGCTTCCTCGGCATCCTGAACACCCTGCTGCTGTCGGTGCTTCGTCGCCAACGCGAGATCGGCATGCTGCGCGTGGTCGGCATGACACGGGCCGGCGTGGCGCGCAGCGTCGCGATCGAGGCCCTGCTGATCGCCGCCCTCGGCGCGGCATTCGGCATCGTCGCGGGGCTCGCGGCGGCGGCCGGACCGGCGGGACGACACGTGTTCCTCGTGACCGGCTACGAGGTCCCGTTCCACGTGCCCTGGCGCACGGCGGCGATCGTCACCGCCTCGTCGTTCGCAATCGGCCTGGTCGCGAGCGTGCTGCCCGCGCGGCGCGCCGCGCGGGCGCCGCTCCTCTCGGCGATCGGCTACGAGTAGGCGGGATCGCACGGACGGGGTGCGGGCGCTCCCGACGCGTCTACCGGAGCCGGAAGCGGATCGGCAGTTCGGCCGCTCCGCTTGCGCCCGGCGCGAAGCGGGTCGCGCGGGCCACGCGCAACGCGGCTTCGTCGAGCATCGCGTGCCCGGACGGCACGGCGACCTCGGCTCGAATGACCGTTCCATTCGAATCGACGGCGATCCGCACCACCACATCCCCTTCGATCCCGCGACGACGGGCGATCCAGGGATAGAACCGCGCCGGATCCGGCGACGCGACGATGCGCAGATCGGTGGCGCCCGGGCGGGGGGAGGACGGGGCCGGTCGCGGAGGCGTCGGTGCCGGCGGAGCGCGGCGCGCGGCGAGATCCTCGAGAGCCCACACGGCGACGCTCGGCGGTAGTTCGAGCACGCCCGGTCGCACGTCGTGGAAGGACCGTTCGGCGAATCGTTCTTCCGGCAGCATGTGTTCGAACGGATCCGCGGGCGGGACCTTGATCTCGGGAGGTCGCGCATCCGGGGGCGGCGCGATGTCGGGGACCGGGCCGTCCTCGGCAGGGAGCGCGTCCGTGTCCGCGAGGTCGGCCGGGGGATGCTCGAACGAGGTGATCGCCGGCGTCAGCACGCGTTCGGGCGCGGGCACGTTCGGTTCGCGCGAGGCGATCCACAGCGCGCCGATCGCGACGGCGTGCAGCGCCGCCGCGAGGCCGACCGAGAGCACGCGATGCCGCGACGGCGGCTCGTCGAGAGTGGAGAGGCGGCGGCGTGCGGGCACCATGGAAGACCAAGCAGGATCGCCGGAACGTCGGGGCGATGCGCCGTTCACCGTCCCCCACGCACGGGGACGAGGGGCGCCGGCACCTCGAGCGCCCGCCACGCGTACCAAGCTGCGGTCGATCGCCACGGCCGGAGCGGCTTCCCCCACCGTTCGAGCCGCGCCGCGTCGGGTTCGCCCCGCAGGTGGAACCAGCGCGCGATCCCCTTGCGCACGCCGAGGTCGAGGACCGGCCAGACGTCGGGCCGCCCGAGGCTGAACAGGAGGTGCATCTGTGCGCTCCAGGGTCCGATCCCCCGTACCTGGGTCAGCCTCTCGATCACCTCGTCGTCGGGGAGGCGCGCGAGCGCACGAGGGTTCAACGAACCGTCCGCGACGCGGTGCGCCAGGTCGCGAATGGCCGCCGCCTTGGCCGCGGAGAGCCCCGCCTCGCGCAGGCGCGGCATCGGTGCGCGAAGGACGGCGTCCGGGTCCACCGTGCCGCCGAGCCGGTCGGCGAGGCGGTTCCAGATCGTGGTGGCGGCCTGACCGGACAGTTGCTGGAAGACGATCGCGCGCGCGATCGTCGCGAACGTGCTCGGCTGGAAGCGATCGAGCGGCGGGCCGCCGAGGAGGACGAGGTCGCGGAAGCGTTCGTCGCGACGCGCCAGGGCGAGCGCGCCCTCGATCGAGGCATGGGGAGGCGGCTCCGCGCCGGACCACCACCGCGGCCAGGAGACTCGGAACGAGAGCCATCGCGCCACGCGACCCGCCGGGTCGTGCGCGTGGACGACGACCCGCTGCGGTCGATCCGCCGTATGCAACGCGACGCGCACGGCATCAAGGGCGGACGCACCGGCGGCGATGTCGATGCCGAGAGCGTTCCGGTTGAGCTCCGCCACCGCGCGGGCGACGGCGCGCTTGGCGATCGCCGGTGCCACGGCCTCCTCTCCGGGCACGACGCGAACGGTGCGCGATGAGCCCGGCACGAGCCGCACGCGCGACGCCGTCGAGGGAGACAGGATCAGCACGTCGGCATCGGCGCACGACGCGGCGTCCCGGGCGAACACGGCTTCGTGTCCGTCGACGCGCCAAGGTCCGCGATCGGCCGACTTCGCCATGTGCCGTGCCTCCGCGCCGTAGTCTCGCCGGAACACGCGCCGAGCCCCCGCCGAGCGCGGGGGTTCGCGCGTGGTAGGAAGGCGGGATGCCGATGCCCGCCCGCTTCCGTCTCGTGCGTCCGGGTCGCGCGGGGCGCCCCGCGCGCATCGACGAATTGCAGCGGATCGCACGACCGGGGGCCCCGGAGGTGTCCCCGGACGGGCGGTTCCTCGTGCATGCCGCGACGACCCTCGACGCGAACGGAGAGCGGGCCGCCGCACGACTCGTCGCGATCGAGATCGCGACCGGCCGAACGAGGAGATTGACCGCACCGGAGAGGCACGTGGCGGAGCCGCGGTTCTCGCCGGACGGCTCGCGACTCGCGTTTCTCGCGCGAGCGGCCGCGGCCCCCGACGCGCCGATGCAGGTTCACGTGCTCCCGTGGGATGGCGGCGAGGCGACGTGCGTGTCGGACCTTCCTCTGGGCGCGTTCGAGGCGCGCTTCGTGCCCGGCCGCGATGCGCTGCTGGTCGGAACGTGGGTCGAGGGGGACGACGGCACGATCGAGGGCACACGCGAACGCTTGGCGCAGCGCGGCGGGAAGCCGTTGCGCGTGCACCGCACGGAAGGGCGCTTCTACCGGTTCTGGGATCGCTGGCTCACCGACCGACGGCGCGCGCGCTTCGTCGAGATCGACCTGGAGACGAACGCGGTGCGCGATCGGCTGCCCGGCTGCAGCCTGTGGTTTCCGTTTCTCGAACCGGCGGGCAGCTTCGACATCCGTCCGGACGGACGCGCGGTGTTGTTCACCGCCTCCGACGAGAGCGGTCCAGAGGGCCGCCTGCGCAGCGACGTGTACGAACTGCGCCTCGATGGCGACCCGGCGCCCCCCGTGCGCGTCACCGCGAACGAGGCATGCCGTTCGTTCCGCCCCCGCTATCTCGACGGCGGCTCGTTCGTCTACGGCACGACGACCGACTGGGACTTCTACGCCGATCGCCCGCGCCTGATGCGGCGCCGGCCCGACGGCACGACGAGTCCGTGGATGACCTCCTGGGACCGTGCGCCGGCCGGCTGGGAGGTCACCGCGGACGGCTCGCTCGTGTTCGTCGCGGAGGACGATGGGTCGCAGCGGCTCTTTCGGCTCGCGCCGGACGCGGACACGCCGATCGCGCTCACGGCCGACGGATCCGTCACGGATCCGTGCCCGCTCGCGGACGGCGGCGTCGCGTTCCGCCGCGACGACCTCTCCACGCCGACGGAACTGATCGTGCGCGCGGCCGACGGTGCGGAGCGACGGCTCGCTCCGGCCGAAGGAGAGGGACTTCCCCCTGACCTCGCGCTCGCGGATGTGTTCGATGTCCGCTTCGAGGGAGCCCATGGGGACATGGTGCAGATGTTCGTCCTGCGCACGCCGGGCGCGGAGCACGCGGCGCCGCTCGTGCACCTGATCCACGGCGGGCCGCACGCCCACTTCGGCGACGCGTGGCATCCGCGCTGGAACGCGCAGGCGTTCGCGGCCGACGGCGCGGCGGTCGCCCTCGTGAACTTCCACGGTTCGACCGGCTTCGGGCAGGCGTTCGCGCAGGGCATCCAGGGAGCGTGGGGAGACATGCCTGCCGAGGACATCCATCGCGCGACGGACGCACTGATCGCCGCCGGTGTCGCCGACCCGCAGCGCGTCGCGATCACGGGGGGGTCGTACGGCGGCTACCTCGTCGCGTGGCTCGCCGCGACGAGCGATCGGTTCGTGTGCGCGGTGAACCACGCGGGCGTGTTCGACCTGGCGTTGCAGTACGCCAGCGACGTCACGTTCGGCCGGGCGCGCAACATGGGCGGCGACCTCTGGACCGATCCCGACGCGGTCGATCGCTGGAATCCGGCGCGCCACACCTCCGGCCTCACGACGCCGATGCTGGTCGTCCACGGCGAAAGGGACTATCGCGTGCCGATCGATCAGGGGTTGCTCTGCTACGGCATCCTGCAGGCGAAGGGCGTCCCGTCGCGCCTCGTCCTCTTCCAGGACGAGAACCACTGGGTGCTCCAGCCCGCGAACAGCCGCCTCTGGTACGACGAGGTGCTGGGCTGGATCGCACGCTTCACGACGGCGGAGCCGGGTGCCTGACGACGGGTCTCGACGGCGGCCTTTGCGGGGTCACGAATCGTCGGACGCGCGGCGGTCCTTCTTGCGGACGGCGGTGCGGCGTTTCGTCGCGAGACGGCGTTCGCGGGACGCGGTCGTCGGACGGGTCGCCTTGCGCGGGCGCGGACGACGCAGCGCCTGTTCGACGAGGCGCACGAACCGCCGGATCGCCTCCTCGACGTTCCGATGCTGATCGCGTTCCGTCTCGACGGTCAGCACGAGTTCCCCGTCGTTCGTGAGCCGCGTCGCGAGTCGTTGCGCGAGCCACGCGCGATCCGCGTCGCTCGGTGCCGACGACGTCGCGAGGTTCCAACGCAGTTCCACCTTCGACGCGGTGCGGTTGACGTGCTGGCCGCCCGGACCGCTCGCGCGGACCGCCTTCAGGCGGATCTCCCGACCCGGGACGACGAGTCGGCTTCCGACGGGGATCGCGGCGGGAACGCGCGCCATGCCGCGCAGGGTACCCGTTCAGTCTCCGCACCCGCCCTCACGTCGGGGGCCATCCGAAGCGCCCAAGGCATGCCTTCCCTTCGCGTTCACCGCCGGTCCGGGTTCGCAGGCGGGGAGCGG
>CAZPGF010000141.1:0-1359 GCA_964586025.1 uncultured Planctomycetales bacterium
GCCGAGGGGTGGAACGGGTTCTGACAGATCGAGGTGGCCGTCGACTGCGGTCGCGTCATCGTCGTGGACGCCGGACCGACATGGCTGTTCGTTCTCGTCGGCGCACGCCTCGAGATCGGGCCGGACAGCATCGAGATCTTGCGCGCCGCGCAACGAATCGTGAAGGAAACCGGCCTCACGACCGCGTGAGGCCCGACAGGGCACTAGCACCAGGGAGCACCCACGATGGTTCAGATCAACTTCGCCCAGAAGGAGATCCAGTGCAAGATCGTCTACTACGGCCCGGGCATGTCGGGCAAGACGACCAACCTGGAACTCGTCCACGGCAAGGTGCCCGAAGCGCACCGCGGCGAGCTCACGTCGATCGCGACGACCGGTGAGCGGACGCTGTACTTCGACTACATGCCGCTCGACCTCGGCCAGATCGCCGGCATCCGTACGAAGTTCCAGCTCTACACGGTGCCGGGCCAGATCTACTACAAGTCCACGCGCCGCCTCGTCCTGCAGGGCGTGGACGGGATCGTGTTCGTCGCCGACTCGAGCCGCGCGAAGCTGCGCGAGAACAAGGAGTCGCTGGCGGACCTGGAGGAGAACCTCCAGGAGATGGGCAAGTCGCTCTCGGACGTGCCGATCCTGATCCAGTACAACAAGCGCGACCTCCCCGACGCGATGAGCCTCGCGGAGTTGCAGGCCGAACTGAACCCGAACGGCTTGCCGCACACCGAGGCGATCGCGACGACCGGGGAGGGCGTCTTCCCGACGCTCAAGAAACTCGCCGGCATGGTGCTCGACGCGGTGAACAAGGGCGGCCTCGCCAGCGCCCGCAACCGGGCCGGCGCACGCCCGGCGCGCGTCGAGACGACGAACGCGCCCGACGGCGCGCCGTCGGAGGCCGAAGCGGCCGCCGTCGCACCGGCAGCCCCGGCGGCACCGACCGCCGCGGCGGCCGCGCCGGCCGCCGTTCCCGGCCTGCGACGTCCCGCACCGGGCGTCCAGCGCCCGAGTGGCGGGGCCCCCGCTCCGGGCGTCCCGGCCGCCCGCCCGGCCGCGCCCGCGTCGGGCGTGCGCATGCCGGTGGTCCCGAAGGCGCCTCGCACCCAGATCGCCGCTTCGGCGGGTTCCGTCGCGGTCGCCGCGCCGCCCGCTCCCTCGTCCACGAGTGTGGTCGCCCCGGCGCCGACGCGCGCCCCGCGCCTCGAACAGCGCGCGATGCAGGACCGCGTCGTCCACGTCGGCGGTCTTTCCTCCGGTCGCCATCGGAAGGTGGCCGCGATCCTCGCCCTGGCCGCGGTGATCGCCGGCGCGGCCTGGTTCCTCTTCCTCCGTGCGTAGTCCGTCGCGCCCACGACCCTTCGAAGG
>CAZPGF010000141.1:1369-6366 GCA_964586025.1 uncultured Planctomycetales bacterium
CCATGACCACTCGCACCGACAAGGAACTCCGCGACGCCGCCCTGGTGTTCTATGCGGATGACATCCAGGCGATCGACGCCGTCCTCGAAGCGTTCCTGAAGAAGAGCACCGCGCGCTGCGTGTTGCTCGTCGACCAGGACGGACACATGATCACGCATCGCGGACAGACGGGCGGGATCGACCTGGACACGATCGGCGCCCTCGTCGCGGGCTCGTTCGCCGCGACGAAGGCCCTCGCCCACCAGTTCGGCGAGGAGGACTTCCACGCGCTGTTCCACCAGGGACGCACGGGCAACATCCAACTGTCACTCGTCGGCGGCCGCGCGCTGCTGACCGCGCTGTTCGACGACACGACGGCGATCGGCCTCGTGCGGCTCTACGCCTCCGAAGCGGCCAAGCGTCTCTCGACGCTCTTCCGCCGCGTCGGCAAGGGCGGTGCGAACGGCGCGAGCGGCATCTCCGCCACGGACGCCGCGACGTTCTCGTCGCAGACGGACGGCGCGCTCGACAGCATCTTCGGCGACTGACCGAGGCTCCCGTCGGGCCCCGCTCGTGAGGGCAGGCCCGAGGGCGATCCCACGCGTCGAGACCGTGCGGTCCCGTCGCGTGCCCACCGCCGGGTCAGAACATGGAGCGTGCGGCCAGGAAGAGGGCCGCGGCGACCGCGAGGCCGATCGCGATGAAGACGTAGCGTTGCCACCCGGCGGTCTGGCCGATGTCCCAGCCGAGTTGCGTCCCCTTGTTCGCGCGCTTGCTGTACTGGAGCACGCGCTCCTTGACGACGATCGTCGGCCCCGCGGGCGTGGACGCGGCGGCCGGGGCTGCTGCCGCGGACTCGGGGGGTGCGCCGAAGAGCGCGCTCGCATCGACGCGCGCTGATCCGGCGGCGGGTGCCGGCGCGGTGGCCGCATGGCCCGGCGCGGTGGCCGCATGGCCCGGCGCGGTGGCCGCATGGCCCGGCGCGGTGGCCGCATAGCCCGACGCGGCGGCCGCACGTCCCGGCGCGGTGGGACGATCGGCGTCGTCGAATTCGAAGCGGAAGACCGCCTCGCCGATCTGGACGGTGTCGCCGTCGCCGAGCGCGGCGCGATCCTGGCGCCCGTCGTTGACGAGCGTGCCGTTCGTCGAGCCGAGATCGGCCACGCTGTACTGGCGGGCGCCCTGCTTCCAGACCTTCGCGTGATCCCGCGAGACGCCGCGCGTACTCGGGAGCGCGATCGTGTTGTGAGGCGCGCGCCCGATCGTGACGCCGTGTTCGATCTCGAACGACCGCCCTTCGAGTTCGCCGCGGATGCAGACCAGTCTGGCCATGCGCGCGAAGATACCCCCATGGGCCCGACTCCGTCGCATCGGATCCTCGCCAACGCGACGGGCGCGGACCGCCTCGAGGCGCCCGCGCCGGGTCGATCGTCGGAAGGACCGCCCCGCCGATCGACCCGGTGGGAGAGGCCGCCTCCCTCGATCCGACGTGCGTCCGTTCGGGGGGACGTTGACCCGACGGAGGACGGTGGCGAACGCGGAGGAAGGGCTCGCGCTCGGCGGATCGGCTCGTTCCCGGTGTCGGGAGCGCGAAAAGGGGACCGGAACGCACCCTCCGATGTAGACGTGCCACGCCGGCCCGGTCCGGTGTGGGAGGCGCCGCCATGGCGAAGATTCGAGTCGCGAACCCGGTCGTCGAGATCGACGGCGACGAGATGACCCGGGTCGTGTGGGCGATCATCCGCGACCGCCTCATCCTCCCTTTCCTCGACGTGCGCCTGGAACGCTTCGACCTGGGGATCGAGAACCGCGACGCTACCGACGACCGCGTCACGCTGGACGCCGCGGAGGCGATCCGCCGTCACCACGTCGGCGTGAAGTGCGCGACGATCACACCCGACGAAGCGCGCGTGAAGGAGTTCGGCCTCAAGCGGATGTGGAAGAGCCCGAACGGCACGATCCGGAACGCGCTCGGCGGCACCGTGTTCCGTGAGCCGATCGTGATCGGCAACGTTCCGCGCCTCGTCACGACCTGGACGAAGCCGATCGTGATCGGTCGCCACGCCTACGGCGATCAGTACCGCGCGCAGGACTTCGTCGTGCCGGGGCCGGGCACACTGACGTTGCGCTTCGAACCCGCCGCGGGCGGCGCCCCGATCGAACGCGTGGTCCACGAGTTCGAGGAGTCCGGTTGCGCGCTGGGGATGTTCAACACGGACGCGTCGATCCGCGACTTCGCGCGTGCCTGCATGGCGGTCGCGCTCGACAAGGCGTGGCCCCTCTACCTCTCGACCAAGAACACGATCCTGAAAGCGTACGACGGCCGATTCAAGGACCTCTTCCAGGAGGTCTTCGATGCCGAGTACGCGTCGCGCTTCCGCGAGAAGGGCATCGTCTACGAGCACCGCCTGATCGACGACATGGTCGCGTCCGCCCTCAAGTGGGAGGGGGGCTTCGTGTGGGCGTGCAAGAACTACGACGGCGACGTCCAGTCCGACTCGGTCGCGCAGGGCTTCGGCTCGCTCGGCCTGATGACGTCGGTCCTCGTCTGCCCGGATGGCAAGACGATCGAGGCCGAGGCCGCGCACGGCACCGTGACGCGCCACTACCGGCTCCACCAGCAGGGCAAGACGACCAGCACGAATCCCATCGCGTCGATCTTCGCGTGGACGCGCGGGCTCGCCTGGCGCGGTCGCCTCGACAGAACCCCGGACGTCGAACGATTCGCGCAGACGCTGGAACGGGTCTGCATCGAGTTGGTCGAGCAGGGCGAGATGACCAAGGACCTCGCGCTCCTCGTGTACGGCCCCGAGATGACCGACGCGCACTGGCTCTCGACCGAGGCCTACCTCGCCGCGATCGAGCGTCGCCTCCGCGACGCGCTCGCGCGCGACGCCTGACGTTCGAGGTTACCGTTCAGCGCACCCGTTCAGGCCCGGCACTCGCGCGCAACTCAGGGGGCGATCCGAAGCACCCAAGGCGTCCTTTCCTTCGCCTTCACCGCCGGTCCGGGTTCGCAGGCGGGGAGCGGAAGGTCGCCGTGGAGGGCGACGTGTGGTTGGCCACTCGAGCCCGACACGGCGGCCTGAGCGCCCCCGATCTGCGAAGCCGTACGTTCGCAAGGTCAAGAACCCCGTGTGGGGATGCCGCGCGAGTCGGCGCGCGATCACGGCACCAGCGCGTCCGCGACGAGCGCGGCCGACTCGTCCCACGACGTGGCCGGCGGCCCGACGTCGGGCGGTGGTGCGACGCACAAGCGTTCCGCGGCGCCGGGCCACCTCCACCGCCCCGCGCGACGGAACGGCGGAGGCACGAGAACGAGGCCGCGCGCGCCCGCGACGACCAGGTCGCGGTGGGCGGGAATGTCGCTCGCGAGGACCGGCGTCCCGCACGCAAGCGCCTCGGCAACCGGAAGATGGAAGCCCTCCATTAGCGACGGCGCGAGCAGCCAGACCGCTCCGCGGTAGGCGGCGGCGAGGTCGTCGTCCGCGGCGTCCGTGACGACCCGCAGGGTCGCTCCGACCTCGGCGGCGACCGCGCGCGCCGCGCCGAGCGCCTTGCGCGGCTCGTCCCGATCCACGACGAGGCACCCCTCACGCCGCACGGGCTCGGCTCGCATCGAGAAGACCGGATCGACGGCGTTCGGCGCGACGACGACGCGCCCCGCGTCGAGACGGAACCATTCCCTCAATTCGTGGGCGAGGGACACCCCCACCGCGACGACGGCGTCCGCCCGGCGCAGCGCGCGCCCCCACGCGAGCGCGCCGTAGAGCCGGCGCCACGTCGGCGCGAACGGCGTCCGCATCCTCGCGTCGTGCACGGTCACGACGACGCGTGCCCCGGAAAGTCGCACGACGGGTCCGTGATCGACGAGCAGCGCGGCGAGGGGATCGCGCCGATGCTCCCGACGCCACAGCAGCGCGGCGCGGAGGATTCGCCGGGCGCCTCCGCGGCACGAGAGCGGTGCCTCGCGATGGACGATCGCGCCGGCCGGCGACGCCACGCTCGGCCCACCCGCGTCCCGCGACCACCACATCTCGACGACATGGTCCGGTCGGCACGACGCGATCCGCCCCGCAAGCGCCTCGGCGCGGCGGCGCGCACCCGAGGGCTCGGGTCCGTACGCGGTCGCGTCGATCAGGATTCGTCGGGACATGGCGCGGAGGTCGCCCCCGCCGCGGCGACGAGGACATCGAGCACGCGCTTGGCGATGGGCTTCGGGTGGAAGTCGACCATGCGGCGGAACCCCGCGTGGACGAGTCGCTGCGCCAGCATCTCGTCGTCGCGGATCCGCCGCATCGCGGACGCGAGCGCCTCGGGGTCGCCCGGCGGCACGAGCAACGCCGCCTCGCGGACGGTCTCCGGGATCGACCCGGCCCGCGCGGCGACGACCGGCGTACCGGCCGCCATCGCCTCGAGAGGCGGGAAGCCGAAGCCTTCGCTTCGAGACGGGTAGACGAGCATCTGCGCGCCGGCGTACAGGCGCCGCAGATCCAGATCGCTGGGGGCCTCGACGAAGCGGACACCGCGCGACGGCGACGAGATCGGCGGTCCCACCACGACGAGTTCGCTGCCGGGGAGCGGCAGTTTGGACCATGCCGCGAACAGCGTGTCGATGCCCTTCTTGCGCGCCCCGGCCGAACCGTCGCCCGTTCCGACCGTGAGCGTGTACGGCGTGCTCGGCGGAACCCGCGCGGCGACGCGCCACGGATCGGGATCGAACGCGCACGGAATCCGATGCACGCGGGGGCGCGCCTCGGGATGAAGCGAGAGCAGGTCCTCCTCGGTGCTTCGCGAGGGCACGATGATCGCCGTGCACGACGCGACGTTGCGTCGCAACCAACGACGGTGCGCCCAGGCGCGGATGCGCCCCTCGATGGGCCCGAGCCGCGCGAACGGCACCTCGTGCACCCAGGCGACGACCGGCACCGACATCGCCGGGAACGCCGACCACGGCGAGAGCAGCGCGCGGATGCCGCCGTCCGCGACGAGGTGCGGCAGCGCACGACGGAAGTCGC
>CAZPGF010000142.1:0-2029 GCA_964586025.1 uncultured Planctomycetales bacterium
CGGTCGAGCCGACAGGGTGTTCCAGTCGGGTGGCGTCAACGTTCAGCCCGAGCACGTCGAGGCGGTGGTCGGTGCATGGCCGGAGGTGGAGGCGGTCGCCGTCCTCGCACGCCCCGACGAGGAGTGGGGCGCCAGGGCGGTCGCGATCGTCGCCCTGCGGAGGCCGTGCCCGGCGGCGGAGCTGCGGGCCCGCGCGCGAGACGAATTCGCTCCGGCCGAGCGTCCGGTCGCTTGGCTGGCATGGCCCGAGAGCCCGCCGCCGACGGCCAAGGTCCCGTATGCGGCGCTCGCGGCCTGGCTCGCGAGCGATCCGCAGCCGCTTCCGTAGACGCCGTGCCGCTCCGGTCCGCATGTCGGAGGCGCGCGGTCCTCGGAATCTTCATCCCGGCGCCCGGGGTGGGTGGAACCCGAGCGGGTCTACGATGCGTCGGACTGCGGACGGGAGCGGGCGAGGGCGCCCTGGGCTTCCGCGGCGGTCCGGCCCACGTTGGGCCTGGACCAGTTTCCTTCCTGTCCGCTCCCGGCGCTGGTCGGGTTGCGGCTCACTGTCCGAAGAGAGGATTCCTCCCCATGCGTACCCCCTTGAAGTTCGCGTTCGGCGTGTTGGCAGCCGGCGCACTCGCGCTCGGCGCGCGTCAACTGACCGCCGGCGAGCAGGCCCCCGCGGCCGCGGCGGCTCCGACCGTCGAGGCGGCAAAGAGCGTCGCGAAGACGGAGACGCCGTTCCATTCGATCGTGAAGTACGTCGCGAACCAGGTCTCGGCCAGCGACTGCGGTTGCCCGACCACCCCCGAGGGGCGTGCGAAGTGGGCCGCGTGGTTCGACAGCAAGGACGCCGTGATGCCGGGCCTGAAGGCCGCGCTGATCGCGGACGGCTGGACGAAGGAGTCGTTCCTCGGCTTCTTCGACGCGATGGCGAAGCAGTCCTGCGGTGACTGCGCGAAGGGCTGCACGAAGGCCGACGGCGCGGTGAGCGGTTCGGCGAGCGACGCCAAGGCCGGCTGCTCGGGCTGCCAGGACGGTTGCGCCAAGGGCTGCACCAAGGCCGAGGGTGCGGTCAGCGGTTCGGCCAGCGACGCCAAGGCCGGCTGCTCGGGCTGCCAGGACGGTTGCGCCAAGGGCTGCACCAAGGCCGAGGGTGCGGTCAGCGGTTCGGCCAGCGACGCCAAGGCCGGCTGCTCGGGCGGCGAGAGCGGCTGCGCGAAGGGCTGCACGAAGGCCGAGGGTTCGGCCGCGCCGACCGGCGACGCGAGCGGCTCGGCGAGCGATACGGCCGGCGGCTGCTCGGGCGGCGGCTGCTGCAAGAAGAAGAAGGCGGAGCAGGACGTTCCCGCCACGACGAACAGCTGAACCGAAGCACCGTTTCGGGTCTGCACAACGAGGTCGAAGGGTCATCCCTTCGACCTCCTTTCAGTTTTGGAGTCCCTCGAACCCGAGTTGGACGCGCGGCGAGCCGAACGGCACCGCGAGGGCTCTCGACCCGGCTCCGAACGGCGGGCGGGGAGAAAGTGGCGCCGCCCGTCCCAGGGGGGGGTCGGAACGGACGGCGCCGGAGAACGAGCCGACGGCTCGTGGGGGGGAAAGAGACTGATGTGGGGGTGGGAGAGCGAAGTGAAGGAGCCGTCGGGCTCGGAGACTCGTGACGCACGGACCCGGACGGCGCTGCCACCCGGGTACGTGCCCACCGGGTCGGGCCTTCCAGCCGCCCCGGCGCCGGAGACTTGCGCGAAACCCGTGCCGAGCCGGCCCCGCCGAGATTGGGAAGAGGGCGTGCCCCGGGGAGACGCCCGACGAAACCAAGCGTGTACGGAATGCCCGCGCAGCGGCGCCTCGCCGCCCCCCATCCCGAGGCCAGCGGGCCCGATCCGGTACCCTCTGCGCGTGGTGCCTGAACCCGACGCCCCGACGCCCCCGACCGACCGAGCCGTGCTCAAGGCACTGCTTCACCGGCTCGGATCTCCCCTCGGTGCCCTGATCACCTACCTCCACCTCGCCTCCGACCGCTCGCTCACGGACCAGCTCATGCAGT
>CAZPGF010000142.1:2039-6246 GCA_964586025.1 uncultured Planctomycetales bacterium
CCACCTCGCCTCGGAGGATCTGGAGGGGGATTCGCGGGCTCGCGAGTCCCTCGACGGCATGCGCGGCGCGCTGCGGGATCTACGCGCGGCGTTGGAGGGAGGTCGCCGCTGGTTGGAGGCCGCCGAAGCGCCCCTCTCGGCGGCCCCGAGGACGCTCGACGAGGCGGTCGCGCGAGCGGCGCGCCGGCACGCCGAGGTCAGGGTGACGTCGAGCCTCGATGCCTTCGGCCAGGTTGCGTGCCCGGCAGCGTTGGAGGACCTCCTCGCCGAGCTCTTCGCGAACGCCGGCCACGCGGGGGGCGCGACCAAGGCCCATGTGTCGGCGTCCCGGGACGCGGACGGCAGGCTGCGGATCGTCGTGGACGACGACGGTCGTGGGTGGGCGCAGGGCGAGGCGGACCGGGCGTTCGAACCGTTTCATCGTGCGATGAGCGGCGATCCGGGCGGCGCACGGGCGGGCTGCGGTCTCGCGGTCGTGGCCCTCCTCGCGCGGCGACTGGGAGGCGCAGCCGTCGCGGAGCCCGGGCAAGCGGGGGGTGCGCGTGTCGTCGTCACCCTCGCCACGCCCTGACGCGGGATCGCCCTCGTCCCAGCGTCTCCACAGGGAACGGTGGCACGCGGTTCGCTCGCCGGTTCGTCGATCGCCCGACCTCGATGGGGCCCCTACGCTACGACCCTCGGAACCCATTCATGACGCTCACAGCCACGAAGCGCGTCCTCCTCGTCGACGACGACGCCACGTTTCGAACGAGTCTGGCCGCCCTCCTTCGGCGCATCGGCTGGGCCCCCGTCGAGGCGGCGACCCTCGGCGAGGCGCGTGCCCGCCTCGCCGAGGACAGCCCGGACGTCGTGATCCTGGACCTCGATCTTCCCGACGGGTTCGGTCTGGACCTGCGCCTCGCGGAGGGCATGCCCCTGAACACGCCGTTCGTGGTCGTCTCGGGAAGCGCCGGTGCGGAGGCCGCTCGTCAGGCGCTGCGCGCGGGTGCGGAGGACTACCTGACGAAGCCCCTCGACCCGGGGCGCATCGAATCCGTGCTCCACGGGCTCGAGCAGGCCGCCGAACTCCGCGAGGAGGTCAGCGACCTGCGCGCCGCGCTGCGCCGATCGGGGCGGTTCGGTCGCCTCGTCGGCGCGTCGGACGCGATGCAGCGGGTCTACGATCTGATCGAACGCGTCGCGCCGACGGCCGCACCGGTGCTGATCACCGGTGAGAGCGGGACCGGCAAGGAACTCGTCGCCGAGACGCTGCACGAGTTGAGCAAGCGCCGCGACGAGCCGTTCGTCGCGATCAACTGCGGAGCGATCCCCGACACGCTGATCGAGAGCCGACTGTTCGGGCATGAAAAGGGCGCGTTCACCGGCGCGGACCGGCGCCAGCCCGGTGTGTTTGAGCAAGCCGACGGCGGCACGCTGTTCCTCGACGAGATCGGCGAGATGCCGCCCGAGTTGCAGGTGAGCCTGCTGCGCGTGTTGGAAACACGCATGTTCCAGCGCGTCGGCGGCAGCGCGACGCTCCGGTCCGACGTGCGGGTGATCGCCGCGACCAATCGCGAACCCGAGGAATCGATCCGTGCGGGGCGTCTGCGCGAGGACCTCTATCACCGCTTGAGCGTCTTCCCGATCCACCTGCCGCCACTTCGCACCCGTCGCGACGACGTGCCGCTCCTTGTCGGTCACTTCGCCGACGCGCTCCCCCATGACGGTGCACGCCGTCCGATCGTCACGCGCGAGGCGCTCGCGGTGTTCCAGAACCACCACTGGCCGGGCAACGTGCGCGAGTTGCGCAACGCGGTGCAACGCGCGCTGATCCTTTCTCGCAGTCGCATCGACGAGGCGACGGCGAGGGCGACCGTGACGACGTCCAGCGCGAGTGCGCACGGCGGACCCGTGGAGGCCGTCGCGACGCCCGCTCCGCGCGCCGACGCGATGACGCCGGCGTCGTTCCCCGTGCCGTTCGAGAGCGAGAACGAAGTCGTGCGCATCCCCCTCCCGTGCACGTGGACCGAGGTCGAGAAGGCCGTGATCCTCGGCATGTTGCGCCACTGCGGCGGCAACAAGCGCAAGACGGCCCGCGACCTCGGGATCAGCGTGAAGACGCTGTACGCTCGCCTGCGCGACTACGACCACGGCGCGGACGCGCCGCCGTCGAACCACGTCGGCTGACGCTGTCGGCTGACGCTCCGCGAACGCGCCCCGGGCCTGCTCACCCGCGGGACCGACGACGATCCGAGTGCCTCCGATCCGCGAAACCGCACGTCCGCAGAGTCGAGGAATCCATCCCTCGGCGGACGCCGGTCAGGACACCGCCGCCAACGGCCCCGGCCTCGCGCCGACCGGGCGTTCCGCGATCCGACGAAGCCACGCGACGATGTCCTCCCCACTGCCTGCGGCGTTGCACTGCAACACGCGTCCCTGGCGCAGGTGGTAGAGCCACGAGGTCGGGTGCGCCTCCTCCAGGTGCATCGCGGCCCAATCGTCGACGTAGTACCAGTCCTGCGTCGTGTCGATCGCACGTCCGCGGAATTGCGGGTCGTCGACCGGATGCACCCGCGTGCGGAACCATGCCCCGTCGCGCAGCGTGCCGCCCGCGAGGTGGAGCACCGTATCCATCACGTCCTCGCCGGGCCGTTGGGACGCGATCAGTCGTCCGATCGACACCGCGTCGCTGACGCAGACGAGGCGATCGAACCCCGCCGCGCGGGCCAGGTCGCCGAAACGACCGAGTCCGAGAGCAGGCTTCGCCGCGCCGAACGGCTCGCGCACGAGCGTGCCGTCGATGTCGAAGTAGAGGATGCGTTCCTTCGGGGTGTCGGGCAGGCGCATGGAAACTCCCGGGACTCACGGTCGACGGATCCGGCGCAAGGGCCGTACCGCTCTCGGCGGCCCGGGTGCGTGTAGCGAGGAGACGCTCGCGGACCCGCGGCGCCCGTCGCGAACCGGGAAGCGAGCGCTACGCGCCTCCCTCGATCGGCCGGCGGGGATGGCAAGGCGGTTGCTCCTCGGCCACACGGGATTCGAGCCGCTCCGGAGTCACGTCCGATGTACGTCCCCCCTCCGAACTCCGCCTCCTCGTCGCACGCGGCGCTCGGCCCGATGGCGCACATCGTGGTCGACGTGGACGGCCGCATCGTCGATGCGGACTCGATCGCCGGCGCGCTGTTCGATCGCGCCGAGGAGGAGTTGCGGGGGACGTCGTTGAACCAACTCCTCGTCCATCACGACAACCGCATCCGGACGATCCTCGCTCGCGTCCGCCGTCACCTGGCGAGCCGGCGCTCCGGATCGGCGTGGTCGACGCTGGAGGTGCGCGGCGAACGGGGCCGCGGACGCCGCTGCATCGTCCACATGGAAGCGCGCGGCGACGGGCTTCTGGATATGGGGCTCGCGCCCCTTCCTTGATGGGCCTCCGCAACGGACACTCGGCGCCGAGCGCGGCGCCCGCTCCCGACGAGGCGCGACGGGGGCGCGTTGCGGGGCAGGATGTCCATGTGAACGCCGCCCCCCCCGACTCCGACCCCGACGCGCCCGACGAACGGATCCACGGGAGACCCGCCGGCGTCCTCGGCCCGTGGCCCGGCGTCGATGCCGAGTCCGTTCTCGACGCGTTGCTCGACGCGACTGCGATCGCTGTGCTCGGCCAGGATCTCGGCGGCCGCATCACCCTCTGGAACGCGGGCGCCGAGGAACTCTACGGATGGGCGCCGGCCGAGGTCGTGGGCTCGTCGATCGAGCGGATCATTCCGGCGTCGCTCGTCGCGGAGTACCGCTTCCTCCTCGATCGCGTGGGCGCGGGCGAACGAGTCCAGGAGTTGCTGACGCGGCGCGTGCGACGGGACGGCGAGCGGGTGGACGTGTCGATCACGCTGCTGCCGATCGCGGCGCCCGACGGAACGGTGGTGGGGCTCGTCACGACGGAGCGCGACGTCACGCGCCGTCGCCGGGTCGATGCGGTCGTGGACGGACAACGCCGCCTGATGGAGACGCTGGCGCGCACCGGCCACCTGACCGACGGTCTGCAGCACCTGCTCGACGCGGTCGAGGGCATGACGAGTCGCGGTGGGCGCCCCTGCATCATGCAACTCCTTCCCGAACGGCACGTGCTCGTGCCGCTCGCATCGCGGATCCCGCGCGCGCTCGAGGACGCCCTGCGGGCAGGCGTGCCGGGCGCACCGATGGTTGCAGGGTCAAGGCACGGATCGACGAT
>CAZPGF010000143.1:0-6198 GCA_964586025.1 uncultured Planctomycetales bacterium
CGACGACCTTCTCCCGGCCATCCGCCGCATCGGCGGCGCACCGGTCGTGATCAAGGTGCTGGAAGGCACCCAGGGCGTCGGCGTGATCCTCGCCGAGACGGAGCAGGGCGCCGAAGCGATCGTGGAGACGCTCCAGTTCGCGCGGCAGAACGTGCTCGTCCAGCGTTACGTCGCGGAGAGTCGCGGCAGCGACCTGCGCGCGCTCGTCGTGGGGGATCGCGTCGTCGCGGCGATGCGGCGCACCGCGCGCGTCGGCGAGTTCCGCAGCAACGTGCATCGGGGCGGGTCGTTCGAGGGGGTCGCGCTTCCCCCCGCGTTCGAGCGGACGGCGGTCCACGCGGCGCGGATCATGGGGCTCAGCGTCGCGGGCGTGGACCTGCTCGAGGGCGGGGAAGGACCGCTCGTGATGGAGGTGAACAGTTCACCGGGGCTCGAGGGGATCGAGGAGGCGACCGGCGTGGACGTCGCCGGCGCGATCATCGACCACATCGCCGGTCGGCTCGACCTGGCGACGATTCGCGCAGGTCGGCGCCGGACGAACACGGCCTCGGATGCGCGACTCCTCGGTACGCTCCGCCTCTCATCCGCCGAGGATCCGCCCGCATGCGCCCCGTCACCGCCCTGCTCCTGAGCGTCTCGATCCTGTTCCTCTTCGCGGCGTTCGTTTTCCAGTCGCGCCGCGCCGGGGCACGGGGCGCGGCGCCCGAGACCTGGTGGGACGAACCGCTGGCGCGCTTCGTCCGCGAGCAGACGCGCGCGACCTACGTCGATGACCTCTCGCCGGAGCAGGCGCGCGAGGCGTTCTACCGGGCGATGGACGCCTATGTGCGCTTCGATCGCTACTGCGAGTTCGTGCGGCCCGAGAGGTTCCAGCGCTGGAAGGAAGACACGCAGGGGCGTTACGCGGGCCTGGGCGTGAAGATCGACCCGGTCCCCGAGGGACTCCACGTGATCGGCGTCTGGCCGAACGGGCCCGCGGCGCGCGCGGGGATCGTCGTCGGCGAGACGATCACCGCGGTCGAGGGGCGACGACTCGAGGGCATCGATGTGGACGAGGTCACCGGCTGGATGAAGGGCGAGGTGGGCACCTCGATCACCGTCGGCGTCGTCGCCGGCCCGCGCCCCGCCGACGGGGTCGATCCGTCGGTCGCACGGCGCGTTGTCGTGCGACGCGACACCATCCGTCCCCCGACGGTGTTCACGCGACGCGTCGGACCGGGCGGGCGGTTCGGCGTGCTGCGCATCACGGACTTCACGGAGGAGACGGCGGGCGAGCTCGATCGCGCGCTAGCGGCATTCCTCGCGCCGCCGCGGATCGGCGGCCTCGTGCTCGACCTCCGGCAGAACGGCGGCGGGCTCCTCACCGTGGCCACGGATCTCGTGGACCGCTTCCTCGATCGCGGCGTGATCGTCCGGATGGAGGGCCGCGTTCGCGACGGGAACCGGTCGATCCACGCACGCGCCTCCGGGAACGACCTCCTCGGGTTGCCGCTCGTCGTCCTCGTCGACGGTCGCAGCGCGAGTGCGAGCGAGATCGTTGCCGGCGCGTTGCAGGACCATCGCCGAGCGGTGCTGCTGGGCACGCGCACCTACGGCAAGTTTCTCGTGCAGACGATCGTGGACATCCCCCGCCGCGGCGCCGGACTGAAGTTGACGACCTCGCGGTACTACCTGCCGAGCGGCCGTTCCTTCAACGCGCCGGCCGATGCGGCGAACGAGGGAGGGGGCGGGACGCACGTGCCGAGCGGCGTGCTGCCCGACGTGCTCGTGGAACGGACCGACGCGCAGCAGGAACGCCTGTTTCGCCAGTGGGCCGATCAGGAGAACGAGCCGTGGGGGGGCACCCGTGCCTATCCGGAGATCCCCGCCGACGAACTCGACGTCCAATTGGCCGCGGCCGTCGAACTCCTGGGGTCTCCGCCGCGCTGACGCCGGCGCGTCCGATCGGGGGGTGCTCAGCCCGCCGCGTCGTCGCCCGTGGCGGCCACCTCGAGGTCGAGAGGCGACCGCACGCCGCGCACGAGCAGCGCATGACCGCGCAGGGCGACCATCGCGGCGTTGTCCGTGCAGAGCGAGGGCGTCGGCGTGAACAGCCGCGCGCCCGCAGGCAGGCGTTCGGCGAGGACGCGGCGCAGACGGCGGTTGGCGGCGACGCCTCCGCCGATCGCCACGTTTCGCACACCGGTTGCGGCGAGCGCCTCGAGCGTGCGGTCGGCCAGGACGTCGACGACCGCGGCCTCGAAGGCCGCCGCGACGTCCGCGTGGCTCGTCCCGAGGTCGGGCCGGTCCGGCGCGTCGCGGCGTCCGCCGGGCCCCTTCAGGTGGTAGAGCACGGCGGTCTTCAGTCCCGAGAAGCTGAATCCCATCGGATCGCCGGTCGGTCGCGATCGGGGGAAGTGGACCGCCCCGTCGTCGCCGGACTCGGCGAGGCGCGACACATGCGGTCCGCCCGGCTGGGGCAGCCCGAGCAGGACCGCGACCTTGTCGAAGCTCTCGCCCGCGGCGTCATCGACGGTGCCGCCGAGACAACGGATGCGGACGTCGTCCTCGGCGAGATAGAGCGCGGTGTGGCCGCCCGACGCGACGAGAGCGAGGAACGGCGGCTCGAGGTCGGGGTGATCCACGCAGGCCGAGACCACGTGCGCCTCGATGTGGTGGACACCGACGAGCGGCACGTCCCAGATCCATGCGAGCGACTTCGCCGCGGCGACGCCCACCAGCAGGGATCCAACGAGGCCGGGACGGTTGGAGACGGCGATCGCGTCGATCGAGGAGGGCGCGGCACCCGCCTCCGCCAGCGCCCGGTCGACGATCGCAGTGATCCGCTCCGCGTGAGCGCGGCTCGCGATCTCCGGGACGACCCCGCCGAACGCGGCGTGCAGGTCAACCTGGGAAGCGATGACGTTGCTGCGGAGGGTGCGCGGTCCGTCGAGGACCGCGGCGGCGGTGTCGTCGCAACTCGTGTCGATGCCCAGGACGCGCATGGGCGGGCGGTGCTCCTCGGGTTCACCGGGCGTCGAGCGTAGTGTGGGAGGGTGCTCACGTCCCGGCCCGCGCTCCGTGCCTTTCGCGGGTTCGCCCTCGCCGCGACCGCCCTCTCGATCGGCGTCGGCGTGGCGCGGGGGGAGGATCGGGAGCTGGCCGCCGCGCGCTGCGTCCACGGCGCGATCGTCGAGCCGAGCGACGCGGGCGCCCAGGCGCTCTACGAGGGGATCCGACTCGGCCTCGAACGCGCGCGCTGGCCGCGCGTCTGCGAGGACCGACCGGACGACCCGTCGCCCGCGTCGCGCGTGGCGGCCTGGCGCGCGCGCGTCGCCATCGAGACCGAGGACGGCGGCGCGACGCCGTGGCTCTTCGTCGTCGGCGACGTGTTGGGGGCCACCGAACTCGAGAGCCTCGGCGACCTGCCGCACGTCGTCGTGCTGACCGGGTACTCGATCGACGGCGAGCCGATCGCGGACCTCCATCCTCGGAAGCCCCATCGCGGAATCGTCCGCGGCCTGATCGAAGCGCGCGCGGTGGGCGACCGGGTCCGCGCGTGGGCGGGGCGCGAGCGACCCCGCGTGTTGTGGCGAGGTGCGGGCGAGCGGGATCGGGTGACTCGCTTCCTCGAGGCGGCGGGTCTCGATGCGATCGCCGAAGGGTCGCCGGGCGAGGCGGGAGCGGGCCTCTCGTTCGACGCGGTGCTGCACCTGCGTCTCGACCCGCGCCCGCGCGCGCCGTTCGATCGCGCCCTCGCGGCCGCGCGTGCGGGCGGCGTGCCGCTCTACACCGACGATCGCGGGCGCTTCGGCGAAGGTGCGGCGGTCGTGCTGCTACCCGACCACGACATCATCGGCCGGGTCGCGGCCGACCTCGCGCGGCGACTCGCCGCGGGCGAGCCGAACACGCCGACGCGCCGGAACGTGCTCGGCGTCGGCGTGCGGACGTGGATCGACCTCGCCGCCTGCGACGGCCAGGGGCTGCGCATCCCGTGGACCCTGCTCGCCTCGTCGGACCGTCTGCGCAAAGGACGCCCCGCGGACGCGCGCCGATGAGCCGATCGCTCGTCACGCTGACGGTGCTGATCGCGGGCGGCGTGATCGTCGTCGGCGGGGCGTTGCTGCTGATCTGGGTCGCCGCGGCGGACCGCACCGCCTCGCACGACCAGGCGCGGGAGGAGCAGGAAGCCGCCGGCGCGGCGCTCCGCGCGCTCGCCGCGGACCTCGTCCAGCAGTCCGAGGACCTCGCCCGCGGCCTGTCCGCGGCGTCGCAGCGTCGACTGCGCGCGTGGCTCGAGGAGGAGCCGCTGACGCTCTATCGCGACGCCGAGGATCCGACACGGATCGACGTCGTCGCGTTGCAGCGCGATCTCGTCGCCCGCGTGCGAACGGCGAATCGCGAGGAGAGCGAGCGCATCCAGATCCTTGCGGCACGCCTGGCCGAGGACGGCGATCGCGCGATCGGGAGTGCGCTCGAGGGACTCGCCGAGCGATCGGCGGTGCGCAGCGAGATCGGCGTCGCGGAACGGCAGCGTCGTCTGCTCGCCCATCTCGTGCTGCTGCTCATCGCGCTCGCCGCGTTGCTTGCGACGGCGATGGGCTGGCTCGTCGTCCGACCGTTGCGTCAGACCCAGACCGCCGTCGATCGCATCGCGAGCGGCGAACTCGGCGCGCCGGTGCCTCGACCCCGTCGTGCGGCACGGGAACTCGAGCGCCTGGCCGAGAACGTCGAACGCATGCGCGTGCGGATCGCGGAACTGACCGGCGGGCTCGAGCGCGAGGTCGCGCAGAAGACGGCGCGACTGCAGGAGACGCTCGCGGAGCGAACGGCCGCGTTGGAGGAACTGCACCGCACGCGGGACCGCCTGGTGCAGTCCGCGAAGATGGCCGGGCTCGGAACCTTGGCGGGCGGCGTGGCCCACGAGTTCAACAATCTCCTCGGCGGTATCCTCGGGTGCCTGGAGAGCGCGCGGAGCGAGATCGGGCCGGGTCGCGCGAGCGAGGACCTCGCCGTCGCGGAGCGCACGGCGCAGCGCGCCTCGGCGCTCGTTCGCGCGCTGCTCGACGTCGCTCGCCCGGGCGAGCGCACGTTCGCGTCGGTGGATCTGAACGAGGTCGTCGATGACGTGGCGCGCGCCGCCGAGCCGTCGGCGCGTCGGGAAGGGGTGTCCCTCGAACTCCGCCGCGGCGTCGTGCCGAGCGTGTTCGGCGACGCGGGGCAACTGCATCAGGTGGTGCTCAACCTCGTCACGAACGCGCTGCAGTCGAGCGGCTCCGGAGGTCACGTGCGGCTGGCGACCGAGAGCGCGGACGGGCAGGTCCACCTGACCGTGGAGGACGACGGTCCGGGCGTGCCGGTCGAGCTCGCCGATCGGATCTTCGAGCCGTTCTTCACGACCCGTGACGGCGGCACCGGACTCGGCTTGTTCGTATCGTATGGGATCGTCGAACGGCACGGGGGCCGGCTTCACGTCGACCGCGGGAGCCTGGGCGGTGCGCGGTTCCGCCTCTCGCTTCCCGTCGCACCCGGTTGATTCGGGGGCGTTCGGCCCGCTCGTTGCAGGATCACCGCCGGAGTCCCCATGGAATCTGCGTCGGAGAGCCAAGGCCGGATCCTTGTCATCGACGACGAGGAGTCCATGCGTCATGCGCTCGTTCGGGGTCTCGAACGAGCCGGGTTCCGGTGCACGGCCGTTGGGACGGGCAAGGAGGGGGTCGAACGATTCCACGAAGGCGGATTCGACGCGGTGCTGACCGACGTCCGACTTCCGGATCTGTCCGGACTCGACGTGCTCGCGGTCCTCACCGAGGTCGATCCGGCGGTGCCGGTCGTCGTGATGACCGGCTACGGAACGATGGACACCGCGCTCGAGGCGATGCGTCGTGGGGCCCGCGACTACGTGGGCAAGCCGTTCGTCGTCCAGGACGTCGTGCGGACCCTGAAGTCGGCGATCGCCGACCGGAACGACACCCGCGACGCCCGTCGCCTGCGCGCGCTCGTCGAGCGACGAACGGCGCCGGAAGGCTTTCGGGCGGTCGAGGCGGAGTTGCAGGAACGGATGCCGCCGCGAGGACCCGGGGAAGGAGATCGTCCGCCCCCGGGCCGCGCCGCGATCGCCGCCGTCCTGGGCGAACACGCCGACGGCACGCCCCTGTCGTTGCGCGACGCGCTGCACCGCTTCGAGACCGCGTACGTGAGGGACCTCCTGATCCGCAC
>CAZPGF010000144.1:0-6109 GCA_964586025.1 uncultured Planctomycetales bacterium
CCCGATCGGCGTGGGGGGGAACGACGCCGGCACCCTCGACAGCCTGCCCGCCGCGAACGGGCTGAAGAGCCAGTGCCGGGGCATCACGACCACCGCGTGGTACCGCCTCGTCGTCGCGGCGTCGACCACCGTCACGATCGACCTCGCGATCCAGCCGATCGTGGGGTTCGGGTCGAACCTCGACCTCGTGCTGACGACGAACCAGAACGTGAACGCGGCGCTCGCACAGTCGATGAACGGCGGCTCGTCGGCCGAGCAGATCGTCCGCACGTTGTCGCCGGGGTCGTACATCGTTCGCGCCGAGGCGCGCTTCACCGGCAGTTGCACCCCCGGCGTGACGACGGGGACCGGCAACCGCGCCGACTACGTGATCTCGGTCAACTGAACCCCCGAGCCGGCACGCCTCCGCGGAGGAACCTCGATGCGACCCTCGATCCTGATCCCGCTTGGTCTTGCCGCGGTCTTCCTGGGAGCGGCGCTCGTGTTGATCGGCCGGGACGACGAGTCCCCACCGCCGGCCGCGCCCTCGGCGCCGCCCGAGCGGGTCGCGCCGCCCTCGGTCACCGGCAAGCCGAATCGCCTTCTCGGGACGCTCGAGTTGGAGATCGTCGAGCGGCCGACGGAGGATCGGGCGCTGGTCCGGGCGTCGTGGACGCGGGCCGTTGGGACGGCCAACTGCTCCCTCGAGGCGATCGCTCCCGAGGGGGCGTTCTTCGTGGAGGGCCTCGAGGAGGTCGGGCTCGCGGACGAGGCCTACGAGGGGGAAGCGCACTGGTTGCTCGACTTCTCGACGGGCAGCGACCTCGACTTCGTCGTGCGCCTGCGTGGAAAGACCGATCGCGGCGCGGAGTCGCTCGAAGCGGTCGTCCGCCTCGCCTCCGCGCCGCAATGATCGGGCACCTTCGTGCCGCGGTTCGAGCCGGCGCTTGCCGGCTCTCGGCACGTCGTCAGTTCTTCAGCTTGAGCAGGCGATCCACGAGGTCCTTGCCGAGCGCCTCCACGATGCCCTTGCCCTGGCCCTGCGTGTCGCTGACCCAGCCGCCGACCTTCTGCGTGATCGCGCCGGTGGCGTCGTCGAGTTCGTTCAACGAGCCCTTCGCGGCGTCGCCGAGCAGGTTCTTCGCGGGACGGATCTTGGCGAGCATCTCGGTGACGGACTTGATGATCGGCCCGAGCTTGTCCTTCAGGGCGGCAGCGGATTCGGCGGAGTCGATCGACAGGATCTGATCCTTCAAGCCCTTCACGCTCTCGAGCGCCTTCGGCAAGAGATCCTTCGCGGCGTCCACGTTGAGCGGACTGTCCGAGCCGCAGCCCGTGAACGAGAACGCGACGACCGCGACAAGCGCGAGGGGAACGAGGCATCGGTGGGAACGAATCATGGGAATCTCCTCTCGTGGGAACCGCTGCACCGTACGAAGCCGGCCCCCCTCCCCCCTTGTTTGGTCGGGGTGGGCGGCCAAGGTACGGCGCCCGGACCGCGGGACCGGCCCCGCCGCGCGGGCGCCGCGGGAACGGCGGCCCGCCCGGCGTCTCGTACGATTCTCGCCGGGGAAGGGCCTGGGGAGAGGAGGCCCCGTGAGCGCGAAGAACTCCACCCGAAAGAGCGCCGCAACCCGTGCCGTTCGCCGTGAACCGCAGGCCGCGTTCTCGGAGGAAGAACGTGCGGCGATGCGGGACCGCGCGCGAGAACAGAAGGCCGCGGCGCGTGCATCCCGGCGCGCCGAGGACGGCGAGCGCGAGGTCCTCTCGGCGATCGGCGGCATGCCGGGAACGGATCGCGCCATCGCCGAGCGCATTCATGCCCTCGTCAAGGCGCACGCGCCGTCGCTGTCACCGCGAACCTGGTACGGCATGCCCGCGTACGAGCGCGACGGGAAGGTCGTCTGTTTCTTTCAGGGTGCCGGCAAGTTCAAGACGAGGTACTCGTCGTTCGGCTTCACCGACGCGGCGCACCTCGACGATGGCGCGATGTGGCCGGTCGCCTTCGCCCTCGTGAAGGTGACGGCGGACGAGGAGAGGCGGATCGGCGCCCTCCTGAAACAGGCGGTGCGATGAGCGGCCGGCGGCGACCCGGCCGCCGCGAACGGCGAAGCCGCACGTCCGCGGGGCCGAAGACCCCCTGTACGCACACGGCAGCCGTGACCACCCGAGGTCCGCCCAGACAAGCCGCGGCCACAAGCCCGAGTTGAAGAACAGGCCCACCCGGGCCCGCGCCGGACTCCGTGGCGCAGACCCTAGCCTGCCGGAAGCAGGCGCATGCGTACGTCCACGACGACGAGGCCCTCGCCCTCCGGCAGCGCGAACACCGGGTTCAGATCGAGTTCGGCCAACTCCGGCAACGCCTCGGCGAACCGCGAGAGCCGCAGCAGCCCGTCCACCAGCGCTGCCCGGTCGCGCGGCGGCGCACCACGATGCCCCTCCAGCAGGGCGCGCCCACGCAACCCCTCGACCATCGCCGTCGCGTCGGCGGTCTCGAGTGGGGTGACGCGGAACACCACATCGCGCAGCACCTCGACCTGCGTGCCGCCGAGTCCGAACCCGATCAGGGGGCCGAACGCAGGATCGAGGGTGACGCCCATCAGGACCTCCGTGCCACCCT
This sequence comes from uncultured Planctomycetales bacterium, assembly GCA_964586025.1. Taxonomy (GTDB): domain Bacteria; phylum Planctomycetota; class PLA2; order PLA2; family JAEUHO01; genus JACKGW01. Next base: position 2,600 of record CAZPGF010000144.1, read on the forward strand.
TGGGCGCCATCGGTTGGACGAGGATGCCCGTGCGCTGCGGGAACCCGCGCGCCATCGCGTCCCACGCGCGGCGCACGGCGTCGTCTCCGACGAGGTTGAGCTGCACACCGCCGCCTTCGCTCTTGTGCAGCGCCGACTCGCTGACGATCTTCAGCGCCACCGGTCCGTCGAACGTTTTCGACGCTTCGACCGCGTCGTCGGCGGTTTGGGTGAAGCGGCACGGGAGCACGACCAGACCCAGATCGGCGAGAACGGCGAAGGCGTCGTCCAGGCGAAGCCACCCACCGACTTCGCGCGATCGCGCGTCGCGGGCGCGGGAGACGGCCCGGTCCATGTCGAGCCCGGGGAGGGCGAGGGGCGGGGAGGGAGGTCGCGCACGCCACGCGGCGTACCGCGCCGCCCCCGCCAACGCCTTCGCGGCGGCCTCGGGGAACGAGAACCCGGGCAACCCTCCGCCGAGGCGTCGCGCGCGCCCCTCATGGCCGGTGCCCATGACGCAGGCGACGACCGGCTTCGGTGCCGCCGCGCGGGCGCTCCCCCGCTCGACGCCGCGAAGCAGGCTCGGTTCGTACACGTCCCATCCGCGACGATCGATCGGGACGTCGATCACGAGCAGCGCGTCCACGTCGGGATCGGCGAGCAGGATCTCCGCGGCACGTTCGAACGCGTCGGGAGGCGCGGAGGCGATCATGTCCACGGGGTTGCGCGTGCTCGCCGCGGACGGGAGGAACGCCGCGAGTTGCTCGCGAGTCTCCGCGCCGAGTTCGACGACGTCGAGGCCGTGCGCCGAGAGCGCATCGGCGGCGAGGATGCCGGGACCGCCGGCGTTGGTGAGGACCGCCACGCGACGACCGGGAGGCAGCGGCTGGCTCGCGAGGACCAGCGCGAGATCGAACATCTCCTCCAGCGTGTCGGCTCGCAGCACGCCCGTCTGGGCGAAGAGCGCGTCAGCCGCGACGTCGGTGGCGGCGAGGGCGGCGGTGTGCGACCCCGCGGCGCGCTTTCCCGCATCCGACCGCCCGCTCTTCACCACGACGATCGGTTTCGAACGGGTCACGCGACGCGCGATGCGCGCGAAGCGTCGCGGGTTGCCGAACGACTCGAGGTACAGCAACACGACCTTCGTCGCGGGATCGGCCTCCCACCACTCGAGCAGGTCGTTGCCCGACACGTCGGCCTTGTTGCCGACGCTGACGAAGGTCGAGAGCCCGAGGCCGAGGGAACTCGCGAACGCCAGAATCGAGATTCCGAGCGCGCCGCTCTGGGAGAGCATCCCGACCGATCCGGGCTCGGGGAACCAGGACGAGAACGTCGCGTTCATGCGGACGTCCTCCGCCGCATTGACGACGCCCATGCAGTTCGGGCCGACCATCCGCACGCCCGCCGCGCGCACGCGCTCGACGATTCGATCCTGCACCGCGCGTCCTTCGGGGCCGGTCTCGGCGAAGCCCGCCGTGATGACGACGAGCGAGCGCACGCCGCGTTCGATCGCATCGTCGACGACGCTCTCCACATGTCGCGCGGGCACCAGCACGACCGCGAGATCGACGGCGTCGGGCAGGGCGGCGAGCGATGGGAACGCGGGAAACGAGCCGACCGACGAACGATGGGGATTGACCGCGTAGACCGGGCCGTGGAAACGTGCGCGCACGAGTTCGTCGAGCACGCGGTAGCCGAGACTCTCCGCCTCGCCGGAAGCGCCGACGACGGCGATGCTCCTCGGGCGAAGCAGGGGCCTCAGGGAGACGATCGTCGCGATGCGCCCCGCCAGGCCGGCGAGCGGCGTGTCGGCGCGTTCCGGCACGAGCCGGAGATCGACCCGCACGATGTCCCCGCCTTCGCGCGCCCGGACCGACAGCCCGGTCGCCTCGAGCACGCGGAGCATGCCGGCGTTGTCCGGATGGGTGACCGCCGAGAGCCGCCCGAGGCCCTCCCAGGCGGCGCGCACGGCGAGGTCCGCGAGGAGGAACCCGCCTAGCCCCTGGCCGCGGAACGCCGGATCGACCGCCAGCGCGAGGTCGGCCGCGTCGCCGTCCGTGCGGACCCAGGTACCCGCCGCGACCACGGCGCCGTGGTCGTCCCGGGCGATCACCGTCTGGCGGTCGCGCGGTGCGGCCGGCGAGCACAGCTCACGGGCGAGGTCGTCGCCGCGTGCGAACGAAGGGAAGAACGGCCGTGGCTCCCCGCCGGTCGGTAGAGCCGCGAAGAAGGCCTCGAGCGCCGTGGCGTCCTCGGGCGTCGCGGCGACCAGCGCGATCCGTCGCCCGTCGAACAGTCGAACGTCGGTCGCGGCGGCCACGGTCGTCATGGCGACATCTCTCCGGTTGTTCCGAACTCCAGCACATCGCGCTCGAACCCCGCGTAGCGACCATCGAGCAGACGCTCGGCGACGGAGCGATCCGTCGCGTCGAGTCGGGGGGACACCGAACGCCGCTCTCGAAGGCGCTGGAAGGCGTGTCGGGCAAAGAGCGCCGCCAACTCCGCGTCCTCGGCGTTCTGTCGGCGTGCCGCGTGCCCGAGCGTGACGCCGACGGCGACCAGATCCGTCCCGTCGTCGACGAGACGGCCGAGTAGGGCCTGGCGGTGCTCGAGCGCCGGTCCGAACCTTGCGAGCGCGTAGAGGATGCGTCGCGCGAGGCGGCGGCTCTCCCGCTCGAGACGCCGCCAGGGACGCCGCAGCGACGGCGGCATGGTCGCGGGCGTCCGCGGCCGCGGAATCCATCGCGCGAGGTACCACGGGGGATAGATGACCGTGAGGCGCAGGAACGCGACGACCTTCGCACGGCGAGGGGCGTCGGGTCGCGCGAGTGCGCCCGCGCGCCGCAGATGGGGATCGAGTGCCTCGCGCGCGAGGAACAGCCGCAGGATCTCGCTGGTTCCCTCGACGATGCGATTGAGTCGCGCTTCGCGGTACCAGCGCTCCATCGGCACGCCGTCCTCGCCGCGGGCGTCCCGAGACGCCTTCGTCTCGTACCCGCGTCCGCCGAAGACCTGCATCGCTCGATCGACGACGCCGGACAGGGTCTCGGAGTTGAACAACTTCGCCATCGCCGCTTCGAGTCGGATGTCCGTGTCGCCGCGATCGGCGAGGGCGGCGGCGTAGTCGGAGAAGCACTGCATCGCGTACGCATGCGCGGCCATCCAACCGAGTTGGATGGCGACCGCCTCGTGGCGACCGATCGCGGCGCCCCATTGCTCGCGCCGAGCCGCCCACGCACGCACCGCCTTCACCACCTGCCATGCCGTCGCGGCGTTCGTCGCGGGCAGGGTGAGCCGGCCTGTGTTCAATGTGACGAGCGCCAGTTTGAGTCCCTGGCCCTCGGCTCCGAGGAGGCTCTCACGCGGGACGCGCACGCCGCGGAAGCGCAACAGGCCGCTCTGGATGCCGGGATACGCCATGAACTCGCAGCGATGCACGACCTCGCAGCCGGGCGCGTCGAGTTCGACGAGAAACGCCGAGATCTGCGTGCGCGCGACACCGGCCACGACGCGGTCGGGCGTCCGCGCCAT
>CAZPGF010000145.1:0-6095 GCA_964586025.1 uncultured Planctomycetales bacterium
CCCGGGGCCGCGATCGCGACCGCCGCCGGAGCAGCAGCCGAGACGCCCCAGCGCTCTTCGAGCGCCTTGACGAGCTTGGCCGCCTTCGCGATCGTGAGGCCGTCGAGCTTCTCGAAGATGGCCTGGAGGTCGTCCTCAAGGACGATCGTCTGTGCATCGGACATGGTTCAAACTCCTGAATCGTGATGGCGGCGATCGTCTGGTTGCTCCGACGCCTCGGCCACCGCCCGGATGGAAACGGAAGGGAAGAAACTGGGTCAGGCTCCTGCCGCGTCGTCGGACGCTTCGCCCTGCTGATCGACGCGCGCCTGAATGCAACGCGCGATGCCGCCGTAGACCGCGGACAGGCTGACCGCGATCCCGCGCGGCGCGCCGAGCACGGCGCCCAGCAACATCGCACGCAACTGCGGGAGATCCGGCATGTCCGCGAGGGTCGCGGCGTCGGCAGCCGGCATCAGTTCGCCGTCGGCGACGGCGCCCTTGACGCGAAGCGGCTTCCACTTGCGCGACCAATCGCGAACCACCTTGGCGATGGAGATCGGGCCGTCGCCGCCGTACGCGATCGCCGTCGGACCGGTAAGGTACGAGGAGAGCGCCTTGTCACCCTCGCCGAACCAGCGACGGTTCATCGCGACGCGCGCCGTGCGGTTGTGCAGGATGCGCAGGCGCGCACCCCCCGCCTTCTGGCGCAGATCGCCGCGCAACGCCATCGCCGTCTCGACGGGCATCGGGCCGGTATCGAGGATCAGGAGTCCGCTCTCCCCGCCGAGCGCGGTCTCGAGCTGATCCGCCAGCATCCGCTTCAGGGCCTTGGCCATGATCGCTTCTCCCGTCCGCCGCTCAGGCGAGATCCAGCGTGACGCCGGGCGTCATCGTGCCGGAGATGGACACCTTGCGGATGTAGACGCCCTTGACCGTCGAGGGACGCACGCCGCGCACGTGCTCCAGGAAGTGACTCACGTTCTCCTGGATCTTCGTCGCGGGGAAACTGCGCTTCCCGACCGGGACGTGCAGATTGCCGCCGCTGTCGGCACGGAACTCGACCTTGCCCGCCTTGAACTCGGCGACGGCCTCCCCCACCCGGTCGGTGACCGTACCGGACTTGGGGCTCGGCATCTTGCCCTGCGGACCGAGCACCCGACCGAGCCGGCCGGCGATCCGCATCATCGACGGGTGCGCGATGCAGATGTCGAAGTCGGTCCAACCCGCGTTGATCCGCTCCGCGAGGTCCTCGCCGCCGACCGCGTCGGCGCCCGCGGCACGCGCGGCCTCGGCCGCCTCGCCCTCGGCGAACACGACCACGCTTCGCGACTGCCCGATGCCGTGAGGCAGCGCGACGCTGCCGCGCACCATCTGATCGCTCTTCTTCGGGTCGATCCCGAGGCGGATGTGCAACTCGACGGTTTCGTCGAAGCGCGCCTTCGGAAACTTTTCGAGCAACGCGACCCCGGCCCCGAGTTCGTAGCGACGAAGCGGCTCGTAGCCGGGCGTCGCCTGGGCAGCACGGTAGCGCTTGGTGACGTGAGGCATCCGCGTCTCCTTCACTCTCCCGTCCCGACACGCGGTGGTCGGGGCGGTGGCCGAGTTTCCGCCGGGAATCCGGAGGAACGGAGCAGGTTGCCCCGGAGCCCGCCGGACGGCGACGGAATTCCGATCGCTCGCGCCGCCCCGGCGAGGAGCCGGGGCGGGCGAGGACGGCCCGGCGGAAGGGCCCTACTTCTTGATGACGATCGTCACGGTGGAGTTCCCCGCGACCATGGTTCCGGGCGCCGGGTTCTGGCTCTTGACGAAGATCGGCGGCGGGAAGCCGGGCAAACTGACGACGTTGGCCTGCAGGCCCTTGGACTGGAGGAGCGCCTTCGCGACGGCCTCGGTCTTGTTCAGCACGTTGGGGACCTGGACGAGGAGCGGCTGGAGCGGGCCGATGGCGAGTTGGAAGGTGACGACGATCGTGCTGCCCTTGAGCACGACCGCGCCCGCGGGCTTGGACTGGGCCGACACCCGTGCGAGCGCGAGGTGGTGCGGGCCCTGCCAATCCGCGACCAGGTTCTTCGCCGCGAGGAGGGCCTGGGCCTGGGCCTTCGACTTCCCGATCAGGTTCGGGACCGTCGTCTGGAGCGCTCCCGGCGGGAGGATCACCCCGGCGAAGTGGGCCTTGACCGTGGAGTTCTTGGCGACGAGCGTCCCTGCCGCCGGCGCCTGCGAGGAGACCTTCGCGCCGGGGAGGTGGTGCGGACCCTCCCAGTCGGCGACCAGGTCGGCCGCGTTCAACGCGGCGAGTGCCTGGGCCTTCGACTTGCCGACGAGGTCGGGCACCAGGCGGAACTGGAGGCCCGGTCCGGGCGGCATCACGACGAGTTGGAACACCGCCTTGACGACGGTGCCCTTCGGCACGTGCGCACCGGCGGGATGGCTCTGCGAAGCGACGACGGCGCCCGCGACGATGTGCGGCCCCTGCCACTGGTGGCCGAGGTCGGCCGCGTTCAGGAGAGCCAGGGCCTGGGCCTTGGTGCGGCCGATCAGGTTCGGCACCGTCGCCGTCACGATGATCGCGGGCTTGCGGATGAAACGCACCGTGACGACGGTGCCCTCCGGCACGAGGGATCCCGCGGGCGGCTGCGTGTTGACGACTTCGGTCAACGGCCCGATGCCGCCGATCTGCACGAGCAACGCGGCGAGGCCCGCTCCGTCGAGGGTGGCCTGCGCCTGGGCGGTCGTCATGCCCTGGACCGGCGGCACCGCGACCGGCGGCGCTTGGATCTCGTACTGGAATCGGATCCGCGTGCCGCGCGCGACCCGCACGCCGGCCGGGATCTCCTGGTTGACGACGTGGGTCACACCCGGAACGACCGGGCCGACGCGAATCGCCTGAGCCAACAGGCCGGAGGCGTGGAGCAGTTGCTGGGCCTGCTGGCGCGTGCGCCCGATCAGGTTCGGCATCGTCGATGCGAGCGGGATCCGCAGCAGCACCTCGGAGTTCGGAGGGACGCTCGCGCCCGCGGGCGGCAGCTGCTGGGCGACCACGTCGACGGCGGCGCCGGGCGCCGTGATCACCGAAACGCGCGAGGCGAGCCCCGCCGACTGCAGCGCCGCGACGGCGGCGAGGCGCGGAAGGCCCTCGACCGGCGGCACGACGACCGACGCGGGCGCCGGCGGCGCCGTCGAGACGTCCACGTCGATCGCCGAGTTGGGCGCGACCTTGGAGCCAGCGGCGGTGTGCTGCGCGACGACGCGATTGGGTGTCCCCGACGTCGGCACGTACGCCACGTTCAGATCGAGCCCCGCCTCCGACGCCTTCGTGACCGCGTCACCGAGCGCGAGGCCGACGAACGACGGCACGTCGATCTCGGCGGGCGGCGCCGGCTCGACCGCCTCGGGACGAGCCACCGCGAGGCGGACGCGCGCGCCGGGAACCGTTTCGCTGCCGCTCGAAGGATCCTGTGCAACGACGGTCCCGGGGGCGCCGACGTCGTCGAGGACGTCCTTGAACTCCGGCTTCAAGCCGAGCGCCTGAAGCGCGGACGACGCCCCCTCCTCGGTGAGGCCGAGCACCGCAGGCACGCGCACCGAACGTCGCAGGACGCGAAGTCGCAGCACGTCGTGGGCGAACAGTTCCTCTCCCGCCGCGGGCTGCTGCGCGATCACAGTGCCGTTCTCGCCCTCGCCGGTGGCGACGACCTCGATCACGAGGAAGTACGTTCCGTCGAGCGCGTCGAGGACGTCCGACTCCGCGAGACCGACGACGCTCGGGACCGTCGTACGAATGATGCGAGCCGCGCCGACGACGAGCACGATGTCGGGCTCGGCCCCGAGCACCGCGCCGGGAGGCGGTGCTTGCTCCAGCACGACGCCGGGCTGCTCCGAGGCACGCAGTCGGACGCGAGCGGAGAGACCGGCGGCGGACAGCGCGGCGCCGGCGTCGGCCTCGCTCCGGCCGACGAGATCGGGCATCGTCTCCTCCGCGGCGAATGCCGCGGGGACGAACGGGCGGGCTGCCAACGCCGCGATGGCGACGACGAGCAGCGCGACGGGGAGCGAACGGGAGCGGACGCGCATGGGGATCTCCGGGGATCGAACGGTGTCGGGGCCCGCCGAGGCAAGCCGTGGGCCGAACCGATGATGCCGCCCGGAGCCCGCGGACCCCCATGCCGTCCGGAGCCCTGGAATCCGGGCCCCCGTGGGGTGGACGAGCCCCCTCGCCCCACCGGACCCGCTGTCCCCCGGCGGGGACGCGCCGTCCTCGCGCGGCGTCGGACATCCGTTCGGTCAGAGCCACCCGGGAGCCGACGCCTCGTCGGCGGCGGGAGGCGAGCCTCTAGACGACCTCGAGCCCCATCGACCGCGCGGTCCCGGCGACGATCCGCGCCGCCGCCTCGACGTCGAACGCGTTGAGGTCGCGCATCTTCTTCTCCGCGATCTCCCGCACCTGCGCGCGGGTGACCCGGCCGACCTTCACCGTGTTCGGGGTACCGCTGCCCTTCTCGACGCCGGCCGCCTTGCGCAGCAGAACCGCCGCCGGCGGGCTCTTCAGTTCGAACTCGAAGGTGCGATCCGTGTAGACGGTCAGCACCACGGGGATGATCAGCCCACGGTCGCTCGCGGTCGCGTCGTTGAAGCGCTTCACGAACTCACCGATGTTCACGCCGTGCTGGCCGAGCGCAGGACCGACCGGCGGTGCCGGGGTCGCCTGGCCCGCCGGGCACTGCAACTTGATCTTGGCCTTGATGTCCTTCGCCATGGCTCGTTCGCTCGCTTTCTACGATCACCGGGTCGGAGGTCAGATACCCTCGACCTGCCAGTATTCGAGTTCAACCGGAGTCTCGCGCCCGAAGATCGTCACGGTGACGCGCACGATCCCCTTGGCCGGATTCACCTCGTCCACCTTGCCCTCGAAGGACTCGAGCGGACCTTCCTTGATCTTCACGGAGTCGCCGGGCTTCAACGAGATCTTCAGCTGCGGCGCGCGCTCTTCGTCCCGCTGCATCGAGGCGAGCAGGCGCTCGACCTCGGCCGGATCCAGCGGCTCGGGGCTGCCGTGCGGGCCGACGAAGTCGCCGACCCCCGCTGTCTCGCGCACGAGGAACCAGACGTCGCGCGGGACCTTCCCGTTCTCGTCCTCCTCGACCTCGACGAGCACGTACCCGGGGTAGAGCTTGCGCTTGCGCGTGTGCTTCTTGCCGTCGCGGAGTTCCGTGACGACCTCCATCGGCACCAGCACGCGCGGCACGACCGCTTCGCGGTTGGCGATCTTCAGCCGGCGCGTGAGGGCGGTCTGCACCGTCCCCTCCCGTCCACTTTGAACCCGCACCACGTACCACCGTCGAGCCATGGGAACGCCCCGTTCCGCCCCGCGCCGGGGCGTGGCAACCGAGAACCTAGAAGAACAGGTGCAGCACCCGCTGCAGCGCCCAGTCGAATCCGTACAGCGACATCCCGAGCACCACCGTGACCACCGCCACCACGATCGTCGCGCTCTTCACCTCGCGGCGGGACGGCCACGACACCTTGCGCAACTCGCCCTCGGTGTCGATCAGCGCGTCGACCGCGCGAGGCCGGTTCAACATCAGGTGGACCGCCAGCATCCCGAGCAGGAAGACGACGACCGCGGCGACCTTGAACCAGTTGACGTCGCCGAGGAGCGGCAGTCCGCGCACCAGCGGCGTCACGCCCGGGTCGTTGAAGGTGGCGAAGAAACGCACCGCGCCGAACAGCACGAGCGCCCCGCAGAACACGTAGGCCGCGACGCGCGCCCAGGTGCCCTGGCCTTTCTTCAGGATTTCGAGTTGCATGGTCGGTGGACTCCCGGCTCCGTCGGGGGCGCCGCGTCGATCGACGCCGCAGCGCGTGGCACGGCCGGAGGGACTCGAACCCCCAACCTGCTGATTTGGAATCAGCTGCTCTACCAATTGAGCTACGGCCGTTCGGGGACGAACCGCACGGCGGCCCGCCGAGCGGGCCGTCGCGCTACTTCTTCTTGCTCTCCTTGTGGAGGGTGTGCTTGCGCAGCCGGGGGCAGTACTTCATCAGCTCCAGCTTGTACGGGTTGCCCTTGATCCGCTTCTGGCCGCGGTAGCTCAGGTCTCCCGTCTCCGTTC
>CAZPGF010000146.1:0-5987 GCA_964586025.1 uncultured Planctomycetales bacterium
TTCTTCTTCGTCGTCATGGTCGATCTCCTTCGGCGGCGGGGCTCCCCACCGGCGACGCGATCAGGGCTCTGGTCGGGGGACACTTCAAGGGTTGTCTGCCCCGAAAACCCGAGAAATGGGCGTCCGCGGGCCGCTTCGGGTATGTGAGGCTCCCCCGGCCGGTTCCCCTCAGGGCCGCCCCCGGCCACCGCCCGTGGCGTCGAGGAACTCCCGGCAGCAGCGGCACCCGGCGGCGCTCCCCGCCCGCCGGTCGTCTCGGCCGCAGTTCGGGCAGCGGGGCCAGAGGCGCCCGCATGCCTCGTCCCGCACGGCCTCCCGCTCGGCGGCCTCGGTAGGGTCGTCCGAGGGGGAAGTAGGGGAAGTGGGGGAACTCTGCGGATCGGTCCCCGCGCGCACGCCTGCGCTCCCGCGTGCGTACACGAAATGGGAAGGAGCCCGCACACTTCCCCCACTTCCCTCACTTCCCCCTCCCTCCCCGCTACCAGCAGGCGTTTCCGTGACCCGAACCCCCCAGCGTGCGGCCCCGCCCCGCTCTCCCCGGCGCTCGGCCACGAACCCCTCGACCACCCGCCCGGCAACCTTCCGCAGGTAGTAGCCGAGGCGCTTCGCGTCCGGCTTGCCGCCGTGGTCGGCACCGACACCGACGATGGCGTCGTGCAGCACCGTCCCCGCCACGCCGCGCTTGACCGCCTCCGCAGCCGTCGTGGTTTCGTCGCCGAACTCCGCGCGCCAAGCGGCGAGCAACGCGGCGAGCACCTCGCGGTCCGGCGCCTCACCGACGAGCCGTCCCTGCGTATCGAGCGGATCGGCCTCCCCGCCCGCCAGCCGATGCGCCCAGATCACCGCCGCCCGGATCAGCCGATCCCACCCGGTGAACATCCCGAGCGCCGGACGTCCGTGGCCCGGGCACCCGGCGACGTGGAACCCGCGCATGACCGTCAGCGCGGCGACGAAAAGGCGCGGGTGCTGCTCCAGAACGTGATCGAGGAGATCGCCGATCTCAAACGTCCGCAGGCTCGGGCGCTCGACGCCCGGGTCGATCTGGATCGACAGGGACCGACGGCCGAGATCGCCGGCGAGGCGGATGTTGTTCCCCGTCACGATCCAGACGACTCGGTGCGGAAGCGTCACCTGTCGATTTGCGCCCAGCACGCGATCCGTCCACTGCTCCGTGGTGAGGAGTGCGGCGAGGCTCGTGCTCTCAAGGGTCGAGCCATCGGGCACGTTGTCGAGGAGCGCCACGCGGGGCGCCTCCATGACGACGGTCGTGAGGCGCTTGCGCATCTCCGCCTCGGCGTCGGACTGGCGCCCACCCACGGGCGGCATCGCGTCCGGGGCGTGTCCGGTCATCGCGCGCGTCGCGGCCTGCGCGAGCAGCGTCTTGCCGCTCCCGAACTCCGGCGCGATCACCGCCGTCATGGGGACGGGGCCCGCGATGGCGAACCGGCAGGCGACCCCGAGCATGAGGGCGAGCACGGTGGCCTCGTCCGCCGGCGTCGCCAGAGGGAACTCGCGGAACGGATCGAGGAGGAGGCGGCAAGCCTCCGCGACCTCGTGCGCGGTGGGTTGCTCGGGGACGCTGGGGTAGACCCGCGCCGGTTCGTAGATCAGCGCCGTCGTCGCGTCGTAGCCGGGGCGATCGAGCACCGAGCCGTCCGGGCGCATGGTCGGTGCGGTCACGACGCCGAGCAGCGGTCGGATTCCGGCCCACTCGGCCCGGTCACGTACGGTTTCGAGGATGGGGCCGGGACACCACTCCTCGATTTGCACGATGTCGCCGTCCTTGTTCTTCTTCTCCTTCTTCCACGCGGCGGCCTTCCCCATTTGCTCACGGAGGATCGAGTCCGGCATGCGCACGATGCGAGGCGCCGCGCTGCGTCGGATCCCGTCGGTCCCCGCTTCCGTCGTCTGGATCACGCGCGAGAGCACGTCGCCCCTCGAGTAGATCGAGTCGGCGCAACGCGCCGCAAGCGCGTGAATGGCCTGCGGGAGGATCTCGTGGAGCGGGACATCGCCCCCCAGGCCGGAGAAGACGATGGACGGGCGATCGGGTGCCGACCGTTCAACCGCGACGCGCACGGTCCGCTGGCCGTACGTCTCGCCCTGGCCCGCGCTCTCATCCCACTTGGGACGGAACAGCTTCGACCGTCGAAAGAGCCGGTCGATTTGCGAGGCGTCTCGATGTGCCCAGAACGCGAGGATCATGCAAAGGGCGAGGTCAGCCTCCGATTGCGAGGAGTAGCCGCCCGTCTCGCCCCGGTCGAACAGCGCGACGAACTTCTCCCTGTTCTTCGCCTTGCGGGCCCGGGTGAGAAGGCGCTCGTCGTCCGTCTCACCGCGCACCGGCGCCGATTCAGGCGACCCGGCGGCCTTCTTCCGCGCCCGAGTCGAAAACGCCTCGGCGTGCCACGCGGCAAGCGCCTCCTGGCAATCCTCCACGGCCGCGACCGAACCGCCGTCCAAGCACCGGGCCGTGATCGTGAAGTAGCGCCCCTGCTCGTAGCACTCCACGGGACCACGTTTGCGATCGCCGGGCGGCAACGAGCCGCGAAGAATCAGGTGCAGTCCCTTTCCCGAGGGGCTGACCTCGGTGTACGTGTCGAAGCGGTCCACGACGGCCCGTGCCCACGGTTCGAGGTCACCCGTTTCAGGATCGAGGCACCCGTCGAGGTCGATCCCGACGAACGGATCATCCGCCGCGAACACGAAGCCCACGCCGTCGAAGGCGCCTCCTTCGAAGGCCGCGCGCACGATGTCGAACGTGCTCCACGTTGCGGCGTCGGTGGAGGACGCGGCGGCACCCGTGGGGGTGAACGGGATCTTCGTCGGCTTCTTCGCGCCGCGCTTGTGCTTCAGGCGCCAGAGAACCCACTGGCGGCGTTCCCGAAGATCCTGCGGGATCGCGTCGAGGTTCGGGGCGATCGAACGCGGCCTGTCGTTCGAGGGGTCCGGATCGGTCATGGATGCCTCGCTGGAGGGAAAGGCCGCAGGTCGGGGTTGTCCCGCCCCAGCGCCCGTTCTGCGGGCGTGCGGGGCCCCGACCTGCGGAGGGTTACGGGGGGCTCGTCGCGGCCTCGGAGGGGGTGCGGGACGAGTCGGCGCCGGGGTCGGCGTCGCAGGTCGGGGACGGGGCCCGCCGCGGCGTCGCGCGGCGCGGTTTGCGATCGCGCACGAGTTCGCGGTGCATGTGCTCGATCACGGCGGACCGAAGCCAGCGCGTGACGCCCGGCCCTTCGGGGTTGGCCTGGACGACTCGGCGACCACGAACCAGCGCCGAGAACCGCCGGGAGTAGCCGTCCCACCTCGAACGAGACACCTTGACGAGGGCGGCGGCTTCGGCCGCCGAGAGAAGCGCGTCGTCGCTGGGGAGGGGGCGCGGCCGGGGCACGGCTACGGCGCCTCCCGGCGGCGGGCGTCAGCGAGGTGGCTGGTGTCGGTGAATCGCGTCACGCGCCCGAGGATCGGCTGCGTCGGTGCGGCTGGAGACGCCCGCTATGTCGCAGAAGCGCCCTGAAACATTACGGGGCGCGACTGCGGGCCGGGGAGGTCAGCCCTTCCAGGCGAACGTGACCCAGCCGTCGGGATCCTCGGCGCGTTCGATCTGCCCCGGGTATCGCGTTCGCGCGCGGTCTACGGCGGCCCGAATGTTTCCGATGGCCGGCAGAAGGCGCCCAAGTTCCTCGTAGGACATCGGCTTCGACCGGTGCTCCTTGAGCACGCGGGCGATCCGCTCGGCCTGCGAGTTCGCCGTTGGCGGGCGCCCCGGGATCTTCTGCGGCGCCGCCAGGGCTGCGCTGACCGGCCGACCACCCGCGCTGCCTGCGCCAGCGAGCGCGCGTTCGATCGCCGAGAGGTCGATCGTCCCGAGATCGTCGCCCAACGCCGCAAACGGGATCGTCGCGCCAACTCGGAGATCCTCGACGGGCTCTCCGAGTAGAAGGGCAGCGATCGGGCGTCCCGCGTGAAGAGCCTCCCTGGGCAGCACGACATCCGCCGCGTGACGGCAGCCGGGTGCCACCACGACGAGTGCGTACGGCCGTCCAGCCGCCGAACCGTGGCCGACGAACATCGCGCCGGCACCGAGGACGGGATCCGGCCCGCCAAGCGAGTTCTTGCGGCGTATCCACGCGGCCCACCGCACGCCGTCGAACCGGTATCGCCGGATCTGTTCCTTCGTGACGGCCATCGGCTGGCCGTTCTCGTCGCACATCCCGACGTACGCGCCGTCCCGCTCGAGCACGTCGACGACGCACTCCGGGCGGTGCAGGTCGCAGATGCAGCGCGGGATGGTGGACGCGAGTCCGTCTTCCTGAAGGAATCCGCGCTGGATCGCCGTCCGCCCGCCGCCGCCGGGGAACCGGAGGTCGATCTCCGCGCCCGAGAAGACTGCCGTGAAGCGCCTATCGAGGCACCGTGACCACGGTCGCGGGTTGTCTTGCCGCATGGTTCACGATCCCCCATCGAACGAGCACGCGCTCGATGTAGCGGTCCCGCTCCGTCTCATCGAGGCCGACGCGGTTCGGCGCGGACAGATCGACGCTGCGAACATCGCTCCGCCTGTGGGAGAACTGGAGTCGGATTCTCATGCTCCGAATCTCGATTTCGTACGGATCGACGCCGTGGGCTTTCAACACGGCGAGGATGTCGAAAGAATCCCGCCGGACGTCGCTGCACTGAATCGTGAATTCGACGCTGGGATCGGCCCACCTTCGGTAGCGGATCTGCGTCGGGTACGCGGAAATGAAGTGGTCGCCCGGTTGGGGGGCGAATGAGAAGAACGGCTCGATGATCGGCTCGAAGTTCACGACATCCGTGATCCGAAAGTGGTCGGGCGGCCGGTGGAGGATCTCGACAGCGAAGGCCGCGGCGACATCCTCCACGAGCCGGCGACCGCGGCCGACACGCACCTTCAGGACCCCCTTCGTCGGGTAGTAGATCAGCACCATCTCGTAGATCGGTCGGCGATCGCGGGTGACGATCGCCTCCTCCTCATCGAACTCGTAGTCGGGCTTCACGTAGGTCTGGTGCGGGATCGCCACCATCCACTTCTCCGGGTGGGGCGACGCCACCTCGATGAGCAACCGCGATCCCTGCGCCTCGTGCTGGAACACGCCGCGCAGACGGGCCTTGAAGCGATCCAGATCCTCTGTCGTGGGTTCGCACGCGACGTCGGGGGCGCCCAGCAGCGTGTGGAGGTTGTCTGCCTTCTCCATGCTGTGAAACTCGTAGGCCAGATCGAACTGGACGCGGTGGTCGAGATGGAGCGTCATCGCGAGCTTCGGCAAGGAGAGATTCTCGTAGTCCTCCACGTCGAGCACCTTCGCCCGCTCCTGTAACGCGAAGCGCCCCTTCTCGCGCGCGATGTCATTGATCCGACACAGATCCTCTTCGATCTCGTCGCGGCTGGGGCAGTCCAAGTCCATCCACGCGGCGTGGATCTCCCTTGGGCAGCGCGTTCTCTGCGAGGCCCATTGCGGACCACACACGGAATCCGTCAAAGAAGCGGCGGAAGAGCAACGGCGAGTTGACCCCGCGGAAGAACGTGCTGGTCAGACGTTCGTGATCGGCGATGGGCATGACGAGGAGCCTCCTTCCCGGACGTTGCGCGCGGACCACCGACGCCGAACCGCAGCCATCCCTCTGCGACCCTGCGACGTCGGAACGACTCGCCCTCCCGGGCGGGTTGACCCGCAGGGACGGCGTGCCGCACCCCCTCCTGTACCGCCCAGGGGGGACACCGAATCCGGCGTTGATCCGGCGTCGATCGGGGACAGCGGCCGGACGTAGGGATCTTCGCCGTCCCAGCACCCGTCCCAGCACCGCGCTGAAATCGGGCGTCGATCCGGGAGGGATCGGGCAAACCGGCAGCACCGCCCGGAGGGGCGAAATCGCCCGCAAACGGCCATTTCATCGGGGTCCGTCCGGGAGGTGGCCATCGGTTTCCTAAACCGGGGGTCGCAGGTTCAAGTCCTGCCGGGGATACCAGC
>CAZPGF010000147.1:0-5884 GCA_964586025.1 uncultured Planctomycetales bacterium
GTTGGATCGCACTCGTCCCGGGGCTCTTCGTCGCGGTTCCGCCGTTGTTCGAGTCCCGGCTGATCGCGCTCTGGCCGGCGGCGGCGGTGGGTCTCGCCTCGGTCTGGGCGTGGATCGACCGAGCTGGCGAGGCCAGGAAGACCGCCGCCCGCGTCGTCCCGTTGGTGCTCGTCCTCGCCGCGATCCTCCTGGGCCGGAGTCGGCACGACGCGTGGAGCGACGACGTGTCGCTCGAGTCCCGCGCCCACGCCGAGCGACCCGAGGACGCCGCGACCGCGTTGCGTCGATCCCGAGCGCTCGCGGCACGCGGGCGCCTCGTCGAGGCGTGGCGCGCCACGAAGCAGGCCGTGGACTCACGACCCCTCGACGGGACATTGCGTGTCGGCGTCGCGGATCTCGTCGGCGAGATCGCCGATCGCGG
Source organism: uncultured Planctomycetales bacterium (assembly GCA_964586025.1). Classification (GTDB taxonomy): domain Bacteria; phylum Planctomycetota; class PLA2; order PLA2; family JAEUHO01; genus JACKGW01. The sequence continues at coordinate 422 of CAZPGF010000147.1, forward strand.
GCTGGCGGAGGCCGAACTGGGCATCGCCTCACGTCAACTCCGTCAACTCCAGGCCCTCGGGTACCGCGAGGCGCTCGAGGCCTTCGCGCGGCGCGCGGGCCAGCTCGACGCGGAGGAGGAGTCGCTGCGCACCTACGCGCTCGCGCGAGAGTTCGACGTCGCGCTCGGCCTCGGCGACCTCGACCTCGCGCGCGAGGCGCTGACGCTGCGCGTGCGTCGTTCCCACCTCGATGCGCCCGACTGGGACGCCGCGCTGGCGAGGGCCGGCTGGCCCGCGCGTCGCGATCTCCTGCGTCTCGCGTTGCGCTCGCTCGAGCCACCGCCGGAGGGCGTCAGCGAGGAGGAGTTCCTGGCGGCGAGGGTTCCCGTGCTCGAACTCGCCGGACTGGATCCGGCACGAACGGCGGAGGCGCTGCTCGGCGACTGGGCGGTGGCGATGGAGGACGTCCGCCGAGCGATGGAGGCCGATCCGCGCGGCGAACCCGATCCGGAGGTTCCCCTCCTGCTCGCGCGGGTGCTCGAACGTCTCGGCGAGAGCGAGCGGGCCGCCGCGCTGCGCGGGCGCACCGACGGCGTGCGCTGACCCGCGCGCGGGTCGTCATGACGGCCGTCGCGGTATCGTGTCGCGCCGCCCTCTCTCGGCGGGGGCCGGCGAAACTCCCTCGAAGGACGCGATGCCCCACGGTCTGCCCTCGGCCTTCGAACTGATCGTGCCGACCGATCTCGTCTTCGTGCGTCCGGCGCGCAAGATGATCGAGGGGCTGCTCGTCGCCCAGGAGTGGGGCGAGGACGACGTCGACGATGTCGGCTTGCTCGTGACGGAGATCGTGCAGAACGCGATCGAACACGGTTCGCAGAACGACGGGCTCGAGTTGATCCACATCCGCTGCCTCGTGTCCGCGGAGGCCATCACGCTCGACGTGCTGGATCCGGGGTCCGGCAAGGATCCGGAGATCGCGCTCCGGCGCGACCCCACCGAACCACCGCCGCTCGACGCGGCGCGCGGTCGCGGCCTGTTCCTGATCCATCGTCTCGCATCCCGGTTCGTGCGGGAACGCGGCGATGGCGGCGGATTGCGCGTGGTCGTACGACGGGAGGTCGAAGAAGCATGAACGGCGCGTGGGACATCCTGACCGGCGACGCCGAACGGGACGGCCGCAACGTCCGAATCGTGCTCGAGTCCGTCGCCGAGTTGTGGGGGCCGCGCCCGCTCGACGAACTCTTCCGGAGCGCCGTCGATCGCGCGATCGGGGTGACGGGCGCGGAGAGGGGGTTTCTGTTCGTGGCCGAGCCCGACGGGCTGCGTGCGGCGACCGCGCGCCACAAGGGGGGCGGCGACCTGCCGCTCGACGAGAAAACGAGCCGCTCGGTGGTGGACAAGGTCGCCGCGACCGGCGAGTCGTCGATGACGATCGACGCGGCGGGGGGCTCCCGGGGGCTCACGGCGACTGCCAGCATCACCGCGCTCAAACTGCTCTCCGTGATGGCCGTGCCGCTGCAGGCCAAGGGCAGCGTCGTCGGCGTGCTCTACGTCGACAGCACCGTGCGGGTCCGGGAGTTCAGCGCCGCCGACTTCCGCGTGTTCCAGGCTCTCGGCGGCGTCGTCGGCCTGGCTGTCGAGAACGCCCGACTGCTGGCCGAGAAGGCCGAGCAGGAGCGACTCAAGCGGGAACTGGCGGTGGCGCGCGACATCCAGCAGCAACTGCTGCCCACCGATCTGCCGTCGCCACCGGGACTCGACATCGCGGCGCTCGGGCGGCCCTGCGAAGAGACGAGCGGCGACTACTACGACGTCGTGCCGATGTCCGAGGGGCGCCTCGCGCTCGTCGTCGGCGATGTCAGCGGTCACGGCCTGGGCCCCGCGCTGTTGATGGCGAGCACGAGGGCGCTCCTGCGCGCGTCGCTGCAGCGCAACGCACCGCCGAGCGACGTCCTCGCCTGGATGAACGACTACCTGTATCGGGACACGCCGGACGGCACGTTCGTCAGCCTGTTCCTCGGCGTCCTCGACCCGCGCGACGCGAGCGTTCGTTTCGCGAGCGCCGGGCACAACCCGCCCCTCCTGCTGCGCCGGGACGGCCAGATCGAGGAACTCGAACGGACCGGACCGGTCCTCGGCGTCGTCGAGGGCGTGCCCTTCGACATGGCCGACGCGGTCACGCTCGCGCCGGGGGACGTGCTCCTCGGCTACACCGACGGCGCGTTCGAAGCGCAGCGCGCCGACGGTTCGATGTATGGCGAGGAGCGCTTCCGGGACTCGCTGCGACGCCATGTCGCCGCAGGCGGCAACGCCCGCACGATCGTCGACAACCTCTTCGCGGATCTCGAGGCATTCCTCGGCGACACCCCGATGCAGGACGACGTCACCCTCCTGCTCGTGCGCCGGACCGGTTGAACCCGGCGGCCTGATCGCCCCCGATCTGCGAAGCCGCACATCCGCAAGGTCAGCGACCCCCTGAACGGATACCGTTCAGCGCACCTCGGCACGCAAGGGAATGCGCACCTCCGGTTGCTCGGCGTCGTCGGTGAGGATGACGAGCGTCGCCTTCAGCAGTTGGGGGCGGCGGTCCTTCTTGTCGTACGCGATCTCGACGAACGCCCCCTCCGGGTCGTGGTCGAAGCGAACGACGAAGCCGGGGCCGTCGGCGGTCATCTTCTCGCCCGGATGCGCTTCGACGCGGGTGCCGGTGATCCGGAAGGCGAGGCCCGGGATGCCGGGCTTCAATCGCACGAGAACCGGCGGGCGCTCGGGTCGGTTCGGCCCGACCAGCCCGAGGCTGACGACATCGAGCGTCGCCTGGATGCGATCCGAGACCTGCAGATAGGCGGGCACCGTGAGTTCGGGCCGCTTCGGATGGGTCGTGCGGATCGTCAACGCGTCCGAATGCGTACCGGCGCGATCGAGGCCGGGATGAGTGATCACAACCCGCTGCTTGGCGATCCCCTCCGTCCGGCTCTCGATCGGCTCAGCCCTGAACGTGTACGGGACGATGCGTCCGTCGGCGGCCGGACGCGTGCCCTTCACCTCGAGGATCTCGAACGGACCGTCGGCGACCGGCGCGCCGAGCGTGATCCTCGCGGTGGTCGCCGTACCGCGCGGAACGAGGCCGAACTTCGCGACCGACTCGGTGACGACGAGTCCCTTGGCAACGTTCGCGGTGCACATGAACCGGACATCGGAATCGCCCGGTTGATTCGTGTAGGCGACCATCTGCTTGCGCATCGCGCCGTGCTTGTTCGACGAATCCATGTGGATGAGGATCCGGCCGGACTCGCCGGGTTCCCACCACGTCTTGTTCGGCACCTTCTCGGCCGAGAAGCATCCGCACCCGCTGGACACGCGATCGATCAGCAGCGGACCCCGGCCCGCGTTCCGGAAGCGGAGTTCCTTCGTGATGCGGACGCCTTGCTCGACGTCGCCGAAGTCGAGGGTCGGGCCGGTCGGGTCGGCGCGGAAAGCGTCCTCCGACTCCCAGACGAGGCGGGACGGATTCGTCGGGTCCGGGAGGACGCTGCGAACCGGCGGCGCGGACGCCGACGTCTTCGGGTCGGTCGGCGACGGACCGGCCGGCCCCTCGTCGTCGCCCTTCCACATCGTCGCGAGAGCCGCCCCGAGCCCGACGCAGAGGAGCAACGTCAGCGCAAGCGCGAGCGGACTGGCCCGCCGCGACGCCGCGGTCGATTGCGCCGGGACGGCGGGACTCGGCTCGGCGGGCACCGTCGACATGCTGCGAACTCCTTGGATTTCAGGTTCCCGGGATGCGACGGCGGGGGCCTTGCGCTCGTTCCGTCGCGCGCGGACCTCATCGTCGGTTGACAGGTCGGATGCGCAGTGCCCGTTGCGGCGCCTTCAGCGATCCCAGCGTCCCGCGGCGCGCAGACGTTCGATCCAGGTCGCCGGGACGATCGTCCGTCCGGTCCGCGGGACGGCGGCATGGAATCCCCCGTCCCCCGGAGCGGGGGTGCCGAGCCCCGGGGCGACGCGGGGGTCATGGCAGGCGCCGCACGAACCCGCGTCCCCAGGAAGGATCGTCCCCTTTCCCCGCGGATCGAGGAGGTGCGAACCGCCGGGACCGTGGCACGCCTCGCAGCGCACGCCCGCCAACCAGGGGGTGCTGACGGGGTCACGGAAGCCGTCCTCGTGGCGCCGCGGCGGGAACGCGCCAGCCTCGTATCCGGTCGCGTGGCAGGTCGCGCAAGCCGGGTCGGCCAGGAACGCGGTGGCGTCGGTTCCGTCGGCTGCGCGAGCGTGGGCGGCGACGAGCGGATCGCCGTGGAGGGCCTCGTGGCACGCGATGCAGGCCGTGTCGCCCACGTAGCGCGCGCCCGTCGAACCCAGCCGTTCGACCTCGTTGGCGATCGTCGGAGCGCAGAGCCGCGCCGCCAAGACGGCGTCGAGCCCCGACCGGATGGCGACGCGCGCGACCGGCTTGCCGTCGTCGCGCGCATCGATCGACAACCCACCGCCGGCGCGCCGGACCAGGATGCGGACCGCGCTTCGTCCGCCGACGACGAGGGAGGCGATCGCAACACCGTCCCGCTTCTCCGCCGCGATCGGTTCGCGAACACCCCGCACGACGATGGCGGCAGCCGGCGAAAGTCGCGCGAGGGCGGGAGCGACGGCCGAGACGTCCACGTCCGGATCGACGATCGCCAGCCACACGCGATCGGAGGCCGGGGAGAGACCCTGCAGCGCCGTGGCGGGGGCGATCCACGCCCGCGCGACGCCGCGTTCTCGCAGGGGCGCCGCGAGGCGCTCGCCGACGAGAGAGAACGCACGGATCGCGATCCCGTTCACCTCGACGTCGAGGAAGCCGGAGCGTCCGGCCGCAGGGTGGGTCGGTGCGGGGAGCACGTTGAGCGGCGGCGTGGGTTCGCCGAGTGGACCCTCTCCCCGATAGCCCTGGGCGAGAGCCGGTTCGTCCAAGTCCCATCCGGAGAGCACGTGCCCGATCGCGCGCTCCGCCGCGAGCGCCGCACGGAGGTGGTCGGCCGAGAGGCGCCGTGCCGAGGGCGTCGTGGGCCCGATGGAACTACCCACCGCGAGCACGCGCATGGCGATGCCGGCCGCCTCGCTCGGTCCGACGCGCGCGAATCGTCCCGCCAGCCCCTCGCCGCCGTGGCCCGGGACGAGCATGCCTTCCTCGGCACCGACGAGGATCAGGTCGAGTCCCGACGAGTCGGAGGGCGGGTCGGCGCGGCTCGAGGAGAGGCCCAACACCAGCGTCGTCAGCAGGGCGACCGCGCCACCGACGGCACCGTGGCGACCCCGGCGCCGTGCGCACGAAGCATCGCGGAGATCGTCGGCGGCGCGCATGGAGCCAGCATACGAACCCGGGTGTCCGTTCAAGTGGTCCTTGACCTTGCGGAGGAGCGGCTTCGCAGATCGGGGGCGCTCAGGTCGCCGGGTCGGGCTCGAGTGGCCAACCACACGTCGCCCTCCACGGCGACCTTCCGCTCCCC
>CAZPGF010000148.1:0-5548 GCA_964586025.1 uncultured Planctomycetales bacterium
TCTCGCGCTGGAAGGGCGTCCGGGCGGGGTTACGTCCGAACACCTCCGCGAGGTGGACCTCGCGCGCCTCGGCGCCCGGCTGCGCCTCGTCTACACCGGCGAGCCCCATCACTCGGGGATCACCAACTGGGGCGTCGTGCGTGCGTTCCTCGAGGGACGCGACCACGCGGTCGCGTCGCTTGGGGCGATCGCCCGCAACGCCCGCCTGCTGCGCGACGCGCTGCGTCGCGGGGACCTCGACGCCGCGCTCGAAGCCGTCGTCGAGGACGGGGCCCTCCGCAAGAAGATGGCGCCGCGGATCTCGACCCCCACCCTTCGTGCGATCGACCTCGCCGCGCGTCGGGCCGGCGCGCTCGGAACGAAGATTCTCGGCGCGGGCGGCGGCGGCTGCCTTCTGGTCGTCCTCGGTCCCTCGACCGACCCGGACCGACTCGACGCCGCCCTCGAAGCGGCCCCCGGCGAACGCCTTCCCCTCGCCCTGACCGCCGAGGGGCTGGTCCTCGAACGCCGCATGTGACGCGCGACGCGGCGCGGCGGGGCCGGGCGCGTATCCTCGCGCCCATGAAGGCCCGCCCGCTGACCGCGCTCGAATCCGCGACCCTCGCGACGATCGCCGCGACCCAGTCCGAGTCGGACGGCTGGCTCGACCTCACCCGCATCTGCAGCCGGACCGGCCGCCACCTCGTCGACGTCCGTCAGGCGGTTGCCCGTCTCGTGCGGTACGGCCTCGTCGTGATCGACGAGGAAGCTCCGCGCACCGAGCGCTGGCTGCGCTTCCGCCTGCCGACCGCGCCCGCGTCACCCACCGTCCACTGATTCCGCGGCACCGCGCCCAGCCCGCGCTCCGCGGGACGACTCGACCCGCTTCCGCGAGGCCGCGCGACCGGTCGGTCCGAGAGGTCCCCGCGCACTCGTCCGATCGGTCAGGGCGTCAGACGCCACCGGCGGCGCGCACGTGACGGCGCGTCGAGACGCATCGGCAACCATCCGCCGTCGAGCCAGAGCGGGATCTGATCGTCGTAGTGGGGCGAAGCCGGATGGCCGCTCTCGCCCGCGACGGTCACCATGCGGCCGCCGTCGCGCGCCGACAGATCGACGATTTGGCGATAGGAGGGTCCGACGCGCATCGGCCCGGGTCGCGCGTGGCTGTACTGCCCCGAGCACGGTGTGAACGGACCGCCTCGTGCCGGATGGGGCCCCCGCTCGACGAACGCGCGAAGGCCCGGCACCGCGCCGAGGGGGTGCGCGAGCGTCAGCGTGTGCCACGCCCCCCACGCGACATCGGTCCCGAATCCCCGCGCATGCAGGTCGCGATCGACGTCCTCGAGCGCGCGGGCGAGAAACCCCGCGCGCGACGCGGGCGGGGCCCAGGGGCTTTGCGGATCCTCCAACGCGCGATGCAAGGCCGTGTCAACGAGGTTCACCTGCGCCATCCATGCGTCGAGCACGTCCCGCGGAAGGCGCGCACCGAACACGTGACGGATCAGGTGGTGGTAGAGCAGGTGCGCGAGGACGGCACCGCGCGAGGACGCCTCCTCCTCCCCGTCCCACGCCATCAGGCGGTCGATCAACGGCGCGAGGTGCGGGCGCTGCCTCCGCGCCTCCTCGGCATGTTCGTCGAGCAGACTCCGACGCAGGCGCATCAGCGAACGGTCGAACACGTCGCGCTGGGCGGCCGCGAGATCGTCCGGTCCGATCGAGGCCGATCTCGCGAGGCGCTCGCGCAGCCGCGCCGCGCGATGATCCGGCTCGTACAGATGCGAGAGGGCGTGCGGATAGGGCGGCGCGACGATCGGATCGTTGGCGGTGACGAACACGGCGTCGCGCGGCAGCACGAGACGCGGCGTTTCCGTCTCGGGCACCATGCCGAGCCAGTCGCTCGCACGCGTCGTGCCGTCGAGCGGAAGTCCGGGTACACGCCCGGGGGCGCGTTTCGGAACGCGCCCGATCAGGCGATAGGCGGCATCGCCATGGACGTCCGCGACGACCAGGTTCTGTGCGGGTGAACCGAACCCGTCGAACGCATCGAGCGCCTCGGCGACGCTTCGCGCACGCCCGAGAGCGAGGAAGCCGTCGAGGTCCGGGGCCGGTTCGTGCAGCACGAGCCGAAGCGACAGCGCCGTCGCCTCCATCCCCGGAAAGACGTCGCTGAGCAGCGGTCCGCGGTGCGTGCGACGGATGCGGGCGACGCGCGGCGACGCGCCGCGTCGCTCGATCGTCGTCGACTCGATCTGCAGCGGCTCGTGGGTGCCGTCGAGCCGGTAGCGCTCGCCGCGCGCGTCGAGTCGCTCGAGCCAGAGATCGCCGTCGTCGAGCATCGCATTCGTGAGTCCCCACGCGAGATGCTCGGTGCGCCCGATGACGATGCCCGGAAGCCCGACGAGGGAGGCGCCGACACCGCGAAATGTCGGCGACGCGAGCGACGCGAGATGCCAAACTCCGGGCATGCCGAGTTCGAGGTGGGGATCGCTCGCGACGAGCGGCGCGCCGGTCGCGCTGCGCTCCGCCCCCACCACGATTGCGTTGCTGCCGACGGCGGCGGTGAAGCCCGGAAGGAACCCGCGCACCATCGACATCCCGTCCACGATCGCTCGAACCAGGGCGGGCGAGTCCGGCTCGGGTTCGCGCGGGAGGATCGCCCGAAGGTGCTCGGGCGCGTCGGCGAGTCGCTCCGCAATCGCCGCGAACACCGGTACGCCGCGCCACGCGAAGCCGAGTCCGAGCGCCATCCCCTTCACGATGAGGAGGCTGTCGAACGGCGTCCACGGCGCCGGTCGTCGCCGCACCAGACGGTGCTCGACGCTGCGCCCGCGCGGCGCACCGGGGGCGAACGCGACGTTGACGCCGTCGGCGAACGCCTCCAGGAGGTGGCGCGTCGCCTCACGGTGGACGGAGAACGACGCCCGCGCCGCGCGTTCGAGGCCGATGACCCGCGAGAGCAGGTCCACATCGGACAGGCGACGGGACGTGCCGAACGGCGGCAGCGGCACGCCGTCGGCCGGGCGATCGCCGAACCACGCGGCGAGGCGGCCGCCGAGCGCGGTGCGCAGTAGATCGAGTTGGAACGGCCGCTCGAGGCCCTGGACGAGACCCTGTGCGCGCGCGAGATCCGCCTCGCACGACGCGTCGAGATGAGGAACGCCGTGATCGTCGAAGGCGATCTCGACCGGACCGCCGAGCCCCGGCACCCGCCACACGCCGCGGAGCGGGCGCGCGGCACGTCGTCCCGCCGTGCGTGCGGCGGCGACGACCAGGCGATCCCGTGCAGCGCGCCACGCGCCCCGCAGCGATCGCGCTACTCGTTGTGCCACGTCCGACCGATCTCGGGGAACGCCGTGAGACGAGCGCGAAACTCCTCCTTGATCGCCCGCATCGCCTCGTCGGTGCGTCCTTCGAAGACGAGCACGAGTTCGGGCAGGTTGCTCGACGGCCGCACGAGCCCGAAGCCGTCGTCGAACGTCACGCGCGCGCCGTTCGTCGTGTCCACGCGATCACCCCAGGTCGCGACGAAGTCCGCGACGACCTGGTCCATCACGCGGTACTTGACCGCATCCGCACAGTCGACGTGGATCTCCGGGCTCGTCACGTAGCACGGTGCCGCGGCCAGGAGGTCGGCAAGCGAGCACCCCTCGTTGGCGACGACCTCGGCGAGCTTCAGCCCGGCGTAGAGGCCATCGTCGTAGCCGGGGAATCCGTCGCGGAGGAACAGATGCCCGCTGCGCTCGCCCGCGATCGGTGCGTTCAGTTCGCGCATCTTCGCCTTGATCCACGAGTGACCGGTCTTCCACATCACAGGAACGCCGCCGTGCGCGCGCACGTCGTCGAACAGCGCCTGCGTGCACTTCACGTCGAACACGACCGGCGCGCCGGGATGGCGCGCGAGGATCGGCCGGGCGAGCAGCATGAGGACGCGGTCCGCATTGATGAACCGACCCGTGTGATCCTGGACGCCGAGGCGATCGCCGTCGCCGTCGAAGGAGAGCCCGAGATCCGCGCCGGACGCGACGACCGCCTCCGCGAGGGCTTGACGTGCCGACACCTCGCTCGGATTCGGGAAGTGGTTCGGGAAGGTCGGATCGGGGTCACAGAACAGCGGAACGACGTCGAAGCCGGCCCGCTCGAACGCCTCGACGCAGAACACCGCCGCGGTGCCGTTGCCCGGATCGAGCACGACCTTCAGGCGCCGCGCCGGACCCACCCGTCGCACCAGGTCGTCGATGTACGCACCGCGCAGATCGACCCGCGAAAGGCGTCCCGTCCCCTCCGCGAAACGCCCGGCGTCCGCGATCGCGGCGAGCCGTTCGATGTCGGGACGAAGCATGGTCTGCACGCCGGCGAGCGACATCTTCAGGCCGCTCCACCCTTGCGGGTTGTGGCTCGCGGTGATCATCACGCCCGCCGGGCAGTCGAGGTAGAGCGTCGCGAAGTAGAGCGTCGGCGTCAGACCGAGGCCGAGATCGATCGCCTCGACGCCGGTCGCGAGGAGCCCTTCGAGGAATCGCGCGGAGAGGCGCGCGCTGTACGTCCTGAGGTCGTGAGCGACCACGACGCGCCCGTGGCCGCGTTCGCGCATCAGGGTTCCGAACGCGCGACCGAGCGTGGTCATCCCCGCGTCGGACAGCTCGTCCACGGCGTCGGGGAACACCTCGGGCACCCGTCCGCGGACGTCGTACTCGCGGAACAGGGTCCGAGCGAGGCGCGGGACGGCCACCGTCATCGCAGCCCCGCCTGGACGAGCGTGTGGACGTGGAGCAGGCCGACGGCGCGGCCCCCGTCGTCCACGACCGGAAGGAGATAGATCGGGCGAGGCCGGTGCGACTCCATCGATCGCAGGGCGTCGAGCGCGAACGCGCCGGGCGTGACGGTCACGGGTCGCCGGGTCATCAGGTCCGCGACGGGTCGGGTCAAGAGGGAGGCGACGTCTCCCGCGGCCACCTGGATCGTGCGACGGACGTCTCCGTCCGTGACGAGCCCCACGAGCGCTCCGTGCGCGTCGACGACGTTCACACCGCCCAGCGTGCTGCGCGTGATCACGTCGAGCGTCTCGCCGAACGTCGCGTCGTCGCGAACGCGCGGGTTGGTGGCGTCGCCCCGCAGCAGATCGGCGACGCGAAGCGTCAACTTGGTTCCGATCGCGCCGCTCGGATGGAACAGGCGGTAGTCGCTCGCGCCGAATCCGCGCCGCTCCATCAACGCGATGGTCAGCGCGTCGCCGAGCGCGAGCGTGACCGCCGCGCTCGCCGTCGGCACGAGGCGCGTCGGATCGGCCTCCTCCAGGTCGCCCCAGCAGAGCGCGATGTCGGCTGCGCGCGCCAGCGGCGAGTCGGCTGGACCGGTCAGCGCAATGATGCGCGCGCCGAACGAGCGGATGATCGGGACCAGGTCGAGCAACTCACGCGTCGATCCGGAGTTGCTGATCGCCAGCACGATGTCGCGCGTCGTGACGATCCCGACGTCGCCGTGGAAGCCCTCGGCCGGATGCAGGAAACTCGCCGGGGTGCCGGTGGAGACGAGCGTGCTGGCGATCTTGCGGCCGATCTGTCCCGAC
>CAZPGF010000149.1:0-5280 GCA_964586025.1 uncultured Planctomycetales bacterium
TGGAACGCGTGCTACGCGAGATGAACGACGGACTGCCCACGTTCCGGCGCACGCTCGAGGTGAACCCGGATCACGCGGTGACCGCGCGGCTGCGCACGCTTGCCAAGGCGGCGCCCGACGGCGAGGCGTTCTCGGATCTCGCGCATCTCCTCGTCGCGCAGGCGCGACTCGCCGAGGGGGTGCCTCTCGACGATCCCGTCGGATTCGCCGCGCGACTCGCGCGCGTTCTGGCGTCGAGCGGCGGACCGCCGCCGAACGCGGTCTGACGCATGGGACGGCTTGCGGTCGGTCTGCTCGTCGTCGTCGCGATCGTTGCCGGCGTGATCGCGTTCTCGCGACGGGACGACGGCCCGACGCCGCCGCCGGTCCTCTCCGAGCGCGATGTCGCCGTCCGGTTTCCGACGTTGGCGAGCCCCGCGGGCGGAAGGGCCTACGCCCAGGAGATCTGGATCAGCCACTCGCTCGAACGCGGCGACGATCGCCCCGGATGGCGTCCGCCGCGAACGCGCGAGGCGGCGCTGGCGCTCGCGCGGAGGCTGTACGGCGAGGTACGCGAGGGCGCGGACCTCGGGACGCTGGCGCGCCGTCACAGCAACGCGCCCGGGGGACGCGCCGAGGGGTTCGCGGTGTTGGAGGGCGTGCACCGACCCCCCGAATCCCGCGATCGGGTCTTCCTGAACACCCCTCCAGGACGTCTGACCCCGCTGATCGAGTGGAACGCGGGCTACTGGTTCGCGCGGCGCGTCGGCCCGGAGCAGGGGCGGGTCCTGGAGGCGCTCTTCCGCAAGGAGATGAACCGTCGGGCGAAGGCGCGGGCGATCGTGTTCCATCACGCGAACGCGTGGCCGATGCGGGACGAGTTCAGCAAGGTCCACAAGAGCGTCGCGATGGGTCTCGCGCGCGAGGTCCTCGAAGAGGTGAGGGCCGGCGTGCCGTTCGCGGACATCGCGTCCCGCAAGGGCAACGACGCCGACTCACGAGCGCGCGCCGGCCTGCTCCACGCGACGAGCCCTCGCGGGAACGAGGATCCGGCGTGGTTGCGTTGGGGCGACATCGGCTATCCCGCCGAACTGCTCGACGTCATCCTCTACACGGGTGAGGTCGGCCGGGTCCATCCCGAACCCCTCGACACGTCGCACGGGGTCGTCGTCGTCGAGGTCCTCGAACGCGACGTACCGCCGTAGGAGCCCATCCCCACGGGCGCCTGCGGCGCCCGGCGATCCCCTCGCCACGACCCGCCTGCGTCCTCAACGAACGAGCAGGCGGGGAAGGACGCGGCGGGCCTCCGTGAGGAGGGGAGCGGGCTCGATCGAGGCGGCGCCCGGCGGGCCGGCGAGGTCGATGCGTACGAGGACGAGGCGGATCCGTTCCAATCCGCGGTCGGCGAGGAGACGGCGCCACGCCGCATAGCCCCGTGCGCTCGCGAATCGCTCCGCGTGAGGGGCGAGCGGGTCGTCGGCAAGCACGGCGACGTCGCGTCGGGAGGCGGGCCAGGTCGTGGCGAGCAACGGCCCGAGATCGCCCCACGGATCGTCTCCACCGAGGACCCAGGTGACCAGCGCGACGCGGCCGCGCTCGGTCAGGCGAGGCGCGATCGCCGGCATGAGGGCGCGCACGACGTCGAGACCGTCCGCTCCGCCGGCGCTGTGCCACGGCAGATACGCCCCGTCGGGCAACGGCTCGAACGGGGGGTTGGCGATGACGAGATCGAATCGCTCGTCGTCCCGCAACGGCGTCGCGAGCGAGCCCAGGCGCAGGTCCAGGCGACCTTCGACTCCCGCGAGCGTCGCGTTGAATCGCGCGAATGCGAGCGCACGTGGCGAGATGTCCGTCGCCACGACGCTCGCACCGCGCGACGCGGCGGCGATCGACAGGACGCCGCTGCCGACACAGGGTTCGAAGACCCGCATGTTCGAATCCACGTCGAGCGAGGCGATCATCGCCGCCTGTTCGAGCATCAGGGGGAACACCTGGTCGCGCGCGTCGCGCTCGGGTCGATCCGTGGCGATCAGGCGACCGTCAATCACGTAGAGGCGCACGGTCGCGCGCACGCGGCGCGGGTCGAGCAACCGGCCGAGGCCGCTCGCTCCGCGCACGAGGCGGGCGCGGCGCACGACGCCGAGGGACCGCGTCTGCGCCGCCGGAAACCGTGCCGCCGCGCCGTCGCCGAAGACCGCCTCGAACGACTCGGGCGAGGCCTCGTCGAGCGCGCGGAGCGCCGAGAGCAGGGCCGGCCGCTCGGCCGGCTCAAGACGCGGCGGCGGGGGGCGTCCGAGGCCCGCCGATCTCATGTCCGCGGCTGCCAGGTCTCGCCGGCGAACGGATCGCGTCGCGGATCCGCGCACCAGTCGTGTTCGAGCGCACGCGCGACGTTCGCGCCCACGTCCGGTGCCGTGATCGACGTCAGGACCGCGAGCGCCATGTCGAGTCCGGCAGCCGGACCCGCCGCCGTGACGAAGCGACCGTCCTCGACCCATCGCGCGCTCGCCTGCCATCGCACGGCCGGACGCAGGGCCGCGATCCAGGCGAGGGCACGCGCCGCGGTCGTCGCGGCGCGGCCGTCGAGGAGGCCTGTCGCGGCAAGCCAGGCCGCACCGCTCCCCACCGCGAGGACGCGCTCGGCGCGTGCTCCGCGGTCCGCGAGCCACGCGATCGAGGCCTTGTCCGAGAGGTGTTCCCGCACTCCCGTGCCGCCCGGCACGAGCAGCCAAGGCATGTCGGCGTCGAGGTCGTCGTAGGCGACGTCCGCCACGAGCGACGGCCCCTGGGCCGTGGCGACCGGCCCCTTCTCCGGTCCGACGAGGACCATCTCGAACACGTTCTTCAACGACCCGAATGCGGCGAGAGGACCCGCCAGTTCGAGCAGGCCCACGCCGGGGTACATCAGCACGGCGACCCGCCGCGGTTCGGGCCAGTCCATGGATGCCGCCTCCGCCGATCGATCGGCGGCGCGGAGCATACAGGCGCCCGGCGCGTGGGACACCGAGCGCTCGCGTTGCGCTCCCCGAATCGAACGACGGCTCGTAGACTCCCGAGATCGCCGGCCCGACCGGTGCGGATCTCGAGGAGCCGGTTCCCATGACGTCGCTGCGGCGCGGCCTGACTTCGTCCGTGGGCACCAAGCAGGTGATGGCCTTGTCGGGCGCGGGGCTGCTGGTGTTCGTCCTCGGACACATGCTCGGGAACCTGCAGATCTTCCGCGGCCCTGATGCCTACAACGCCTACGCGGCCGGGATGCAGGCGCTCGGCCCGCTCCTCTGGATCGCCCGCGCCGGGTTGCTCGCGCTGCTCGTCGTCCACGTCGCCTGCGCGATCCGCCTGTCGCGACGCAACCGTGCGGCACGGCCGGTGCCGTACGCCGTCAGGGAGCCGCTCGCCTCGACGTTCGCATCACGATCGATGGTCCTCACCGGCCTGATGGTGCTCGCGTTCGTCGTCTACCACCTTCTGCACTTCACGATCGGCGTGACCGACCCGGATGCGTTCCACCGCACCGACGCCCTCGGCCGGCACGATGTCTACTCGATGGTCGTGCTCGGGTTCCGCAGCGCGCCGGTCGCGATCGCCTACGCCGTCGCCATGCTGCTGCTGGGGCTCCACCTCGCGCACGGCATCCAGAGCCTGTTCCAGACGCTCGGGTTGAGCAGCCCGCGCTACCGTCCCCTGACGCGAGCGATCGGCTGGGGCGTTGCCGGTTTGATCGTCCTCGGCAACGTCGCGATGCCGCTCGCCGCGCTCTTCGGCGTCGTCGGCTCGTCGGTGGCAGGAGCCTGAGATGCGACTCGACGCGAAGATCCCGGGCGGACCGCTCGAGACGAAGTGGTCCCGCCACCGCGCGGAGATGAAGCTCGTCAACCCGGCGAACAAGCGCAAGTTCCGCGTCCTCGTCGTCGGGACCGGGCTCGCGGGCGCGTCCGCCGCGGCGACGCTCGGCGAACTCGGCTACCGCGTCGAGTCGTTCTGCTTCCAGGACAGTCCGCGCCGCGCCCACAGCATCGCCGCGCAGGGCGGAATCAACGCCGCGAAGAACTACCCGAGCGACGGCGACAGCGTCTGGCGCCTCTTCTACGACACGATCAAGGGCGGTGACTACCGCAGCCGCGAGGCGAACGTCTATCGCCTCGCCGAAGTCAGCAACCTGATCATCGACCAGTGCGTCGCGCAGGGTGTCCCGTTCGCGCGCGAGTACGGCGGCCTGCTCACGAACCGCTCGTTCGGTGGGGCCCAGGTCAGCCGCACCTTTTACGCGCGCGGACAGACCGGACAGCAACTCCTGCTCGGCGCGTACCAGGCGCTCGCGCGGCAGATCCATGCCGGCACCGTCACGATGCATCCGCGCACGGAGATGCTCGATCTCGTCGTGGAGAAGGAACGGGCCGTCGGGATCGTCGTGCGCGACCTGGTCACCGGCGAGATCCGCTCGCACGCGGGCGACGCGGTGGTGCTCGCGACGGGCGGCTACGCCAACGCCTACTACCTCTCGACGAATGCCAAGGGCTGCAACGTCACGGCGACGTTCCGCGCGTGGAAGCGCGGCGCCGGCTTCGCGAATCCCTGCTACACGCAGATCCACCCGACGTGCATCCCGGTCACCGGCGATCACCAGAGCAAGCTCACGCTGATGAGCGAGTCGCTTCGCAACGACGGACGCGTCTGGGTGCCGCGGGCGAAGGGCGATCGACGGCCGGCGGGATCGATTCCCGACGAGGAACGCGACTACTACCTGGAGCGTCGCTACCCGAGCTTCGGCAACCTCGTCCCGCGCGATGTCGCGAGCCGGGCCGCCAAGCAGGTCTGCGACGAGGGGCGCGGGGTCGGCCCCGGCGGACTCGGCGTGTACCTCGACTTCCGCGACGCCGTCACGAGGCTCGGCAAGGACGGCGTCGCGCAGCGCTACGGCAACCTCTTCCACATGTACGCGAAGATCACGGACGAGGATCCGTACGCGGTGCCGATGCGCATCTACCCGGCGGTGCACTACACGATGGGCGGCCTGTGGGTGGACTACAACCTGATGAGCACCCTCCCCGGCCTGCACGTGATCGGCGAGGCGAACTTCAGCGATCACGGCGCGAACCGTCTCGGCGCGAGCGCGTTGATGCAGGGTCTGGCCGACGGCTACTTCGTGCTGCCGGCGACGATCGGTCACTTCCTCGCGACGAGCGGGCCGGCCGGGGTGGCCTCGGACGCCCCCGCGTTTCGGCGCACCGAGGACGAGGTTCGCGCGCGGATCGCTCGCCTCGTCGGAATCGGCGGCAAGCGGTCCGCGGACTCGTTCCA
>CAZPGF010000150.1:0-5263 GCA_964586025.1 uncultured Planctomycetales bacterium
AGTTCAACACGTCGTGGCAGATGTACGACCGTCACCTGTACCCCGGCGGCGCGACGCGGCTCCACATGCTGCGAAAGGATCTCGGCGACGAGACGTTCTTCGAAGGCGTGCGCGACTACGTGCGCACGTTCGCGGGGCGCCTGGTGGAGACGGACGACTTCCGCAAGACGTTGGAGGCGGCGTCGGGCCGCTCGCTCGGACGTTGGTTCGACCAGTGGATCCACACGCCCGGCTACCCCGCGGTGAAGGCGTCGTTCGCCCACGACGCGAATCGCGGCGTCGCGACGTTCACGATCGAGCAGACCCAGGTGGACGAGAAGGCCGGAAAGAAGCCCTTCGCCTTCTCGTTAGATCTCCGCCTGGTCGTGGACGGCGTCGAGCAGGCCCACCGCGTCGCGATCGAGAACGCGAAGCACGTCATCGACGTTCCCGCCACGAAGGCGCCGGACCTGGTCGAGATCGACCCCTGCGGGAACGTCGTCATGAAGCTGGATTTCGAGCCCGGCGACGCGATCCAGCGACGGCTCGTGAAGGAGGCTCGAACGGTCGTCGGGCGGATCCGCGCGGCGCGGGCGCTCTGCGCGTCCGGCAAGCGCGCGAATCTCGACGCGGTGCGCGAGGCCTACCCGACCGAGGCGTTCTGGGGCGCGCGTGTCGCGTTCGCCAAGGCCATGGGCAAGTCCGCCTCGGACGAGGCCGTGACCGCCCTCGCGGACGTCCTCGCCCGCGAGGAGGACGGCATGGTGCTCGAGGCGGCGATCCGTGCCGCGTCGAACGTCCGCGACGCGCGGATCCGCGACGTGCTCGTCGATCGGCTGCACCGCGGGATCCCGCTCTACCGCGCAGCGGGTGCTGCCTACGAGATATTGGGACTGCAGCGCGAGGAGGCGCCGTTTGCGGATCTGGTCGTGGGCCTGCGCCGCGACGATCCGTACGGTTGGCAGGCGCAGGGCGCCGCGCGCGGCATCGCGAGCAGTCGGCATGCCGACGCCCTCGACGTGCTGCTCGCCCACCTCGCGCCGGGCACGCTCGGCGATCGCGTGCGCCCCACCGTCGCGCTGGCCATCGGCGGCATGGGACGTCGGCTCACCGACGGGGACCGCGAACGCGCCGGCGAGGCGTTGGTCGATCGCCTGCGCGATCCCAACCACGTCGTCCGTTCGCGAGCCGTGATGGCCCTCGCCGCGCTCGGATGGAGCGGTGCCATCGCACCGCTCGTGGCGTACGGACGGCGCGTGTCCGACCAGGAACGCGTCGCCGTGGATCGAGCGATCGACACGATCCGCCGCGCACAGACGCCGCCGGGCAAGGCCGACGAGAAGGCGCGCGAGCAACTGGAGCAAGCGGTTCGTGCGCTCGAGGGCCGTTTGGCCAAGCTCGAAGCCCGCGCCGCAATCGACGCCTGACGAAAGGCGTGATGGGTCGCGAGTCCGTGCTTCGCTCCGCCCGCCCGGCGGGCGGAAATCCGTTCAGGTGGTCTCTGACCTTGCGGAGGTACGGCGGTGGAGGCGAAGGGAAGGCATGTCATCGGTGCTTCGGGTCGCCCCCTGCGTTGCGCGCGGAGTGCGGGGCCTGAACGGATACACGGGCGGAGGTCGGTTCACCTCGTCGTGCGGCGCTGCTGGGCCGTGAACCGGGTCGCGACGACGTAGCTCAGATCGTCGAGAACGAGGACGTGAGGCGGTTCCGACGCGACGTGGGTCGGTCTGGGCCCGACGAACAGCCGGACCTCGGCGCTCTCGCCCTGGGCGATCGGAACCAGACCCTGCAGGAACGGCAGGGGACCCGCGGCGATCGGTGGGAGGTCGAGATCCGTGTCCGATCCGACGAGCCAGGGGTGGGAGAAGTCCATCAACTCGTTGGTCGGAAACCAGGTCCCCGCGACGTCGGCGAGGTGACGGGCGAAGAGACCCGCGAGCCGCGCCGGCTCCGCGGGAGGCGCATCGAACTTGAGTTCCGCCGTCGCCGAGACGAAGGGGGCCAGCAGGGGGTGCTCCCGCCCGAAGTCCACCGTCCAGACGGTGCTCGATCGGAGCGCGAACGTCTGCACACCGTCCGCGCGGATGTCCCAGACGATGGGCTCGGCCTCCTCGTTCGTCGGGTCGTCCGCGGCGACCTCCAACGCGAGGCCCTCGTGCCCTTCGCGCAGCGACAGCACGTGAAGGCCCTCGAATCCCGACTCGCCGCCGATGCCGTTGAACCACGACAAGAACCGATCGATCATGCCGCCTCCCCGCGCATCGTAACGGGTGCGAACGAGCGTCCGTGTATCTTCCGACCCGATGCGATTCGCCGCCGTCGCCCTCGTCGTGTTCGCCGCCGCCTGCGGGTCGCGCCACTCGGATGCCGTCGTGGTCTTCGCTGCGGCGTCGATGACCGACATCATCGAGGAACTCGCCGACGACTCGCCCGGCCTCGGGATCCGACCGAGTTTCGCGTCCTCGTCCGAGCTCGCGCGGCAGATCCGCGACGGGGCGCCGGCCGACGTGTTCGTCTCGGCAAGCCGCGCGTGGGCCGAGTCCCTCGCGCAGGACGGACTCCTTGGGGGAGATCTTCGCGTCATCGCGAGCAACGTCGTCGTCTGCATCGCGCCCGCCGGCACGGAGCGGCCGTTCCCGAACGTTGCGGCGCTGCTCGCCTCGCTCGGTCCGAACGACTCGATCGGGCTCGCCGACGAGGGCGTGCCGGTCGGAGAGTACACGCGGCAGAGCCTGCGGACGACCGGCTCGCTCGACGCCGTCCTCGCACGTGCCGTCGGGCTGAAGGACGTCCGGGCCGTGCTTCGTGCGGTCGAACGGGGCGAGTGCGCCGCGGGATTCGTCTACGCGACCGATGCGCGCGTCGCCAAGGTCCGCGTGCTGTTCGCCCTCGATCCCTCGACGCACGATCCGATCGAGATCCTCGCCGCCGTCGTCCGAGCGAGCGCACGTCCCGACGCCGCCCGTCAGGTGCTCGATGCGCTCGACGGTCCGCTCGGACGCGGGATCCTGACTCGTCGCGGGTTCGCGGTGCCCACCCGACACAGGGCGCTCGATGCCGTCGGACGCTGAACTCGAGGTCGTCCTGCTCTCGCTGCGCGTCGCGCTGCTCGCGGCGAGCGCCTCGCTCGTTCCCGCAATCCTCGTCGGTTGGGCACTCGCCCGGTGGCGCTCGCCGCTGCGCCCGTTGCTGCACGGCCTGGTGATGATGCCGCTGGTCCTGCCGCCGGTGGTCACCGGCTATCTCCTGCTGCTCGGTCTCGGTCGCAGCGGTCCGATCGGGCGGGCGTTCGAGGCCCTGACCGGCTCGCGCATCGCGTACACGACCGCCGCGGGCGTGATCGCCGCGGCGGTGGTCGGCTTTCCGCTCTTCGTCGAAGGGGTTCGGCTCGCGATCCTCGGCGTGGATCGACGGTTGGAGCAGGTCTCGCGCACGCTGGGCCACCGGCGCCTGTCGACCTTCGTCCGCGTCACGCTGCCGCTCGCCTCGCCCGGGATTCTTGCCGGGTTCGTCCTTTCGTTCGCGCGCGCTCTCGGCGAGTTCGGCGCGACGATCGTGCTCGCCGGCAACATCGAGGGCGAGACCCGGACCATCCCGGTCGCCGTGTACACGCTCCTCAACCAGCCGAACAGGGAAGCCTCGATCCTCCGTCTCGTCGCGATCAGCCTGATCCTGTCCTTCCTCGCGCTGCTCGGATGCGCATGGATCGCGCGACGCGGCGCCAGAAGGGCCGGCCATGCGGATTGAGGTCGCCCTCCGTCACCGATTCCGCGACTTCGCGTTGGACGCCGCCTTCGCTTCGGACGGTCCCGTCACCGGAATCTTCGGTCCCAGCGGATCGGGGAAGTCCACGCTGCTCCACCTCATCGCGGGGCTGATCCCGTCGCGCGGGGCCACGGTGCGCATCGACGGGGAGTCCCTCACCGGTCTTCCGCCGGAGCGTCGCCGCGCGGCGCTCGTCCCCCAGGATCCCCTCCTGTTCCCCCACCGCAGCACGCTCCACAACCTGACCTACGCGCAGGGCGCGCGCGCCGCGCTCGCGTCGAGGGACGGTGAACGCATCCTCGACGTGCTGCGGCTCGGCGCGTTGCTCGAGCGCCGACCCTCGTCGCTCAGCGGCGGTGAGAGGCAGCGCGTCGCGCTGGGGCGGGCGTTGCTCGCGCGCCCCCGCGTCCTGCTCCTGGACGAACCGACGAGTTCCCTCGACGTCGCCTTGGCGCGCGACGTCCTCGCCCTGCTCGGCGACATCCGTCGCGCGTTCGGCACGCTCATGCTGTTCGTGACGCACCGCGCGAACGAGCTCGTGGGACTCGCCGACGACTGTGTCGTGCTGGACGGCGGACGGCTCGTCGCGCAGGGCCCGCCGATGGAGGTCCTCGCGCGGCCGCGCACCCTCGGCGTCGCCCACCTTGCGGGCGTGGACAACCGCCTCGCGCTGCCGGTCGCCGCTCACGCGGAGGCGGACGGCCTGTCGTGGCTCGACCTCGGCGGCGCCCGGCTGGCGGTTCCGCTTGCCGACGCGGCCGTCGGCACGGAGGTGCGCGTCGGCGTCCGCGCCGACGACGTACTGCTTTGCCGCACCGCGCCGTCGGGGATCAGCGCCCGCAACGTGCTCTCCGCCGTCGTGCGATCGATCGACCGGGCCGGCCACGACGTGCTCGTCCGCGTGGCGATCGGCGGAACCGACCTGCTCGTCCGGATCACCCCCGGCGCCCTCGCCGAACTCGCGCTCCAGCCGGAGGATCCGATCGTCGTCGTGCTCAAGTCGTCGGCGTGCCACATCCTCGACGCCTGAGCGGCGGCGTCATGCGTCGTAGTTCGACGTGCTCTCGATCAGGCGCGTGAGCGCGTCGATGGTGAGCGCGGCGTCCTCACCGGTCGCCACGATCTCGATCTCGCTGCCTCCCGGCACCCCGAGCGTCAGGATCTCGACGATGCTCGATGCGTCCGCCGACTGACCGCTCCAGTGGATCCGCACCACGCTGCGCGACTTCTGCACGCGCCGGGCGATCACCGTGGACGGTCGAGCGTGAAGGCCGAGTTGGGCCGGCACCCGGACGGTCGCGCGATGGGTCGGCAACGGGGGTCGCTTCATGGGTGCCGGTCTCCGATGCACGGGACTGATTGAACCATCGGCCGCCCCCGGGCGCACCGTGAGTCGTCGGGCGACCGTTCAGGGGTCCGGCCGTCGCGCGCAACTCAGGGGGCGGTCTTAAACGCCGATGACATGCCTTTCCTTGGCGTTCACCGCCGGTCCGGGTTCGCAGGCGGGGAGCGGAAGGTC
>CAZPGF010000151.1:0-5185 GCA_964586025.1 uncultured Planctomycetales bacterium
ACCCGGTGTTCGTGACCGCGTTCGGCACCGCCGGCGCAATCGGGTTGTGCGGGCTCTACGCGTTGTTCGTCGCCTTGGTCCTGCGCGTCGGGCTCGGGGTGCGCGAACCGAGCGGGCGCCTGCTCTGTGTCGGTCTTGCGACGTTGTTCGGGACCCAGGCGGTGATCAATCTGATGATGACGATCGGGCTCCTGCCGATCGTCGGGATGCCGCTGCCGTTCCTCTCGTACGGAGGATCGAGCCTCCTGACGTCGTTCCTCGCGCTCGGACTCGTCCTCAACGTCGGCGCCGACCACCCTTACGAGTTCGGCCGCGGCGACTTCGACTAGCGCCGGGGAGCGCTGGCATCCTGCCGGTCCGAGGCTCCTCGACGTCCGCCGTCTCCGTGGGCGCCGCGTCGCTTGCGCGCGGTCGCTCGACCGACGAGAGCGCACGTCCGCAGGGCCAGGGCCCGTCAACGGGAACCGGGGGGCGCTCGGGGCCGACCGGGGTAGCATTCCCGCCTCCGCGCAGCGGAAGGCCCGGGAGGAACGTCATGGCCCCTCGTTTCTCGCTCTGTTCGGCGGCGCTCGCGTCGCTCCTTCTCGCCGCAGGTGGTTGCGGTGCGCGCGAGGCGGACGGCGACGGCCCGCTGCGCGTCGGGGTGGTCCTGCCGATGACCGGCGCGCAGGCCAACTTCGGCAAGGAGTCGTGGCAGGGCCTTCGACTCGCGGAGGAGGACCTGCGCGCCGCCGGCGACGCGCCGGCGTTCGACCTGATCCTGGCCGACGAGAAGTCCGAGCCGATCCAGGCGGAACTCCAGTCGAAGGCGTTGATCGAGGTGAAGGGCGCCCACGTGCTGCTCGGCTCGGTCGCGTCCTCGAACTCCTACAAGGTCGCGACCGTGGCGAAGGCGGCGGGCGTCCCCGCGATCACCCCGGCGTCCACGAACGACGGAATCACCGCCGACAACCCGTACATGTCGCGCATCTGCTACAAGGACACCTTCCAGGGCACCGTCCTCGCCGACTTCGCGGCGGAACGGGGTTGGAAGAACGCCGCGGTGATCGTCGACAGCGAGTCCGACTACAGCCGCGGGCTCTCGGACACGTTTCGCAAGCGATTCGGCGACCTGGGCGGAACGGCGACGGCGATCCACTTCAAGGCCAAGGCGGCCGACTACTCGAACGTGATCCAGAGCGTCGCCGACGCCAAGCCCGACGTGATCTTCTTCTCGGGCTACTACGAGGACGGCGGAAAGATGATTCGCCAGGCGGCGACGCGCTGGGGCGAGACGCCCGTCCTCGGCGGCGACGGACTCGACGGCGCCAGCTTCATCGAACTCGTCGGCGACTCGACGATCCCGATCTACTTCAGCACGCACTTCGCACCGGACGCCGACGACGAGCGCGTCCGGACGTTCGCGCGACGCTATCAGGAGCGTTTCGGCGAGCCGCCCGGTGCCATGGCGGCGCTCGGCTACGACGTGCTGCTGGTGCTGGTGGACGCCGTCAAGCGCTGCACCGATCCGCGGGATCCCGAGCAACTGAAGGACGCGATCGCCAAGACCAGGGGCGTGGTCGGGATCACCGGGACCATCCACCTCGACAACGAGGAGCGCACGCCGACGAAGGCCGCGGTGATCGTGAAGCTCGACCGCGGCGTGAAGCGCTTCCAGGCGACCATCGAGCCCTGACCGTCGGCGTCGCGGGAGGGACGGCGCATCGTGCTGGCCGGCGTCTTGCTCGACGGGCTCGGGTTGGGGGCGATCTACGCCTTCATCGCGCTCGGGTACACGATGGTGTACGGAATCGTCCGCCTGATCAACTTCGCCCACGGCGAGTTCTTCATGGTCGGCGGGTTCGTCGGTTGGTTCGTCCTGCGCCACGCGCGCCTGGACGAGTTGCCGTTGCCCCAACCGCTGCCGATCCTGGTCGCGTTCCTCGGCGCGCTGCTCGCCGCCGCCCTCGCCGCGGGGGTGCTTGCCGTCGTCACCGAACGCCTCGCGTACCGACCGGTGCGCCATGCCGGGCGCATCGCGGCCCTGCTCACGGCCGTCGGCGTCTCGTTCCTGCTGCAGAACCTCGCCGTCCGCCTCTGGAGCGCGAGCGCGCGCGCCTATCCCGAGCCGGGCATCTGGCGGGACGTCTCCGACATCCCGTCGCCGTCCGACGCGAACTACCGCCGTCGCGGCGAGGCCGGGACGTTCCTCGCCAAGGGCGAGGCGATCGACGAGACGGCGCGCGCGAGATTGCAGGCCGCGGGCGAGACGCGGCTCGTTCGCAGCACCGGGTTGACGAAGGAGACCAAGCAGGCCTTCGTGCTGCTGATGCTCGCGCTGTGCGCACCGGTGCTGTGGTTCCTCGTCCAGCGCACCCGCATGGGACGCGCGATGCGCGCCGTCGCCGAGGACCCCGACGCGGCGCGCCTGATGGGGGTCGATCTCGATCGGGTCATCGCGTCGACGTTCTTCCTCGGAGCCTTCATCGCGGGGATCGGCGGCGTCGCGTACTGCTCGACGTACGGCAGCGTCCATCCGCTGACCGGATTCCTTCCCGGCCTCAAGGCGTTCATCGCGGCGGTGATCGGCGGGATCGGATCGATCCCCGGCGCGCTGATCGGGGGACTGGTCCTCGGCGTCGCCGAGTTCGGCCTGCCCTGGCTGCTCGAGCGGGCCGGCTTCGAGGAGGCGAAGGCGTTCCAGGATGCGCTCGCCTACGTCTTCCTGGTCCTCGTCCTCCTCGTCAAGCCGACGGGCCTCCTCGGCAAGCCGTTGCGGGAGAAGGTCTGATGGCGGGACTCCTCGCCCCCCTCGCGCTGCGCATCCAGTGGGATCTCTGGATTCCCGACCAACTCATCTACGTCGGCATCCTGATCCTGCTCGCGCTCTCGCTGAACCTGATCAACGGCTGGGGCCGGATGTTCAGCCTGGGGCATCACGGGTTCTTCTTCCTCGGCGCGTACGGTGCCGCGTGGTTCACCGCGGAGTTCGGCGCCGCCCTCCTCGGTCCGATCGTCCTCGCCCTCTCGGCCGCCGTCGGGATGGCGCTCGCCGCGCTCGGCGGTCTCGCGATCGGCGTTCCGTGCCTGCGCCTTCGCGGCGACTACCTGGCGATCGCGACCCTCGGCTTCGGCGAGTGCGTGCGGCTCGTCGTGACGACGCTCGACGGACGTGTTCCGCCAGGTTTCCGCGTGTCGTACGTGCTGTTCGAACCGCGCCGGGACACGCTCCTCACCTACCGTCTCGTGTATCTCGCGATCGTCGCCGCGCTGGTCGTCGCCGTGATCCTCTTCATCCGCAACACCGTGCGCAGCGCGCGTGGCCGCGCGATGCTCGCCGTCGCCCAGGACGAGGTCGCCGCGGGCCTGCTCGGCATCGCGCCGGCGAGGATCCGCGTCGGCGTCTTCGTCGCAGGCTCGATGATCGCCGGTCTCGCCGGGGCGGTGTTCGCGCACTACAGCGCGAGCGTCGCGCCGCAGGACTTCGAGTTCCTGCGGATGGTGCAGATCTTCCTGGTCGTCGTGCTCGGCGGACTCGGGTCGATGTCGGGCTGCATCGTGGCCGCGTTCCTGCTGCACGGAACCGAGCGCGCGCTCGGAATGCTCGGGGGACCGCTCGGAGAGTGGTGGCAGGTGCTGTTCGCCCTGCTCCTGATCCTGTTGATGATCTTCCGTCCGAAGGGCCTGTTCGGACCGCGGGAGATCACCGACCTCCTGCGCGAGCGCAGGATGCGGCGCGCCGCGAAGGGCACGGCGCGATCATGACGCACCCGCTCTTCGAGGTGGCGAACGCGAGGAAGTGCTACGGCGGACTGACCGCCGTGCAGGGCGTGTCGCTGCGGATCGACCAGGGAGAACTGGTCGGACTGATCGGGGCGAACGGGGCCGGCAAGACGACCCTTTTCAACCTGATGACCGGCGCCGACACGTGCACCGCGGGGACGATTCGCTGGGAGGGCCGCGACGTCACGACGCTTCCGCCGTGGACCCGCGCACGGCTCGGCCTCGCGCGGACGTTCCAGAACATCCGGCTCTGGCCGGACATGAGCGTCGCCGACAACGTCGCGGCGGTGTTGCCGCCGCGGCCGGGCACCGGGTTCCTGGCGACGACGTTGCGCCTGCCCGCGTTCGGCCGCGCGGAGCGGGCGATCCGTGCGGAGGCGGTCGCGCTGCTCGAACGATTCGACCTCGCCAAGGAGCGCGACGCACGCGCCGGCGACCTCCCCTATGGCGACCAACGCAAGCTGGAGATCGCTCGCGCGCTCGCGCTTCGCCCACGGCTCCTGCTCCTGGACGAACCGGCCGCCGGCATGACCCCGACGGAGAAGTCCCAGTTGATGGCGACCGTCCGCGATATCCGTGACGAGTTCGGCCTCGCGGTCCTCGTGATCGAACACGACATGAAGTTCGTGATGGGGATCTGCGAGCGGCTCCTCGTGCTCGATCACGGCGAACCGATCGCCGAGGGCCGGCCCGAGGACGTCCGCGCGGATCCTCGGGTCATCGAGGCCTATCTCGGAGGGGACGTCTGATGCTCGTCGTCGAGGGCCTCGACGTTCGGTACGGGCGCATCCAGGCGCTCCACGGCGTGTCGCTGCGCGTGGAGGAGGGCGAGATCGTCACGCTGATCGGCTCGAACGGCGCGGGCAAGACGACGACGTTGCGCGCGCTGTCGGGGCTCCACCGGCCGAGCGCCGGAACGATCCGCTTCGAGGGCCGCCCGATCGAGTCCGCCTCCGCCGAGCGCGTCGTTCGGCTCGGCATCGCCCATGCGCCCGAGGGGCGTCGGATCTTCACCGGGCTCACGGTGCGCGAGAACCTGGAGATGGGGGCGTACCTCGTCCGCGATCGCCGCGTGGTCGCCGAGCGCTTGGAACGCGTCTTCCACCTGTTCCCGCGACTTCTCGAGCGAGTCGGCCAGAGCGGTGGCACGCTGTCGGGTGGCGAGCAGCAGATGCTCGCGATCGGGCGCGCGCTGATGGCCGGACCACGCCTCCTGTTGCTCGACGAGCCCAGCCTCGGGATCGCACCCCTGCTCGTGCGGCAGATCTTCACCGAGATCGCACGCATCAACCGTGACCTCGGCACGACGATCCTGCTCGTCGAGCAGAACGCGCACCTGTCGCTGAAGACGGCCCATCGCGGCTACGTGCTGGAGTCGGGGCGGATCGTGCTCGACGGCGCCGCGGACCGCCTGCTCGGCGAT
>CAZPGF010000152.1:0-5176 GCA_964586025.1 uncultured Planctomycetales bacterium
GAGGGAGGATTCCATGGAGGCCAGACAGTCAACGCTCAGGCTGGGGACGGGGTAGCTGTGTACTGCGTGCCACGCGAGCAAATCGGCGTCGGATCGGCGTCGATCGGGCGTCGATTCGAACTCTCACGCCTCGGCGGTCCCGAGCGGCCCGCGGGGAACGTGTCGATTTTCACGGGTTCCGACCCCCAAACTGCCGGGGTTTCCGGGCGAGTTTCGGGCGGGTCCTCGGCCCGCAAAGCCCGAGATTCAGGCGTCTGGAGGCGGTCGAGCCCCGCACGGTGCCCCCTCGCCGGAGTGCCCCGAACGCGACAGGGCGCCGCAGGGCCCTCCCGAGCCTCTGAGGCGTCCGTGAGCCGCCGCCCCGCTCGCGTCGCCACCTGCGCCGCCTGCGGGCGGTTCGTACACGTCGGCCTCCGGGGACCGCTCCCGACTCGCTGCCGCCGGTGCCGCCGACCGACCCCGACGGCTCGGCCCGCCGAGGCCTCCTGCCGCTGCGGCTTCCAGGTTCCCGTTCGGGGGCGTCGGGGCCCGCTCCCTCGGACCTGCTGGTGGTGCCGCCGGGGCCGTCGCCGTCTTGCCGATATCGGCCCCGCCGACTGGGCCGTGTTCGAGGCCGCCCGCGTGGACGCAGCCTCGGGAGGTACGCATGGTCTCGAAACCTGATCCCGTCACCCTCGGTCGCGTCCGCGTCGAGAACGTGTCGTTCACCTCCGAGTGGGTGACGCTTCGGATCAAGCCGGACCGCGACAAGGCGTACACGCGCGTCGAGTGGCGCGGCACGAGGAAGGCGGACAAGGAGCCGGTTCGCTTGCGCCTCTCGGACGGTTCGCTCCGGCCGCTCTGGACCCAGACGCAGGAGGAGAACTACGCCAAGGCCAAGCGCAACAAGTCCCTCGCGACGGGCAAGATCGTAGGCGCCGGCGTGGGCGCCGCGCCCGACGGCGTGAACCGCCCCTACTTCGACGTCGCCGCCGGGCTCTACGACCCGGACGACTTCCGCGGCGCGGTCGCTACGAACGACGACGGCCACCTGCGCTTCGTCGTGACGCACACGAGCACGAGGTTCTGGCTCACGGCGCCCGCGTGGGGCGGAGGAACGCCTCCGTCGGTCGGCAGCTTCTACACGGTGAGCCTCGTGGACAAGCGATCGATCGCCGAACTCTCCGCGCAGGGCGTCGGGCGCGGCTTCTACTGGAATCCCGAACACGTTTGCGGCGTGGGCGTCGCTTCGGGGCTGATCGCGGAAAACCTCCGGCAGCACGGCTTCTGCGGGCGGGCGCTCGCCTCGACCCGCGCAACGGACGGGAACACGCACACCGAGGAATACCAGTACACGGTCCGCGTTCCGAGCGCGGCACAGCGCGAGGCGGGCTGGTGTGAGCCCACGATCCGGTTGAGCGAGAAGCCCAAGCCGAGCGTCGGTCACATCGGCTACCCGCCTCCGGCCGGCGGATCGCCCCCTTCCGGCGTCTGTCGTCCGGGGAACTCGAACCGCCCGTCGCAGATCGCGCTCGTCGACGTCGAGATCGAGGTGCCGGTGCGCGAGGACGCGGCGGCGTACTTCGCAGAACCCCCCGACGTGGACGGCCGGCCCGCGTTTCGAGGACCGGCCTACAGCGACGATCCGGCGACCTGGGACGGCGCGGGCGAACCCTACGGCGAGGACTGACGCGTACGACAGACCTACGTCGTGGACGATCCCGACTTCACGGACGCCGATCAGGAGGCGGGACTTCGCAGGGCGGCGAAGGCGATCCTCGACGTGAAGAGCGAAATGCAACTGCTCGTCGAGGTCGGGATCGCCTCGCCGTGGCGCCCCGCACCGCCC
This sequence comes from uncultured Planctomycetales bacterium, assembly GCA_964586025.1. Taxonomy (GTDB): domain Bacteria; phylum Planctomycetota; class PLA2; order PLA2; family JAEUHO01; genus JACKGW01. Next base: position 1,829 of record CAZPGF010000152.1, read on the forward strand.
GACGTGCTCCACGGCGCGGCCACGTCCCGCTTCGCCGGCATGAACAAGACGGTGACGTTCTCGTCGGCGCGACGGACCACGCTGTACGAAAGCGCCGCGAACCTCCAGGTGTTCAAGGTTTCCTGGGAGGTTCTGGAGAACAAGACCGTCCTCGAAGCGGGCACGGCGAGCGGGTGGCTCTCGTTCGAGGGGATCGATCTCTCGAAGGCGTTCGCCGAAGCGCGGGTTTTGAAGAAGGCCGCCCGCATGATCAAGGATCTGGAGGACTTCCGATCCTGCGTCTTGACGAAGCCCGAGGATCGAATCGGGGGCGTTCCGAAGGGACCGATCGACGCCTGCGAAGTCACGATCGTCAACGAGCAGGTTCGTCGGGTCGTCTCCGTCGAGCAGGACGACGCCGACAAGGTGCGCCAGATCACGCACGGGGCGTTGCGCACCTGGCTGAACGAAGAACTCACGATCGGCCCGCGTGCGAACAACCCCGGCGCGAACATTCACGTCCCGGGCCGCGACGGACTCGAAGCACGCATAGCGCCGGGCACGGCGCGCGGCCTTCTCGGCGCGCTCGCGGGGGTAGCCCTCGAGCAGGCCCACCACGGCCTGCACGCGGCGCAGCTGGTGGAGCACGTCGTCCTGCGCGAAGATCTCCTCCACCAGCAGCCGGGTCTCGTGGCCGATCCGCGCCGCCGCACGGTCCACCCAGTAGGCCTGGCTGCGATGGCGCAGCTCTCCCCGGTGCTCGGGCAGGTGCGCCGCCACGGTGCTCCGCCGTCCACGGCGTGCGAGGGCGGCGTCGGCGCTGACATCGGCAGCCGCACGCGAGGCGATGCGACGTTTCGGCCGCTCTCTGCCGACGTTCGTGCGGAGGCTACGCGAGCGCTTGCCGCAGTGCTTCCATCGCTTCGCGTTCGACGCGGTAGTACACCCAGACACCGCGCTTCTCCCGCCTCAGCAGTCCGGCGCGGTGGAGGACCTGGAGGTGATGCGTCACGGTCGGCTGGGAGAGTCCGAGCGGGTCGATCAGATGGCACACGCACGCCTCACCTCCAGGCTGCGCCTGAATCAGGCTTAGCAGACGCAGCCGCGCGGGTTCGGAGAGTGCCTTGAACGTGGTGGCGAGCCGCGTGGCGGCCGTCCGGGGCAAAGGCTGCGCGGAGAGCGGCGTGCAGCAGGACGGGGCGGGGCGGGTCTTGGGCACGGGCACATATTGACACACCTCGATGGGATGCCTAGGTTCGGTGATCCATCGACAGCCGTCGATGTCGAGGAGACCCGATGAGTCGCATCCAGCTCGCCCTCAACGTCGAGGACGTGGACGCCGCCGTGGCGTTCTACGAGAAGCTCTTCGGCACGCCGGCCGCCAAGCGGCGGCCCGGGTACGCGAACTTCGCCATCACCGAGCCGCCCCTGAAGCTCGTTCTGATCGAGAACAAGGGGAAGGGCGCGACCCTCAACCACCTCGGGATCGAGGTCTTCTCGTCGGAGGATGACACCGCCGCACAGGACCGGCTGGCGAAGGCGGGTCTCGATCCGAAGCCGGAGTGGAAGACCTCCTGTTGCTACGCGGTCCAAGACAAGGTCTGGGTGCACGACCCGGACGGTGCGCCGTGGGAGACCTACGTCGTCCTCTCGGACGCGTCGGTCGGTCCGCACGCGGTTCCTGCCGCCGGCGGTGCGGCGTGCTGTTCGACGACGACGCCGGGCTCCGCGTGCTGCCCGTCCTAGCGCGAAAGGCCTCGGCCGAGTTCCTCGGCACGGCGGGGCTCGTCTGCGCGGTGATCGGCTCGGGGATCGCCGCGCAGCGGCTTTCGCCCGGCGACGTGGGTCTCCAACTTCTGGAGAACTCGATCGCGACCGCGCTCGCGCTCCTCGCTCTGATCCTGGCATTCGGAGCGGTGTCGGGAGCGCATCTCAACCCCGTCGTGACGGGAGTCGAGTGGCGAGCGCGACGATTGCGTGCGTCGGAGACGGCCGCGTTCGTCGTCGCGCAGGTGGCGGGGGGCATCGTCGGGGCGGTTCTGGCGAACGCCATGTTCGAGCGTCCGCTCCTCGAGATGGCCGCCACGGAGAGGAGCGGGCTGCCGCTGTGGCTGGGTGAGGTCGTTGCCACGGCCGGACTCCTGGTCACGATCCGAGGGACCCGTGAGTCGAATCCCAAGGCCATCCCCGTCGCCGTCGCCTCGTACATCGGGGCTGCCTATTGGTTCACGTCCTCGACATCCTTTGCGAACCCCGCCGTCACGATCGCTCGAGCCTTCTCCGACTCCTTCGCGGGGATCGCGCCCCGTTCCGTCCCCGGATTCCTCGCGGCACAGATCGTGGGTGCGGCACTCGGCCTGCTGATCATCTCGATCGTGTTCGCTCGACGGGGGGAGGGAGGGAACGCGTGACCGATCCCATCGACCGAGATCCCGACGATCGAACGGACGAGGAGACCGGCGAATCCCGCCGCGCGATCGTCGTCCCGTGCGACGCCGCCACGGTCCGCCGCGACGCAAGCCTGGCATCGAACCGATTGCCGACTTCGAGGTGCGCCCGGTCCGGCGGATCCTCGCCCGCCCGTTGGCCCGAGTCCCGTTGCACTCGGTGGCTCTGCGGAAGGGACACATCGCCGTGACTCGACCCCAGGTGCTCTTCGTGTGCGTCCACAATGCGGGACGGAGCCAGATGGCGGCGGCATTCACCAAGGTGCTCGGCGGCGGACGAATCGACGTCCTGTCCGCGGGTTCCGCTCCGGCCGAAGCCATCCACCCGAACGTTCTGGCCGTGATGAAGGAGGTGGGGATCGACCTCTCGGAGGAGCATCCGAAGCGCCTGTTGGACGACGTCGTGCGCAGTTCCGATGCGGTCATCACGATGGGATGTGGTGATGCGTGTCCAGTCTTCGTGGGCAAGCGCTACGAGGACTGGAGCGTGGAGGATCCTGCGGGGAAGCCGATCGAGACGGCGCGAACGATCCGGGACGAGATCCGGCGACGGGTCGTCGCGCTGCTCGAAGCCCTTGGCGTCGCGACCCCGCGGCAGCGGGAGGACGACTGACCGAACACCGCATCACCGAGAGGGCTGTCGTGATCAAGTGACGCGGACGGCGCCGGCTTCGTACTCTCCCGAAATGGACGAGTCCATGTCGTCGCCCGGGGAGGCATCCCCGCCGCGCACCCGGCTGCGGTGGTTTCCGCTCTGGGCCGTGCTGATCGCGGGACTGCTCGTCGCGATCGCCGTTGCGGTGGACCGCCCCGTTCCCGATCCCGCGGCCGTGCGGGAGGACGTGGACGTCGAGGTCTTCGTGCAGGCTGTCACAGGCCGGCATATCAGGTCCACCCGTAGCTCGGCAAAGCTGGTCCACCC
>CAZPGF010000153.1:0-5127 GCA_964586025.1 uncultured Planctomycetales bacterium
CGGACCGCCGACGGCGGTCCGCCGCCGTTCACGATGTCGTTCCGGTGGCGTCCGTACCGCGACGGCACCTGGACCGCCTTCGATGTCGGCATGGAACGGTTCCAGAACCGCCTGGCGTTGTTCGTCACCGAGGGCGAGGGCGGCCGCGAACTCGTCTTCCGCGCCTGCGGTTCCACGCTCGAACCGCGTGGCGCCGAGATCTACGTCCCGCTCGATCGGATCGCCTACAAGCCGGGCGACTGGTACCACATCGAGGTGGCGTGCCGCGGCGAGGATCCGGCGTCGATGCGCCTGCTCGTGGACGGGATCGACCTCGGCATTCGACGGGGCATGTCCTATCTGTCCGGCGACCTGTCCGAGGACGCAACCGAGATCGGACTCGAGCAACTCGAGCAATTCCCGCCGCGTGGCTGCGTGCGGATCGGGACCGAACTGATCGAGTACGACGAACGGGCCGTGGACTCGCTGCGGTCCTGCCGGCGCGGGACGCGTGGAACCGGACGTCACGCCTATCCGGCGGGCACGCCGGTCGAACTGCTCGGCTACGCCCTGCCTCTCACGGTCGACGTGATGCGCGGGGGGCTGACGCTCGCGTCGGAGTTGAAGAAGTTTTCGGCCGTGCGCGTCGTCGGCGGTGAAGACACGACGACGGTCACGGTCGGCCAGACCCCGTTCCTGTTGCGTGGCTACAAGGGCGCGAACAGCGCGCCGACGTTGACGACCGTGCCGATGTGGGGCCAGGACGACGCGACCGCGCTCGGCGCGTTCCAGGACGAGGGCATCGCGCTGCTCGGCTGCTGGAAACTCGAAGACTCCGGCGGCGGATCGCTCGGTGGCGGCGGGAGCGCCGGCGGGTCGGGCTCGGAGCCGATCGGCGGCTGGGAGGTCGTCCACTACCGACGCAACGGAAACCAGTTCTCGGTGACGCGCTACACCCAGACGGCTTGGCAGGAGTCGGCCCAACCGTACTTCCTGGTGACGCGCGTCGAGACGCTGATGATGGACTTCCCCTGCTTCCTCGTGCCGATCTCCGTGCACGCCGCCGGGGGACAGACGGCGACCGGCGAGGACTACCTCGATCCGGCCGAGCCGGGCGACCGCGCGGTGCTCGGGCGGTACTACCCCGGCGAGGACACCACCGCGTTCGTCCTGCTCGGGACGGACACGCCCGACGGGCAGCACGAGGTGATCGCCTACAACTCGATCGATCGCGAACTCGCCTCGGCGGGCGTCTACTTCGTCAAGGACCGCGCGATCAGCAACCTCACGCTCCACTTCTTCAACGACGCGATCCAGTTGGAGGACACCACGCCGACGACGCCGGATCCGGTGCCGCCGGATGAGCCGGACGACGACGAGCCGGAGGGTCCGTTGCCGCCGGGCGGGATCCCGCCGGGTCTGCGCACGCCGGGCGACGGAGCCCCCGCGCCGCCCTCGGGCGGGGCGAGCGGCGGTTCGTCGGGCTCGCCGTCCGAGCCGGGTGTTGGCGGCGGGGGTACCGACGACGTCGATCCCGAGGACGACGATTCGGAAGGTGAAGCGGGCAGCGAGACGGCACCTTCCCGCGAGGCCGAAGGGTCCGACGACTCGCGCGCCGAGGACGCCACGACGGCGACCCCGCCCGAACCCGACGAGCCGCCGGTGGATCACTCCGGCGGTGGGGAGGACGAGTCCTCCGATGGCGACGATGTCGATCCGGTGCCGCCTCTCGACGAGGCGCCCGGCTCGTTCGACGAGGCCGAGGAACGCACCGACGAAGAGGACACGTCGAATCTCCCCTGGACCGTTCCGGAGGGTCCGGAGACGGCGCGGCAGCGCGCGCAGATCCGCGGCGTGCTCGGGTCCTACGATCAGGACCACCGCGGCGCGACCGGGGATCGCAACGACCGGTTCCTGCCCTGCTTCCGCGTGTTCGAAGGGGTGCAGGTCGCGCCGGTCATGCGGGCGGGGGCGTTCGACCGCATCACGATCACCGACGGCCAGAGTTCGGAGGGCGATTTCGAAGCGGCGATCCGCTGGGGACACGAGAGCAGCGGCTGGTGCGCGCTCGAGGACTTCATCGACCGCCGCATCCGCTCGACCGACGCCGGGGCGAACATTCGCCGCAGCGACACGCGCGGGTTCGCGCGCATTCTCAAGTTCCCCTGCGGCGAGTTGCCGATGACCTTGCCGGACGACCTGGAGTTCGGGCGCAGTGCCATCTCGAGTTCGAACCTCGTCACGGCGTTCCTCGACGAGGTGCACGTCTGGCGGCACCCGCTCCAGGAGAAGTTGGCCCTGATCAACGACGACGGCATCGCGGCGGATGCGGAGCGGCTCGAGATCGCCCCCACGGTCAGCGGAACGCTTCCCGTCGCCGCGATCGACGGCGCGAGCCAACCGTGCGGCGCCGTGATGATCGACGGCGAGATCGTGATCTACCGCGAGATCAGCGTCGACGACAGCCGCATCTTCCTCGAGGACTGCGAACGCGGCCAGATGGGTTCGCGCGCGACTGCGCATGCGTACGGCGCGGGCGTCGTGTTCCTACCCGATGTGTTCGTGTCGTACCTCGTCGGTGGACTGGAGATCGGTGCCTCGACGATCACCCTCGCCGACGCCAGGAACTGGCCGCGGGAGGGGTGTGTTCGCATCGTCACCGGCGACGACGGCGAGTTGATCCACTACACCCGGCGATCGGACACCGACCTGATCGTGCCGGAGTCGCTCGATGCCGACGAGGAGGAACGCGGCAAGGGACTGTTCCGCGGACGGTTCGGTTCGACGGCGACGACGCACGAGGATCGCGCGATCGCGATCTTCCAACCGTTCCGCTACTGGGACCGCTTCACACCGCGGTCGGACGGCAAGCAGGTGTTCGAGGGCATCCATGCGCACCCGGAGAGTTCGTATCTCGAACTCGGCGCCAAGCGGCAGGACGGCTGGTGGCACGGCTTCACGTGGACGGAGAACCTGACCGGCGCCCCGGTCAGCGAGACGAGCGACGACCGCGCGGAGGGCGAATCGCTCGACCTCCTGGACATCCTCGTCCTGGCCCGCTTCAACCCCCTCGTCCCGTGGGACACGACGAAGGTCGTCGATCTTCGCGACGCGGGGGCCTACGGCAGCGAGCAGCGGGATCTCGCGGCGGCTGCGGTAGACAGCCTGTTCCTGTTCGACGACCCGGGTGATGTGGAGTTCCTGTCGGGACGGACCGGCAACGCGCTGGGCGTCGAGTCGACGCATGCCGAGTTCCGCGTGTACTTCGCATGGAAGGTCGGTGCGTGGTACGGCAACGACCGCCGCGAGCCGGGCGTGGCGAGCCACAACGACGAGCGCGTTCTGCCGACCTGGTGGAAGCGCACGCCGTGGTTCCAGTCCCTCGATGTGACCGTCAGTCACCGCACGCGCGTTCTCTACTCGGCGCCGCTCGCGCGCTGATCGCCATCGTTCGCGAGCCCCCTTCGAGGGCGCCTTCCGATCGCCGCCGCCCGGGCGTCGGTCGCGTCGGCGAGGGCGTTCAGCCTCGCCTCGATCCCGCGCCGTTTCGCCTCGAACCCGCTCCGGTCGGTGGTCGGCGGGATGTGGATCGGCCCGAGGGCCCGGATCACCGCGTGGCTGCCCGGGTGAGGCAACTGGAACCTGGCCCACGAGCGGCGAAGTTCGGTGCGACGGGCGAAGGACGTGCGGACGAGCCAAAGCGGGCGACCGCTGGCCTCGGCGAGGTGCACGATGCCCGGTTTCAGCACCCGCGCGGGAGGACGCGGCCCGTCACAGACCACCGCGAGCGAGGCGTGCGGGTCGCGTTCGAGCAGGCGATGCATGGCCAACAGCGCCTCGTGTCCCCCTCGCGCGGAGGAACCGCGAATCGGCGGTCGGAACCCGACGCCCTCCGCCGCGGCGGCGGCGAGGCCGCCGTCGCGACTCGCACTGGTGAGGACGTGGGTGCGGCGTCGGGGGTTGAAGCGCGCGAGGTAGGCGATCGTGTGGACGAAGTCCTGGTGCCAGACCGCGAACAACGCCGGCTCGTCGCCGCGCAGGAACTCGAGCAGCGCGTCGTCGTGGTCCCAGAGGAACGTCCCGTGCATGCCCGCGCAGTAGGGGCGGGCGACCGTCCGCATCAACACGGTCGCTCCACGCCCGGCGAGCAGGCGTTTGGCGAGACGGGGGCGCGCGTCAGGCGTTGACCCGCTCCTGGAACTCGCCGGTGGACGTGCTGATCCGCACCTTGTCGCCGATCCGGATGTGCGACGGCACGCGCACCACGAAGCCGGTCTCGAGGGTCGCCGGCTTCAGCACCGAGTTCACGGTGTCGCCCTTGACGGCGGGCTCCGTATCGGTGACGACGAGTTCGACCTTGGCCGGGAGATCCAGACCGATCGCCTGCCCGTCGTGGAACGTCAGGTCGACCTCGGCGTTCGGCAGGACGTAGTTCATCGCGTCGCCGAGCACCTCGCGAGGCAGGCTGAACTGTTCGTACGACTCGGTGTCCATGAACACCGGTCCGGTCGTCGCGTCGTCATACAGGTACTGGGCCTTGCGACGATCGAGCCACGCGGGCTCGACGCTCTCGCTCGACGAGAACCGCTCGGTGATGTGGCCGCCGGTGCGCAGGTTGCGCAACTTCACCTGCACGAAGCCGCGGAGGTTCCCCGGCGTCCGGTGCGTGACCTCGACGGCCTGCCACAACTCGCCCTTGTGCGTGATCACGCTGCCTTTGCGGAGTTCGGTCGCGTCCATGGGCGGGTCTCTCGAAACGAGGTGGAACGGCGCAGTGTACCGCACCGCAAGGCATTCCGGAACGGGCGCTGGTGTGCCGGCGAGCGATCAGCGCAGGGCTTGCTTCAGCCAGACCGGCGTGGCGGATTCCTGGGCGAGCGCGAGGGCCTCCGCCGAGAGCGGTCGCGGAAGGGCGACCGCCGCGAGGACGCGGAGGGCGAGCGGGCGGCTCCCATCCTCGACGAGCCGCCAGAGGCTCTTCCCGGCTCGCTCCTCGGGAGGGAGCGCGCCCAGCACGAGTACGGCCGCCTCGGCGGTCGAAGGATCGTCGAGCAGCAGACCGGCGTGGGCCGCGAGGCGTTCGCGGGTGCGCTCCGGAAGCGGCGGCTCGCCGGGAAGGTCGGCGAGGCGCGCGAGCAGCGCGAGGTC
>CAZPGF010000154.1:0-5082 GCA_964586025.1 uncultured Planctomycetales bacterium
CGCGCCGCCGGGGTACAGGTGACGGTCGTACATCTGCCACGACGTGTTGAACTCGCGCGTGACGATCGGACGCTGATACGCCGAGTCGGCCTCGTCGAAGTAGTTGTCGTGGCAGACGAGGATGTCGTAGAGGGCCTCCTCCTCGCCCTTCGAATCCTCCAGCCAGAGCGCTTCCATGTAGGTGGCCCAACTCTCCTTGAGCCAGGCGTGGGCATAGTCGCGGCAGACGATCAGGTCGCCGAAGTAGCTGTGCGCCATCTCGTGGACGTTCACCTGGTCGGTCAGCCAGGTCCACTCCCGGGCCATCGTCTCGTCGAGGACGAACTGGTCGTCCCAACTGACGAGGGAGATGTTCTCCATCGCGCCGCCGAAGCCCGGCAGCGCGAACTGGTAGTACTTCGGGAACGGGAACGGGTGATCGAGCTTCTTGGTCATCCAGTCGAGCATGGCGCGCGTCCGGCCGAACGAGCGTGCCAGGTCCGCCGGACGGAAGGCGTGCGTCGTGAAACTCGCGACGGGGAGGGACTGGAACGGCTCGTCCGGGGACGAGATCAGATCTCCCGCGACGAAGCAGGTGAGGTAGCTCGGACAGCGCTGCTCCAAGACCCAGTGCGACGTCTTCGTTCCATCGTCGTGGGTCGTGTCGCCCGTGTGGCGACCGTTGGCGAGGATCGTGAAGTCCTTGCGCGCTCGCAGGTGCCACGACAGGGTCGGGCGACACGACGGAAGGTCGATCGTCGGAAGCCAGTGCCGCGCGCGCTCGGTCTCGTGGTCGGTCGCCGCGACCAGGGGCACGTCGGGCGCATCGGGGCGGGGACCGTAGAAGAAGAGGCCCGTGACCGGATCCTGGACGCGGTAGCGGATCGCGACGTCGCGGCGCTCCCCTTTCGCGAACGGCCGCTCGAACCGGATGCGCAGCTCGCGTCCGTCGTAGGTGAAGTGCAGGAGATTCCCGGAGCCCCCGTCCACGGAGACGTCCTCGAAGTCCACGGCGTGCAGCACGAGTTCCGTCGCCCCGGCGCGACGCCCCTCGAGCGTGTGGGTGACGGTGCCGCCGCAGCGACGCTCGGCGACATCGACCCGCAGGTCGATGTCGAGGTGGATCGGCTCGATCGAGAGATCCGGGGGATAGTGGGCCTTCGCGCCCGGCAACGTGAAGTCCCCGCCGGCCGCGCTCCGGCGGCAACCGGCGTGGCAACCGTGATGGTCGAGGTGCATGCTCCTCCGAATCCGCGCCGTCCCGGGGCGCAACCGATGCGAAGCGCTCGGTTGTACGACGGGCCGTGCAACGCAACCCATCCGTCGCACGGTGCGCGCTTGGTTGGTCGGCGCGTCAGATGTCGATGCGCGGCGTCGGTCCGGCGATTCGCAGGTGGATCGCGCCGACGCGGATCGCCATCCCGGGCCGGATCCGTGCGGTGCGGCGCGCCTCGACCGCACCGTCGACCAGCACCTGGCCGCTTTGAATCAGGTGCTTCGCCTCGCCGCCCGAGGAGGCGATGCCCGCCCCCTTCAAGACGGCATCGAGCCGTGAGTCCTCCCTGTCGATCCGGTAGACCCTGACCATGTCGTACGTCCCCCGCGCGACCCCCGAAGGGGCCGCGTCTCGGGAGGCTAACACCCCCCGCTCACCGCCGCACGTACCTTCCGGCGTTCTCCTGGGCCAGTCGCCGGAGGAGGTCGCTCTCCATGCCGAGGCTCACCGTGTGGATGGCGATGCGCCGGGTGTGGTTCTCGCGACGCACGGCCTGGAGGATGTCGGGCGTCGTCACGTAGGCGCCCGCCCCCGGAACGCCGTCCGAGAGCAGGAACACGGTGTCCACGTCCGGCATCCGCAGGGCCCGCTCCAACGCATCGTAGATGTTCGTTCCGCCCTGCGGTCTGAGGCTCTCCAGGTGGGATCGCAACGCCTTGGTCGTGGCGGCGTTCATCGTCTGGAGCGTGTCGTTCCAGGACCGAACCTGGGTGTCGAACAGGATGACGCTGGCTTTCCCCTTCGGCCCGATGCCGGCCACCGCGCGCATCACCTCGCCGATCGCCGCATCGAGACGGTTGTTCCGGCGGCCGTCGGCGAGGGCTTCCCCGCCCATGTCGGCACTCATCGAGCCGGACTGATCGACGACGAACACGACGCGCTCGCTGCGCACGGGCAGTCCGAAGAAGCCCGCCTGCGTGCCGCCGACGTGCGACTCCGGGGCCTTCGGACGGACCTCGGGCACCACGAACCCCGCGCCGTGATCGCTCCACCAGCGTTTCCAGATCGCGGCGTCGTCGTGGAACGGCTGCGCGGTCAGATCGAAGAGCGCCGTGACGAGCGCGTCGCGGACGCGTGGCATCGGCTCGATCTCGAGGCGTTCGATCAGAGGGGGAATCGCGTCGGCGACACGCGGCGCCGCGAGCGCGAGGATGGCCGCAAGGCGGACCGCCCAGCCCTCGTGCGCGAGGCTCGGGACGATCGCTCCGAAGAGGTCGGCATCGCGCGCGGCGACCGCCGCGTCCAGAGCGATGATGCGTTCCTCGGCGTCCCGCGAGCCGAGGAGGGCGATCAGGAACGGCCGCACCCTGTCGTGCGCGAAGCCGAGTCGGCCCAAGGCACGCTGCGCCGCGCCGCGCGCAGGCTGCTTCCTCGAGGACTTTCCGGCGTCGAGCAGCGCCGGGATGGCGCGGACCTCATCGTGTTCACCGAGGGCCGTGTAGATCGCCACGAGCACCTCGTCGTCCCGCTCCTTCTTCAGACGCGCGAGCAACGCGTCGCCGACATCCGGATCGCGGAACGTCGCCAGCGTGATCGCCGCGACGAGGCGGGTCCCGGCGGACTTCGCACCGAGCGCATCGATCAGCGCGCGCTTCGCGGCGGCCCCGCGCAGGCGGGCCAGTTCGCCGAGGACGGCGGTTCGCACCACCGCGACGTCTTCGTCCTGGTCGAGCATTCCGATCAGCGCGCGCACCGAGTCCGCGTCTCCGACGCCCCCGAAGGTCCGCACGAGGGCCTGGACGAGCGCGGCCGGCGGGCGCCGCGTCGCGGCGAGTCGCTTCGCCACGACGAGCGACTCCGGCGCGCGAAGCCGCAGCAGATCCTCCAACACGATGGCCTGCAGGATCGGGTAGGGGATCTCGGCGACCTTCGTGAGCCAGGCCGAACTCGGCGCCGCGACCAGATTGCGGACTCCCTGGGCATAGATCTGATGGGCATGGGCCGGAGACGGAGGTTTCGCGATCGACTTTTCGAACAGCGCCCGCGTGCCCGGTCCCTCCTCGTAGGCGAGCGCGAGCGCCGCCGCACCCGCCCGCGAGACGTCGGCGTCGGTGAGCGCGTCGCGGAAGGTCTTCTCGCGCGCCGGGTGAGCCATGCCGAACAGCGCGTCGAGCGCGGCCGCGCCCTCCGCTCCCTTCGCGGAGCGGGCGAGGTCGAGCACGGTCGTGCCGAACGGGTCGAGGTAGGCCGGGTGGCCGAGCGCACGCAGCGCGTAGGAGCGCACGCTCGCGTCGTCGTCCTTCAGACCGAGGTCGATCAGGGCCTGTCCGGCCTCTTTCGCACCCGTTCGGCCGAGCAGGGAGATGGTTGCGGTGCGCTCACCGAACGGCTTGCCCCGTTCGGCGACGAAGCGACGCAACAGGTCGGCGACGGACTCGGTCGGCGGAACCGGCGCCTCGCCCGCCGTGCGGCGAGTCGGCGTCGGCCAGGCGGGGAGCTCGTCCACCTCGACGACCTCGTCGGACCGCTGAAACTCGACGACGCGGCCCGTGCGCGACGGAACGGTGGCGATCCAAGTCTCCGTGCCGACCCGGAACGGCTTGCCGCGAGGAATCCGCTCGGCGCGCGTCCCGACGGATCCGATCACGCCGTCGCCGTCGAGGTCCACGTAGATCGTGTCGCGCTCGTCTTCGAACGAGGCGTCGAACGAGCCGTCGGTGATCGCCACCGGTCGCAGGCGTCCGGCGAGCACGACCGTGCCGAGCCGGTGCACCTGCGCCTGCAGCGTCACGTGGTCGGCGGCGGCCTGGGGAACCCAGGTCAGCCGCAACGCGACGGGCTGCGGCAGCGCCTCGTCCTCGTACGGCGCAAGGATCTCGACGAGCAGGCTCGACGGCATGCCCGGTCGCGGCGTCCGGAACCAGAGAGGCGGTTCGTCGAGCAGGCTGCCGTCGAAGTCCCGATCGACCCAGATGCGCGGCGTCTCGGGATGCGTCGCGAACGCCACGAGGAGTCCCTTCGACGACGCCATCTTGATTCGGGCGAACAGGGGCGAGTCGGCATCGTTCGGGCCGGCGGCATCCTTCGGGCGCTCCGCGCGGAACGGGATCCGCCCGGCGCCGGTGGCGGAGAGCAGAGCGGGCTCGAGCGCGAGTTCGGTGGTGATGCGGTCGGCCTCGTCCGCCGACGCGCGCGTCGCGGTCGTCCCGAACGCCGCGAGCGTGAGAGCGAGTGCCGCGAGCGCGAGGGCCGGGAGGGGGAGCGCAGCGCGGGACACGTCGGGGAGGGATCGTAGAGGCGGCGCCGACGCACTTCCACCCTCCTCGACACAACGGTCGCCGACGTCGGCTCTGCCAAGCCCCGACGCTGCATGCCGCGCGATGGGGGCCACTCGACCCTCGCGCGCGAAGCGGCGCCTCCGGCGGGGCGGGCACCGGCGACAGGCGGCTCGTACCATCGAGGGCCGGAGGCCCCCATGACACACGCTGCTCCGTTCCTCCCTCTCTCCCTGACTCGGGGCGTTCGCCCCTTCGCGGTGTACCTGGCCTGCCCCCTGGTGTTCGCGTTCGCCCTCCTCTCGGCCCGGGCCGATGCGGAGGACGATCCCCCCGCGCCCGTCCCGGCCGGACCGCCCCCCGCCGACGCTCCCGCCGAGGTGCCGCGTCCTCCCCGTCAGGCCGGGGCGCCCCACGATGTAGCGGGGCCCACGACCCCGCCGCGCGGCGCCGCGCGCGCGGCGACCTGGCCCGCACCGACCGATGCGGACTGGGCGAAGCCCTGCCTCCTACGCTTCGAGCGCACGTGGGAGGACGCCGTCGCCGTGAGCCAGGAGACGAAGAAGCCGATCCTCGTGTGCATCAACATGGACGCCGAGATCGCGCGCGGGT
>CAZPGF010000155.1:0-5078 GCA_964586025.1 uncultured Planctomycetales bacterium
GTGGACCACTCGAGCCCGACACGGCGGCCTGAGCGCCCCCGATCTGCGAAGCCGTCCCTCCGCAAGGTCAAAGCCCCCCTGAACGGATACGCGCTCGGCCACGAAGGGACGGATGGCGTCAGGGCCGGGCGGCGGCCCGCGCGGCCTCGTCGTTCGCCAACGCCGCATCCAGGCGCTGCCAGGACGCTTCGGGAGCCGCCGCCTTGGTCAGCGCGCCGCGCAGCGCCTTCCCGAGCGCCGTGCGCGCGATCGACGGATCCTGCGGCACGCGATCGGATGTCCGCACCGCGTGCTTCGGTGCGAGGACCGCGGTCACGACATGACGTTCGAGGGGAGCGATCGGTCGCTTCGGCGCCGCCAGCGCGGTCCAGGCTTCGACGAGCGGCACGAGCACGCCGAGCGAGCGCTGCCAGTCGGCGAAGTCCATGGTGGGGCCCGCCGCGTCATCGACGACCCGCTCGACATGGAAGGCGCTCCAGCGCGCGAGCGCATCCTCGATCGCGTCGATCGCCGCGGCGTCGCTCAACGCGACCGCCGCGCGCGCGGCCGCGACGACGACGACGCTCTCCTCGCGCGTCGCCTCGCCCCCGAGCGCGCGGACGAGGGCGGCCGACGCCGCGTCGCGATCGCCGAGCGCCGCGAGGACGCGCGCCGCCTCCGCTCGTGCGGAGGGCGGAGCCTTCGCACCGCGCAGGAGCTTCGCCAGGGCGGGTGCCGCCCCCGCGGGCTTCTCGGCGATCAGCGCCTCGGCCGCGTCGAGGGCGCAACCGCCGCCGCGAGCGAGGCGCTCGACGCGCGCATCGAGATCCGGTGTCGCCCCGCTCCACGATTCGAGCGGATCGCCGATCCAACGCTTCTCGTCCGGCGTGACCTTGCCGTCGAGGCTCGACCGCGGCCATGCGCTCTTGCGCCGTTTCTCGAAGCGGCGGCGCGGCGCGATGAAGTCGAACAGCTCGTTCCGGATCGACTCGGGAAAGTCGTGGCCGCGGTCCGGCAACTCCGTGTAGACGAAGTCGAGGCCGCTCTCCTTCAGCGCGGCGGCCGCGGTGCGCGCGCTGGTCACGTCGATGAAGTCGTCGGCGCTGTGGTAGAGGAAGATCGGCGTCTGGGTCTTCACGAGCTCCGGCACACCGCTCCCGGCGCCGGCCATCGGCGAGATCGTCGCGAGCATCTCGGCGAGACGTGTCCCGAGAGCCCACGTGCCGAAGCCGCCCATCGAATGGCCGGTCAGGTGGATGCGATCCGGGTCCACCGCGAATCGCGCCTGCGCCTCGGCGATCACGTCTCGCACGAGTTGCTCGTTCTCGGGGCGACCCCAGGGCGCCGCGAGCGCCGTCGGACAAACGACGAGGAAGCCCCGTCGCTCGGCGAGCTCGCGGTAGAAGTTCATCGCGCTCGGACCGCTGCCGACGACCTCGTCGAGGTGCTTGCCGCCCGGCCCACCGCCGTGGAGTCCGACCAGCAGCGGAATCGGATGCAGCGGGGTGTAGGTCGTCGGGACGTACCAGGTCGCGACCGCCGACGGGTGCGCCGTCGCGTTCCAGGAGACCGGGCGATCCACGTCGAGACCGGTCTTCTCGGTGCGACTGCGACGGCGGCGCTCGAGTTCCTCGGGCTTGCGCAGCCAGCCCGATGCGGTGATCGCTGCGACCCGTTCGCGTCGCGCGGCCGGATCGGCTTCGTTGACGTAGGCATCGAGAGCGTCGCGTGCGGCGGTGTTCAACTCGATCCGCTCCGCGGCCAGCGCCTTCCACTTCGCCGCGCCGCCGATGCCCTTCAGCGCGTCCTTGTGGGTGGGCTCGTTCCGCAGCGCCAACGCCCACGCGAGTGCCGCCTCCGCGTCGAGATCGTGCGACTCGGCGAAGCGCGCCAGGTCGACGAAGCCCGCCGTGTCGGCCGGAGGGAGGGATGCGAGCCGTCGATGGAAGTCCACGGCCGGCGGACCCGCGATCGTGACCTCCTTCGCGTCGCCCGCCGCGAGGCGCACCAGGTGATCGGCGTTGGTGACGTCGGGGTTCGGCGAGAAGTAGACGTTGACGACGATCTCGGGACCGTCGCGCACGACGACCGTGCCCTCGATCCGCTTGCCGCGCCGCGGTACGACGACGTCGGCCCCGAGCGGCACGCCCTGCGCGACGAGGAGGGACCCGACCAGCCCGATCGAGAGAAGGTGCAGCGCGGGACGACCCATCCGGCTCGCATGGTAGCGTCCCGTTCGTGCGCCTGGATGTCCTGGACTTCGACCTGCCGCCGGAGCGGATCGCCCAGGTCCCCGCGCCGACGCGTGACGCCGCGCGTCTCCTCGTGCTCGATCGCGCGAGCGGGCGCATCGAGCACGACACGATCGGCGGGCTCGTCTCGCGCCTCGGCCCGGGCGATCTCGTCGTCGTGAACGACACGCGGGTGCGTCCCGCCCGGCTCGTCGCGCGACGCGCGACCGGAGGGCGTGTCGAGTTGCTCGCGATCGAGGCGATCGGCGACGGCACGGACGCACCCTGGCTCGCGCTGGCCCGAGCGGGGGGACGTCTCGTCGCGGGCGAAGAGCTCGTCGTCGCCGACGACGTGCGCGTTCGCCTGGTCGCCGTGCTCGCCGCGGGTCGGGTGGAGATCCGCGCGATCGGGGAGTCCATGGAGTCGCTCCTCGCGCGGTACGGGCGCATGCCCCTGCCCCCGTACATCCGACGCGAGGGCGTGGACCTGGACGCGCTGGATCGCGAGCGCTACCAGACGACGTTCGCGGCGCAGGACGGCGCCGTGGCGGCGCCGACGGCCGGGCTGCACCTCTCGCCCGGGATGTTCGAAGCGATCCGCGCGCGGGGTGTGCGGATCGCGGCGCTCACCTTGCACGTCGGTCTCGGCACGTTCGAGCCGGTCCGCGTGGACGACCTCGACGATCACCGGATGCACGTCGAGCGGGGCTTCGTGCCCGCGGAAACCGCCGATGCGGTCCGCGCCACGCGCGCGGCGGGCGGGCGTGTCGTCGCCGTCGGCACGACGACGGTGCGCGCGCTGGAGTCCGCGGCGGCGGCGAGTCCGGACGGAGCGCCGCGCGCGGGCGACTTCGAGACGGCTCTCCTGATCCAGCCGGGGTACCGGTTCCGGGCCGTCGACGCCCTGCTGACGAACTTCCACCTGCCTCGCAGCACGCTGCTCGCGCTCGTCGCGGCGTTCGCCGGAACCGAGGCGGTGCTCGACGCCTACCGCGCCGCGGTCGCCGCCGGGTACCGCTTTTTCTCGTACGGGGACGCGATGTGGATCGCATGACCACCGCGTTCTCCGAGCACGCGCGTCTCGCCGCCCTCGCCGCGGAGCACGGCTTCGAGGTCGTCGGGGTGCGTCGAGCCGAGACGCTGAACGAAGACCTCGAGCGACTGCGGGCGT
The DNA here is from genome assembly GCA_964586025.1 of uncultured Planctomycetales bacterium. Lineage (GTDB taxonomy): Bacteria > Planctomycetota > PLA2 > PLA2 > JAEUHO01 > JACKGW01. Next base: position 3,382 of record CAZPGF010000155.1, read on the forward strand.
GGATCGCGGCGGGGCGCGGCGCCGACCTCACCTACATGACTCGAAACCCGGAACAGCGCGCCGATCCGCACACGTTGCTGCGCTCCGTGCGATCGGTCGTGTCGGTCGCCGTCGCCTATCCGGCCGACCCCGGGCCGTTCGACGCGGAGGGGCGATACGGTCGCGTCGCGCGGTATGCCTGGGGCCGCGACTACCACGCGCTCGTGCGGCCGCGCCTCGATCGGTTCGCACGCGACGTGGCGACGGCGTTCGGGGGGACCGAGGGACGCGGTGCGTGCGACGACTCGCCGCTCCTCGAGCGCGCGTCGGCCGCGCGCGCCGGGATCGGCTTCGTCGGGAAGAACACCTGCCTGATCCTTCCGGGCCGCGGATCGTGGTGGTTCCTCGGTGAGGCGCTCGTGGACGCGGACGTGCCGCCGACCTCCGACGCCGTGGGGGAACGCCACTGCGGCACGTGCGTGCGCTGTCTCGACGCGTGTCCGACCGGTGCCTTCCCCGCCCCGTACGTGCTCGATGCGGGGCGCTGCGTCTCCTACCTCACGATCGAACACGAGGGCGTGATTCCGCGCGCATGGCGCGACGGCGTCGGCAGCTGGCTCTTCGGATGCGACGTCTGCCAGGAGGTCTGCCCGTTCCAACGCGCCCACCCGCCCCGCCCCTGGGCCGAACTCGACTCGGGCGCGGGCGTCGGCCCCCGCGTCGAGCTGGGCGTCGTCCTTGGGCTCGACGACGAGCTCTCGTTTCGTGCGCACTTCGCGGGGACGCCGCTGGTCCGAGCGGGTCGCGTCGGCCTGCGGCGCAACGCCCTGGTCGTCGCGCGCAACCTCCGCGCCCACGCCCTGCGACCCGAGGTCGAAGGGCTGCTGGATTCGGCCGAGCCGGTGCTTCGCGCGCATGCGCTCGACGCGCTCGGGCATCTCGCGCCGGCCGCGGCCCGACGCCACGCCGACCGTCTCCGCAGCGACCCCGCCGCGGACGTCCGTGCCGAGGCGATGGCGCTCCTCTCGGATCCGCCGGAGGAGCCACGTTAGTCCCGAACGGGGGATCAGGCCCGACCCAGGAACTCGCCGGTCTTCGTATCGACCTTCACGCTCTCGCCGGTGTCGATGTACTCGGGGATCTTGACCACGTGCCCCGTCTCCAGCGTCGCGGGCTTTTGGCGCGCCGTCGCCGAGGCGCCGCGAACCGCGGGTGAGGTGTCGACGATCTTCAGGATCACGTTCGGCGGCAGGTCGAGCCCGAGCACCTCCGCATCGCTTCGCATCGCGAAGAGGCCTTCGATGCCGTCGTGCAGGGACTGTGCCTCCCACTCGATGTCCGAACGCTGCAACGTGAATTGCTCGAAGTCCTGCTGGTCCATGAAGTGGTACGCGTCCGACTCCATGTAGAGCAACTGGCAGGGACGACGCTCGTAGGCCGGCTCGGGAAACGTCTCGCTGCCTCGGAAGGCGACGTCCCGCTTGGTCTTGGTACGGAGGTTCCGCAGTCGTACGCGCGTGATCTGGTTGCCGCCGCGCGCGGTGGGGGAGGAGACCGTCAGCGTCTCGACGACGTACGGGGCACCCTCGTACTCGATGATCACGCCGGGCTTGAGATCGCTGGTCGAAAGCATCCGGCGACGATGCCACCCCGCTCCCCCTCCGGCCAAGCCGTTTCCCGGCGTTCCCCCGAGGAGGGCCGTGAAAGCGCCCTCTCGG
>CAZPGF010000156.1:0-5041 GCA_964586025.1 uncultured Planctomycetales bacterium
ACGCGTTCAGGGGGTCGCTGACCTTGCGGATGTGCGGCTTCGCAGATCGGGGGCGATCAGGCCGCCGTGTCGGGCTCGAGTGGTCCACCACACGTCGCCCTCCACGGCGACCTTCCGCTCCCCGCCTGCGAACCCGGACCGGCGGTGAAGGCGAAGGAAAGGCACGCTTTGGGCGGATCGGTCGCCATCGGACTTGCGCGCGGAACGCCGGGCCTGAACGGGTACGAAGCCGCACGTCCGCAAGGCCAACCGTCGCCCGAACTCGAATGCCATGGCGCCGGCCCGCCGGGTTCATCGTCTCCGTCGATGTCAGGGCGGCTGTGACGAAGGTGGCGGAGGCGGAGGCCAGAGGCCCGTCGCCTTCAGACGCTTGGCGAGGGCCCTCTGCGCGCGGCGGAACGCGCGAGGATCCTCGAACGACACCGGCGGCGCGCGCGCGGCGGCGGCGAGGCAGCGGGCGGCCTCGTGGGCGAGCCCGTTGTCTCCGTAGCGTGAGACCGTCTCGATCGCGTGCCCGGCTTCCAAGAGCGAAATGCTGAGGTCACGGTCGTCGACCAGGACGTAGGCGAGCGTCCGGCCGAAGGTGTCGTTCATCGCGGCGCGGCGGATCTCGGCGATGCGGCCCTCGCGCAGGAGCGCTTCGACGAACGCGAGGGCTTCGCGGCCGCCCGGCTGATCGAAGGGGAGGTCATGCTCGACCCGACGGGTCTCGGGGCAGTCGATGCCGAGGAGGCGGATCTCCTCGGTGCGGTGTCCGTCTTTGAGGAGGAGCGTGTCGCCGTCCTCTACGAGGAGGCGTCCGACCTCCACCCACTCGATCCGGGGCGTCGGCGCCCGCGCTCCGTCGATCGACAGACCGGCCCGCACCACGATCCACACGACCGCGAAGAGGATCGGGATCGCGACCCGCTTGGGAGGCATCGTCACGAGGGGCGATCGGGATCGGTCGTTTCCGCATCGGCCTCGTGCAGCAATGCGACCGAGTTGATGCAGTAGCGCAGCCCCGTGGGCGGGGGGCCGTCCGGAAACACGTGCCCGAGGTGACCGCCGCAGCGCGCGCAGCGGACCTCGATGCGGACCATCCCGTGGCTCGTGTCCCGGACCGCCTCGAGATGCGCGCCGTCGAGCGGCTCGAAGAAACTCGGCCAGCCGCAACCCGAGTCGAACTTCGCGTCGGATCGGAACAGGGCCAGGCCGCACCCGCGGCACGCATACGTGCCGATGCGGCCGTCATGCTCGTACCGGCCGCTGTAGGGACGCTCCGTGCCGCCCTCACGCAGCACGCGATACGCCGCCGGATCGAGTCGATCGCGCCACGCCGAATCGGGCAGCGTCAGCCGGTCGATGCGGGTGGGGCGAGGTTCGTCCGAGGAGCGGGTCATGGGGGAAGCGTACTCCGCGACGATGTCCACGCGCGCACCCTCCGTCCGGTCACGCCCGTCCGCGCGAGGTCACTCCGTCTCGGCGCCGTGGGCGGCCTCGATCTCCGACGCGCCGAGCGCGTCGATTCGCGCACGCAACGCGCGCCGAACCGATTGCATGGTCGCCGCGTCGATCGACACGTCGATCCGCAACGCCTCGCGTCCGCGATCGTTCACCTCCACGCGGTGCGCCGGTCCCGGTGCCCCCTGCCAGATGCCGTGCGCGGTGTCGAACACCCCCCAGTGCACCTCGTAGGCGCCGGCCTCGGGCAACAGCAGGCCGGTCGCCGCGTCCGACACCGACGCCGCGTACCCCCAGCCCCTCGTCGGCAGGGGCGGCCCTGCATTCGCGCGTGGGCCCGCACGCGGATAGACGAAGGCGGCGACGTCCCCGATCCTCGCCGCGGCCCGCTCGTCCTTCGTCGGATCCCCTTCGGTCGCCGGCCGCACGCGGAACAGGAGCACGCGCGGCGGTTCCGGCGGGGAGGCGTCGCCGGTGGCGTGGATCTCGATCGGGAAGCCGAAGGCCAGTTTCACGATGCGGTCGGCGTCGATCCCCTCGATGAGCTGCGTCTTGCGCCCCGGCGCCGCGACGCGGATCGCGTGCGGCGCGCCGGCCTTCGGAAGTGTCAGCGTCGCGCTCGTCGCGTCCCACCGCGGGAGTGCGTCGCCGAGGCTTCCCGCGCTGGATCGATAGAGCACCTGCGCCCACGGCGCGGGGTTCCCTTCTTCGTCGAGGACGCGCACCTCGATCGACGCCACGTCCTCGGCTTTCGATCCGCAGGCCGCGAGGGCCGTGAACGTCGAGAGAGCGACGGCGACGAGGGCGAGGTGCCGAGGATCGCGGCGACGGGCGAGGCGCGGCATCATGCGCGCATCGTCGCCGCCGCTCGTCGGGAACCGAAGGTCCTCTCGGGACGACGCGGAGGCCTCCGGCGGGCGCGCGACGCCATGCGGCGTCACGTGCGCAGGGAGTGCCGCCCCCGACGGGCGCGCTCGGCGTTCACCTGCGCGAGAGCCTTCGGTTCGATCGCGAGCAACCTCACCAACGGCGTCGTGCGCACCCCGAGGCGCGCGGCGGCGGCGGGAGCCTCGTAGTCCTCCTCGGCGAGCACGTCGAGCGCCTCGGCGAGCAGGGCGGCGACGTCCTCGTGGCGGGGCGAGATCGAGAGGCCGCCGTCCCGGACGCGTCCGAGCCAACGCTCGCTCGGCGCGGTGCGCGGCGTCCTCACCGCGAGCGCGAGCGCGACCCGCAGGCGGCCGAGCGCGATGCGGCGGTTCTCGGCCGACGAACGCCGCTCGCTGGCCTCGGCCGCGATCCCGCTCGCCCGATGTCGAAGGACGACCGCCGACTCGACCTTGTTGCGGTGCTGGCCTCCGGGGCCGCTGCGCCGCGTCTTCGAGACCTCGCATGCGGCGAGCAGCGCGTCGTCGTCGAGGTCGGCGGGGTGCGACACGACGCGAGCGTAGCGGGAGGCCTCTCGTCCGGCGCTTCCGACGGTGCCCGCGCCGTTTCGTCGTGGCGGTTCAGGCGATCGATCCCGGTTCCCCGATCCGCGACGCCGTCCGTTCGTGGGGTCAAAGTCCCCCTGACCGGAACCTTCGGGCATGCTTTCGATCGCCCAGCGCGGGCGCGGAGGTGCGATTTGGCCGGGTCGAGCGAGGCGTCCACGCCCCTTCGTCGGCTGTGGCGCTACACGCGGAACCACCGCCGCTCGGTGCGCCGCGCGATCGCGTGGTCCGTCCTGAACAAGGTGTTCGACCTCGCGCCACCGTTCCTGATCGGAATCACGGTGGACGTGGTCACGCGGCCGCGGGAGAACGTCGTCGGAGCGTGGTTCGGGATCCACGAGCCGTTCGGTCAGTTCCTGTTCGTCACCGCGCTGACGATCGTCACGTGGGTGCTGGAATCCGGGTTCCAGTACATCGCCCAACTCGGTTGGCGGAACCTCGCCCAGACGGTCCAGCACGACCTCCGCGGCGCGGCGTACGCCCACGTGCAGCACCTCGAGATGGCATGGTTCGAGGACGAAAGCACCGGCGGGCTGATGTCGGTCCTCAACGACGACGTGAACCAACTCGAACGGTTCCTGGACCGCGGCGCGGACGACGTCTTGCAGACCTTCACCTCGAGCGCGGTGATCGTCGGGGTGTTCTTCCTGCTCTCGCCGCAACTCGCGTGGATCGCCATGCTGCCGGTGCCCTTCGTGCTCTGGTGGGCGTTCCGGTTCCAACGGCGCATCGCGCCCCGCTACGAGGACGTCCGCCGCCAGGTCGGTCACGTGAATCACCTGCTGGCGAACAACCTCGGCGGCATGGCGACGATCAAGAGCTACGTTCGCGAGGAGCACGAGGTTCGACGCCTCGAGGCGGAGAGCGACCGCTACCGCGAGGTGAATCGACACGCGATCCGGCTCTCGGCCGCGTTCACGCCGCTGATCCGGATGATCATCCTCGCCGGGTTCACCGCGACGTTGGTGTGGGGTGGGTGGATGGCCTCGAACGGGCGGCTTCCGGTCGCCTCGTTCAGCCTGCTCGCGTTCTTGACCCAGCGCCTTCTCTGGCCGCTGACGCGGCTGGGCGAGACGTTCGACCTCTATCAGCGCGCGATGGCGTCCGCGACGCGGATCTTCGCGCTGATCGATCGACCGGCGGGCCTGCGCTCGGGCACGACGGTGCTCCCGCTTCGAGACGTGCGTGGGCGCATGGCGTTCGAAGCCGCCACGTTCGCCTACGGAGGGGGGCGCGGGCCCGTGCTCCGCGACCTCGATCTCGCGTTCGAGGCAGGACGCACTACGGCGGTCGTCGGGCCGACGGGTTCCGGCAAGACGACCCTCGTCAAACTGTTGCTGCGCTTCTATGACGTGAACGCGGGCCGCGTGACGCTCGATGGCCACGATCTGCGCGAACTGGACGTCGGGGATCTGCGCCGCGCGATCGGATTCGTGAGTCAGGACGTGTTCCTGTTCCACGGGACGGTCCGGGAGAACATCGCATACGGGCGCCTCGCGGCGACCGACGACGAGATCCGCGCCGCGGCGCGTGCGGCGGAGGCGCACGCGTTCATCGAGGCGCTGCCGCAGGGATACGACACGATCGTAGGAGAACGGGGGCAGAAGCTGTCCGGGGGGCAGCGGCAGCGGATCTCGCTTGCACGCGCGGTCCTGAAGGATCCGCCGATCCTCGTGCTCGACGAGGCGACGTCGTCGGTGGACAACGAAACGGAGGCGGCGATCCAGCGTTCGCTCGACCGGATCAGCGTCGGGCGGACGACCATCGTGATCGCGCACCGGCTCTCGACGGTGCGCAACGCGCATCGCATCCACGTCCTCCTGGAGGGGCGCGTCGTCGAGTCCGGAGACCACGAAACGCTGCTCGCCGAGGGCGGCGTCTACGCGGCGCTCTGGCGGGTGCAGACCGGCGAGCGCAGCCCGGCGGCGGCCGCGTCGGTACCGGTCCCGCATCGCCCCGAGCGCCGGTGATCGGGCATTTCGGTGTAGGGGGTCTCTGACCTTGCGGACGTGTGGTTTCGCAGATCGGGGGCGCAGGCCGCCGTGTCGGGCTTGAGTGGTCCACCACACGTCGCCCTCCACGGCGACCTTCCGCTCCCCGCCTGCGAA
>CAZPGF010000157.1:0-4906 GCA_964586025.1 uncultured Planctomycetales bacterium
CACCGCCTCCGCTATGCCCGCTTCACGCATCGCCTCACCGTCGGCGCGATCGTCGGCGCGACGCGGATCGTCGCCGCCCTGCCGCCGCGATGGATTCCACCGCTCGGCGACGCGCTCGGAACCCTCTGGGGGTGGGTCGGCGCGCGAGGGCGCCGCGTGGCCCGTCAAAACCTCCGCGCGGTGTTCGGGACGACCTACGACGAGGTCGAACTGCGGCGCATCCGCAAGGCCTCCGCTCGCGGCTCGGCACGCGCGGCCCTGCTGCTGCTCCACCTGCAGCCGCTGACCCGCGAGCGATTCGACCGATGGGTCGACGTGCCGGCGGGTCTCGCCGACGACCCGGCCTTCCAGGCGTTGAAGGCGCGCGGCGGCGTACTCGTCTCGGGGCATGTCGGCAACTGGGAGTTGCTGCTCGGGACCCGCATCGTCTTCCCGGAAATGCCGCCGGTCACGTTCCTCGTGGAGGCCGCGCCGCACGCGGCGATCAACGAGGCCCTCGCGCGGCTGCGCCGCCACGGCCGGGGGCTCGAAGGGACCTTCCGCCACGGTGGCGCGCTCGCCGCCTCCGCCGCCGTCGGTCGCGGCGGGATCGCCGCCATGCTCGTCGATCGCAACGTGCGTCGCAACCAGGGCGGCGTCTACGTGCCGTTCCTGGGTCTCGAGGCACGCACGACGCCGCTTCCGGCGGTCGTCGCGGAGCGGCATGGCGTGCCGGTGCATCCGATCTTCTGCCTACCGATCGAAGGAGATCGCTATACGCTCTGGGTCGGACCCGACCTGTCCGCCGGCCTTCCGGCGGACGTCGATCCGACGACCTGGCGCCGCCTGCTGCTCGTGCGGATCCACGACGTGTTCGAGGAACTGATCCGGGCGCGCCCGGATCTCTGGTCCTGGTCGCTCAAGCGATTCAAGAGCCGTCCCACGGTCGAACTCGGTCGCTACCCTCCCTACAGCCTCCACGAGCCGGACCGATAGGCGAACCCTATCCGCTCGGGGGACCGGTCAAGCTTGCGGACGTGCGGCTTCGCCGATCGGGGGCGTTCAGGGCACGCGCACGACCTGTCCTCCGCCGCGACGCGCGAGTTCGAGCATCAGCGGATGCGGCTCACCGCCCACGACGACGGCGTGGACGACGGTTCGCGCGAGATCGAGGCGCCCGAGCTTGTCCTCGACGACCGCCGGGGAGGTCCGATCGACGTTGTTCTGTCCGTCGCTGACGACTATGAGCGTCACGGGGGAAGGGAACGCCTCGGCCTTCGAAATCTTGGCTTCGACGCGCTTGCGAACGAGCGCGAGGCCTGCGTTCAACGGGGTGAACACGTCCGTCTTGCGACCCGGAGCGACCCCGCGCAGGAAGTGGGCGAGTTCCCCCTTCACGACGGGCGTCGCCGGCACCAGTTCGGGTCGGAAGAGGCGTGCTTCTTCGGCGAAGAAGATCGCCGCAACGTGGACGTCGCTTCCGAGTCGTTCGACCGAACGAATCAACTCCCGGCGCACGCGGTCGAGACCGTTGGGACCGATCGACCCCGACACGTCCACGACGAACACGATGTCCTTCGCCCCAAGGCGCAATCCGAAGAACTCCGGTACGAGGCCGCGCGTCGGGCGCCGTTCCGGCAGCGAATCGACGGCGAGATCCTCCTCGGCGACGGTCGCGTGGCCGGACTCGCGCCGGCGCGCCGTCTCCGCCGTGAGGAACCGCTCGTGCCAGCGCGCCCAGAGCGCTCCGTCGAACCCGAACGGCTGGTTCGTGATCGCCTCCAAGGCTTCCGCCGCCGCCGCGGCGACGCGCGGCGCCTCGTCGTCGAGTCGTTCGATCAACAGGGGCACCGCGTCGGTGCGGCGGCGATCACCGAGCAGGAGGAGGAGTCGCGCGCGAAACGTCGGATCCTTGTCCTCGCGGAGGAGGCGTGCCACCACGTCCAGGACGCCGCGCCGCGCGTTCACGACCTCCAGCGCGGCCGCGAGACGCACCGCATCGTCCCGCTCGTCGAGCGCCGCCAGCAACACCGAGACCCACGACGCCTCGGTGCCCAGTCGTGCGAGCGCGCGCACGAGGTCGCGACGCGTCTCGCGGTCCGCCTCGACGTCGAGCGCCTTGCGCAACGCGACGGCCGCACGACGCGACTGGCTTGCGTCGAGGTCGCCCCGCGCACGAACGACCTCCGACACCGCGCGGCGGCGCACCGCCGGGTCCTCCGACCGGAGCCCCGTGCCCAGCGCGGCGAGCGCGTCGCGTCCTGCGTCCGAAGCGCGCGCCGCGCCGACGAGCGCCGCGATCCCCAGCGCACAGACAAGGCCCGCCGTCCCCCATCGGGAAAGCCGGCCGAGGCGTCGGATCGGAGGTCGCGGGCCGTGCATCGCTCCATTCTGAACGACGCCGCCGGCCCCGCTCCTCCGAGAACGGTCCCGGCCGCCCCCCATCGTCGGGGCGGCCCCCTCGCCGGGCCCGTTCCACCCGGAGGCGACTCCGCTCAAGGACCGTTCTGCTGCGCCAGCCGACCGGCGGCAGCGCGCATCTGCGTGCGCAACTGGTTCGAGATCGAGTCGTCCTCCATCCACTGGCGGATGTAGCGCTCCGACGCTTGGCCACCGATCCCCGCGAGCGCCCGCACCAACGCGAAACGCTTCGTCTCGTCGGCTCCCGCGTAGAGCGCCGCGACCTCGTCGACGTGGCCCACCGCGGCTGAGCCCAACCGACCGAGCGCGACGAGCGCGGCGCCCGACACGCGCGCCGAACCGCGCTGCGCGTACCCGACCATCGTCTCCATCGACGCCGTGTCCCCCAACTCGCCCAGTGACGCCAGCGCCGTCACACGAACGGTGTCGGGATCGTCGGATTGCGACGCCCGCTCCAACAGATCGCGAATCCTCGCCCGTCCGGTCGCCGTGGTCGTTTCGCGCGGAAGCAGCGTGATCGCGTCGAGCGCCATGCGCCCGGTCGCGCCGCCGCGGGCGGCGCTCGAGACGAGGCGGTCGATCGCCTGATCCCCGCCGACTCGCGCGAGGGCCCGCATCACCTCGGCCCGAACCGCCGGATCCTGGTCGTCCCGGTCGAGTTCGAGCAAGGACGGCACGAGCGCCGTGTTGCCCTCGCGCGCGAGCGCGCCCACGAGCCGCGCCGTGACGGTCGGCGACGAAGACGTGCGCAACGCGTCGCGCAGGATCTCGATCGCTTCGGGCGTGTTGGCGAAGGCGTAGTTGCGGATCAGGCTGATGTCGAACGAGGACGCGTCGCCGCGCGCTTCGATGTACCGGACGAGGATGCGCGTCGCCTCGGTGCCGCCGCGCTCCGCGATCGTCCGCAGCAGATAGACGTCGCGCCGATGATCGCCCTTCAGGCGAGCCTCGAGGGCGAGGGCGACCTGGTCGCTCTCGCCGCCGCGGAACGTCGCCAGCACGCGCAAGGTGGCGTGCCTGAGGTCGTCGGGCAGCGTCGCGTCGTCGAGGAGTTCGACGAAGTCGCCGAGCGCCGCCGGATCGCCGAGCATCTGCATCGCCTCGACGATGCGCGCGCGCTGGGGACCGGTGCGAAACCAATCGAGCAGTCGTTCGCGGTGCGCGGGATCGAGCGGCGTCTGGCCGTAGGCGGCGAGCACCAGGCGGATCTCCGCCCAATCCGGCTCGGCCATCGCCAGCAACGCCGCGAGGTGGTTGCGGCGCTGGGTCGGGTCGGTCAGGTCGAGACCATGAGGTCGGCGCGCGTCGCGCGGGACGGCACCGGCGACGCGCATCGTCGTGTCCACCCCGGCCTCGGGACCCCGGATGCGTGGACCGCCCTGGTCCTCGCCGCGCAAGGTCACCGGCGCCGTGCCCGCGAGGTCCTCGGAGCCGGGTCGCGCGCCGCCGTCCAGGGGCACGTCCGACGTCGGCGGCGAGTTCGACAACCAACGGGTCACGAACACGCCGGCGGCGACCGCAACGAGGCAGAGAGCGAGGAAGGCGGGTCGGGACATCAGGAGGTTCCGGGGGCCGAGAGAGCGTACGGGCACGGGAAGCCCGGCGGGACGGGCCCTTGGACGTCCACCGAGGCCTTCGTCCGGCTCGCCTCTCTATCGGACGCTTTCGCAGTCGGGACGGTGGAGGACGGGCGCCCTCGTGCGAAACCGGAAACTCGATGGGGGGACCCGGAGGGACGAGGCCCTCCCGGCGACGCCGGCAAGGCAACCGGCCGCCGGCCTAGCGAGCGGTTGCCGAGGCGGTCGCGCGCGCCGCGCGGGCCTCCGCCGCCGCGGCGACGAGACCGCCGAACAGCCCCCGCGTCACGGCGTCCGCGGGGGTGCGTTCCGGATGCCACTGCACCCCGACGCAGAACGGCAGGTCTCCGTGCTCGGCCGCCTCGATCACGCCGTCCGGTGCGCGCCCGCTCACGACGAGACCGTCGGCGACCCGACCGATCGCCTGGTGGTGGTACGAGTTCACTCGAATCCGGCGCGCGCCGCACAGGCGCCCCAGCCAGGTCGCCGGCGTGACGTCCACGCTGTGCGCGAGGGCGTCGTGCTGGAGGCTGTCCTGGTCGTGTCGGAGCGCGCCGCCAACCTGTGCCGGAATGTCCTGGATCAGGTTGCCGCCGAGCGCGACGTTCAGGATCTGCAACCCGCGGCAGATCGCCAGCAGCGGTATCCGCCGCGCGACGACCGCCTCGATCAGCGCGAGTTCGAACTCGTCCCGGCGCACGTCCACCTGACCGAGGCGGGGATGCGGCTCCTCCCCGAAGTGGACCGGGTCCACGTCGAGCCCACCGGACAGGATCACGCCGTCGAGGTGATCGAGATACGCGGCGGCGATCTCGGGATCGACGCTCGGCAGCATCACCGGAAGGCCGCCCGCGGCCTCCACGCCGTCCACGTACCCGTGGACGAGCGCGAAGCGCGGCACCGATCGAAGCGTCGGGACCACGAGCGTC
>CAZPGF010000158.1:0-4704 GCA_964586025.1 uncultured Planctomycetales bacterium
CCGATTGCGCGACGAGTTCGCGTGCGCGCTCGGCGAGCTCCGCGGCGTTCTCGCCGAGTTCCCGCGCCATCGCGTCGCGCCGGCTCGACTCGGCCGCGGCGGCCTCCTCCGCCGCGAGGCGCCGCGCGGCGTCCGCGGCGCGCCCGGCGGCCTCGCGGTCGATCGCGTCGGTGCGCTCCGCGGCAGCGGTCGCCTGCCGCGACCGTTCGACGGCCGCGGCCTGCTCGTCACGCAGCGTTTCGATGGCCGCGTCGAGGGCCTCCGCGCTTCGCCCGGCCTCGCGCTCGGCGCGCCTCGAGAGGCTCTCCTGTCGCGACCGCAGCGCCGCGGCGGCCTCGCGCAGTTCCTCCGCCGACTTCGCCGCCTCGGTCCGTGACTCCCGCTCCTGTTGTTCCAGGTCGCCCGTGATCTTCTTCTGCTCTTCGGCGAGTCGCGTCGCTTCCTCGGCCGCCTCGCGCGCCGCTTCGCGGCGCCGGTCGATCTCCTCGCGAGTCTGGGTTCGATCGCGATCCTCGAGGATCGCGAGCAACTGCTGCAACTGCGCGACGACCTGCTTGGCGCCCTGGATCGCTTCGTTGGAGACGAGCGGCAGCGGAGGCGGCTCGCGACCGGCGGCCGTCGCCTCGCGCGACCTCGCCAGCGCCGCCTCCAGGTCCTTCTGCATCCGCTCGACGACCGTGCCCATCACGCCACGCAAACCCGACACGCTGACGTGCTCGATCGCGTTCTCGACGAGGCGCGCCTCGTACTCGAAGCCGGTGCGTCGCAGCTCCTGCGCGAGCGCGCGCATGTTCTCCTCGAGACCCTGGACCTTCTCCTGCACGTCGCGTTGCTGCCCGATCGCGCGGTCGAGTTCCTTCAACGTCGCCTGCGACGTCGGCTCGTCGGCACCGGCGCCCGCGGCGAACGGCGCGAGGAGAACCGCGAGAACCAGCGAGCGCGCCGGCGCGCGACGCATCCACGAAGCGGGGTGGTGGGTCACTTGTCGTCTCCCGACTCGCCGGATGCGGCGCGACGAGCCGTTTCGAGTTCCTCGAGCAGGCGAACGAACGCCTCCTGCTCCTGCGCGGCCGTGCGCACGTCTTCGGTGAGATCGGCGAGGCTCTGCCAGCCGCCCATCGCATGTTCGAGCCCGTCGAGCAGCGCGATCAACTCGTCCTGGCGCGCGGCGAGTGCCTGGACGGCGTTTCGTTCGCCCTCGGCGGCGGCCCCGGCCGCGCGATGCACCGCGGGTGCGACCCGCGCGGCGGCCTCGACGGCATCCGCGGCGACGGCGAGCATTCGATCGAGGACGCCGCGGTCGTAGATCGCTCTCGCCCGCCACGCCGCCACGACCTGATCCATCAGGGCGTACGGGAACACCGGGTCGCCGGCCCAGGAGCCTTCTCCGGCCCCCTCGCCGCGACCGTACGTCGCCCGATGGTGGTGGTCGAACAGGGCGAGGATGCGATCGGTCGGCTGATCGGCTCCGAGCCGGGCGAGGACGTACGCCGACAGCACGCCGACCAGGTCCTGCGCGGCGCGGTCGACGTCCTGGGCGATTCGTCCCTGGCGGAAGCGGATGCTGCGCAACTCGTCCCGCTCGGACGCGTCGAGCGAACCCTGCAGCAGCGCGGTGACCTCGTCGCGTCGCGCCTGCTGATCGCGACGGGCCGCCTGGAACGCGGCTCGCACGCCGCTGCGGCGCCCCGCGATGGAGCGCTCCACCACGGCCGGCGCGAAGGTGTCCACGGGCGTCCACTCTCCCTCGCGGGTCTGGCCGCGCGCGTCGGTCGCGACGAGACGCAATGCGATGCGCGGCGACTCGTTGGCGAGGCCCGTCAATCCCTCGAGCAGCGGAGCGAGATCGAGAGGGACGTACGCACGGACGAGCGGGCGGCCGAGCGGACCGTCGAGGGCCGCGCGATCGAACGGAGCGGGCGCCTCGTCCGAGATCGCGTCGCCGCGGGGTGCGAGGGGCGCGCTCGCCAACGTGGTCTCACCGGCCCGAACCTCCAGCGCGAGGGTCGCGACGCCGTGATCGTCCTCCGCCGCGGCGAGCACGGGGACGCGGCCGCGCGGGGTCGAGTCGATCACGCCACGCGGCCAGATCCACGTGACACGCGGAGGACGGTCCGGCACCACCGTCACCCGCCAGGTCGCGGACGCGGCGTCGTTGCGTCGTCCCTCGACGGTGCGGAACGCGATGCGATACGACTTCGACGCGTCGGCTTCGATGGAGAAGCGGAACAGCGTGCCCGCGGGCGCGCCCTCCGCCGACTCGACCGGCGTCGCGTCGACGCGATGATCGTCGATCAGCGCGTAGGCCTCGACCGCGGGCGCGTCGGTCTGGAACGTGACGTCGAGGGTCGAGCCTTCCGGCACGCGCACGTTGCCGTCCTCGAGCATCGCGGCGGGACGTCCGAGGTACGCCGGAGGTTCGACGCGGGTACGCACCGCAAGAAGCCGCGGTGCGACGGTGATCGCAACGCGCCAGACCGGGTCGTCGTCCTCGTCGTCCCCGCCGCGAAGCAGGAACTCGAAGCCCCGCCGGACATCGCGCAGTTCGAAGGCGAACAGCCCGTCACGGTCCGGAACGCGATACATCCGTCGTGCGAGCGGCTCGCCGCCGGGCGTCCGATCGAGCAGGACGACGTCGTCCGGGACGCGACCCTTCGCCAACGCATGGATCGTCAGCGGGCGACCGACGGCCACCTCGTACGGAACCGCGGGATCGTGCTCGACGAGGGCGCCGGACTCGTCGAGGTCGACGGCGACGAGCGTGGTCGCACGCGGCCACGAGAGGTCGGCGAGTCCGAACGATCGCCGCGCGAACAGGCGGAGATCGGCGGGCCAGAGCGCCGCGCACACGGCGACCGCTCCGACGCCGAGTGCGCCCACACCGAGCGCGCGGCGCAACGGCCGCGTCGAGAACGCGCGACCGAAGGCCACGTCCTTCGCGGCGCGCTCGGCCTCATCGACGACGCGAGACATCATCGCCTCGCTCTCGCCGCGACTCGGCGCGGCGAGTTCGCGCTCGAAGTCGAGCGCCGACGCGAGGCGATCCTGGAGACCGGGTTCGGAGCGTTCGACGGCCTGCGCGAGATCCTCCGCAGCGAGGGACACGCGCATCGGCGCGAACGCGCGCCACGCGAGCCAGGCGACCACGCCGACGAGCCCGGCGGCGAGGAACGAAAACACCGCGGCGGCGCCGCGCCGGCCGCGGGTCAGTCCCAGGGCCAGGAGGGCGACGGCGGCGAGCAAGGGCAGCCAGACGAAGACGCCCATGCCGGCCGGGCGGTCGACCAACCCCAGGCGGACGAAGCGCCGCACGCCGAGCGGCAGGTCCAGCAACCGATCGGCCGCGAAGAATGCGACGACGAGCAGACCGGCGACGCCGATCAGGCGCGACAGGCCCGCGCCGAGGAAGCGCGCGCGCAACCTCCGGCCAAGCGCGGCGAGGCGTGAGCGGACGGTCGCGAGGTCGGCGGGCCGGGCACTCATCGGGGGGTCTCCAGGTCGATCACGGGCGTCAGCCAGGGGGCGCCGTCCGGCGGCCGGACCAGCGCGCGCCAACGGTACGCCGGAACCCCCGTCCGGGAGGCCGGGAGCCGGAGGTCGAACGTGATGCTCCGACCGGCCGGAAGTTCGATTCCCTCCCCGGCGAGCCAGGCGCGCGGCCCGCGCTCGATCTGGTCGGGACCGATCGCGACGCCGTGGACGACCTCTCCGTCGGCGTCGGTCGCCTCGAGCCACAGGCCCGCGCTCGACACCCCGAGGGGCGGGAGGTCGAGGTCGATCAGGGGATCGCCCGTGACGACGAGGGTGAACCGGTCGGGCCCGTCCTCGCCGGCGGCGAGCCGCACCGTCGGCTGGGGCAGCCAGGTGGGCCGGCCGCGCCGCGACGCGGCGACGACCTGACCGTCGCGAACTTCCCGGCCCGCCTCGACGCGGACGGCCTCGCCCTGCCGCGGCGCCACGTCGACGGCGCCGCGTTCGACGCGGACCGCCAACGACCCGTCCTCGATGTCGACCTCGATACGGGTCCCTACGACCCGCACCGCGCCATGCGGCGTGTCGATCGTGAGGGGGGCCTCGCGGCCTGCGTTGGGGGAGTCGATCCAGACCCGACCCCGCACCAGGCGAATGCGAGCGTCATCGACCCGATCGGGCCGAGGGTTCCCTGTCTCCTCCCGGTCGGAGGTCGAAGGGTCGGCCCAGACGAGGGTGGTGTGGGGCGCGGCAATGACATGCGCGCGGCGACGGAGCTGTCCGGTGTCCGGCACCGTCCAGGCGATGTCGACCTGGAGCGGGCGGTTGCCGGTCGAGCGCTCGGACCCGTTGCGGCTCCAGCCCGACGACCACGTGGCGACGCCCACGGCGGTCGCCGGCTCGGGCCCATCGTGCTTCCAGGCGAGCGTGCCGAGCATGACCACGATCCCGAGGACGGACGCCGCGGCCGCCACCGCGAAACGCACGCGTTGCGGGCCGGTCGGAACGGTGCGTCCCGGGCCCCGCAACCAAGCGAGCAGGGGCTCCACCGGCGGTGGCGACCCGGCCGGAAGGTGCGTGCGCAGGTAGGCCCCGAGGTCGTCGTCCGGGCCGAGGGGGGGGAACGGCAACGGTGTCTCGCTCGGCATACGTTCAGGGGGTCTCTGACCTTGCGGACATGCGGCTTCGCAGATCGGGGGCGCTCAGGCCGCCGTGTCGGGCTCGAGTGGCCAA
>CAZPGF010000159.1:0-4682 GCA_964586025.1 uncultured Planctomycetales bacterium
CACAGGCTGCCAATTCGACGCAGATCACCCATCGGGATGGGAAATCCAGGCTGAGTGCTGTTGAGGTCGAAGGCGAGGATGGGAGTCTGGTCGATTCCGTGCCACTGGTGGACGGAGCTGCTCGCGTGGTGCTTCGTTCTGGATCAGCGTACGAGTTGTCAGTCCGAAGCTCCACGGGTCTGGACTCCGACGAGATGCTGATGAGGGCAGGGCTCGAACGAGCGCGAGCCACCCTGTGCGTGCCCAGTCCTGGGACCGAGGAATCGTCGGTCCTCATCCGCGGATGTCGGGTGGTTCTTGCCGGAGAGTTGCGAGCAGGTGCTCTCGCTCCAATCGGCAGGGTGCTGGCGGTGAATGGACAAGAGGTGGCGACTGCGGAGGGCGCGATGCGCAACTTCGTCGACACCGTTGCCCGTCTCCAAGTGCGGCACGTACCCGGCGGCGCAGTCTCCGATATAACCGTTCCCGTCGAGAGCATCGTCCTCGTAGATGCCGTCGTCATGGAGGATTGACCGAGGCCCACACTTGGGTGTGACGCCCGCGAGGCCGTCAGGCATTCCGGCCTGACGCGCGGCGGTGCGCCGGAGCGATCCGACGATTCGTGACGAGCACCCCTGCTCCGTCTCACAGCATTCCGACGATTCGTGACGAGTTCTCGTCGTCTTGTGCGACGGCATCCTACACCACCTCGGGTCCGTGGGTGGGCTTCCCGTGGCAGTGTCCGGCGTGCCCTCCCGGGGCTGCCCCCGGCCGATAGCCACCAGGTCCTGTCTGCCAGTCGGGCCCCCTGCCGGACCACGCCCCCCCCCACCCCGCTCGTCACGCACAGACCGCGCACCGCCTTGCCCGGTTGGCGGCGGGAGAAGTAGTCGATCACGGCCTGTGCGAAGAGCGGACCGTCTGGCGTCCTTGGCCGAACGGATACGGTGAAGGCGAAGGAAAGGCACGCCTTGGGCGGATCGGTCGCCATCGGAGTTGCGTGCGGAGTGCGGGGCCCGAACGAATACCCTCAGACCGACCGGTTCAGTCCCGCTCGATCTCTTCGACGAGTTCGTCCGCGCCGCCTTCGCGCACGCGACCGTCCTCGATGTGCACCATCCGATGCGCCCGGCGCGCCATCCGTGCGTCGTGCGTGACGACGAGCATCGTCTGGCCGGTCGTCTCGTTGAGTTGCCAGAGCAGATCGCGAATCTCGTCGGCGGTCCGTCCGTCGAGGTTGCCCGTGGGTTCGTCGCAGAACAGGAACCGCGGTTCGTTCTGCAGGGCGCGCGCGATCGCGACGCGTTGACGCTCGCCGCCGGAGAGGTGACGCGGCCGGTGCTTTCGCCGCGCCGACAGACCGACCCGATCCAGCAACTCGTTCGCGCGGGCCTCTTCGGTCCGCCGGTGCGTCCGCCAAGCGAGTCGTCCGTGCCGGATCATCGCCGGCATCAGGACGTTCTCGAGGGCGGTGAGTTCCGGAAGGAGGTGGTAGAACTGGAAGACGAAGCCCATCACCTCGTTGCGGAGTCGCGCGCGTTCGCGTTGCGGCACGCTCGCGCGATCCCGTCCCTCGAAGTGGATCGAACCGCGGTCGACCGGGTCGAGCCAGCCGAGCACGTGCAGCAGGGTGCTCTTGCCGCAGCCGCTCTTGCCGAGGATCGCCAGGATCTCGCCCTCGTGCACGTCGAGGTCGACGCCGCGGAGGACTTCCAGGGTCGAACCACCGAGTTGGTACGACTTCGCCACGCCGCGCGCCTGGAGCAGCACGCGACCCCGTGCCGGGACGACCGCCGGCCTCGAATCACTCATAGCGCAGCGCCCGTACCGGATCGAGGCGCGACGCGCGAAGCGCGGGCAGCAGTCCGGCGAGGAACGAGACCAGGACGCTTCCGGCCATGATCGACAGCACGGTCGGCCAACGCCAGATCGTCGGAATGAAGCGGAAGCTGTAGATGTGCGGCGGGAACAGGTCCACGCCGGTCAGGCGAGCGACCACCGCGCGCACGCCGTCGACATTCTCGACGAACAGCCAGCCGAGCCCGAGCCCGAGCAACGAGCCGATCACGCCGATCAGGAGGCCGTTGCCGAGGAACACGCCGAGGATCCCGCGGCGCTGGGCACCCAGCGCGCCGAGGATGCCGATGTCCTTCGTCTTCTCGACGACGGTCAGCGTGAGCGTGGCGAGGATGATGAACCCGCCGAGCAGCACGATGAACGAGAGCACGACGACGAGCATCACCTTCTCGGTCTCGACCGCCTGCAGGAAGTCGCGCCGGAGATCCTCCCAGGTCTGGACCTCCATCTCGGGGAATGCGGCCCCGAGCGACTTCTTCACCGCTTCGGCGTCGCGGTAGTCCTTCAGGCGCATCCGCACCTCGAAGTAGTCGTGATCGAGACCCGCGAGCGTCTTCAACCTGCCGATGTCGAAGTACATCTGGGTCATCTCGCTGGACGCGTCGCTTCCGTCGTAGATGCCCTTCACGAGCGGATTCGTGCTCTTCTGATCCATCCGCAACTCCCCGGAGTGGGGATCCTTCGCGAACGTCGCCAGATAGACGCGAATCTCGTTGACGAAGCGGCGATCGTCGCCCTTCGGATCGAAGCCCGCCAGCGGATCGCTCGGATCGGAGGGCGGGGGAGCCTCGGGCGGCGGCCCCTCGTAGAGGAACTCGCCGTCAGGCCCGAGCGGTCCGCTCGTGATGCGTCGGAAGTCGCGAGGCCCCCACCCCTTCATCTTCTCGGCGAACGAACGGCCGACGAGAACGGTCGTCTTCTCCCTCTCGCTGCCCCAGGCGTCGAAGAACGGGTTCTCGGTGTCGCCCGCGAGCAGGAGGTTCTTGAGGTCCGTGACGCGACTCTCGCGCGGCCAATCGATGCCGACGGCCTCCATCTGGAGGAGGGCCTGATCCTTCATGTTCGCCCACGCCAGGCGCGGACTGCGGTACGGGTACGCGATCGGCAGGCGGATCTGCGGAGCGACGGCCAGGATCCGGTCGTCGTGCGCGAGCAGCCTCCGTTCGAGGGAGTCGAACGGTTCGAGCGTCCAGTCGTCTCCCGCGGCGTGCGGACGGTGCGGCGTCAGGACGATGTGCGACAGCGTGCCGCGCACGCTCGCGCGCACCTGCTCCTGGAAGCCGTCGAACACGGACGTCACGACGATCAACACCGCGACGCCGACCATCACGCCGCCGATCGAGATCAGGTTGACGAGCCGCGTCCGCAGGTAACGCAACGCGAGGAAGAGGCGGTACACGGATCCTCCGCGGGAGGGGCCGTTGTAACCCGGATCACTGCCCGGTGACGCGCTTCCACGCGCTGATCGCACGCACGTAGGCGGCGAGCGGCAACTCGTTGCGTCCCATGAGCATCACGCTGACGTTCGCGTCGACGTCGTCGCGCCGGAGGATCGTGCGACAGGTGTCCTCGCGCATGCGCACCACGGGGGCGCTGCCGGTGACATCGTCCGAGATCCCGTCCGGCAGGGCGGTGCAGGCCTCCGGGTCGCCGCCGTCCGGCGGAAGGCGACCGTAGTGCGTGACGATCGCGTCGAGTTCGTCGCGCGGAGCGATCACCACGC
Organism: uncultured Planctomycetales bacterium; assembly: GCA_964586025.1. Lineage (GTDB taxonomy): Bacteria > Planctomycetota > PLA2 > PLA2 > JAEUHO01 > JACKGW01. Next base: position 3,560 of record CAZPGF010000159.1, read on the forward strand.
TGATCAGGCCGAGGCCGTCCGAGTAGAGGAGGGTCGCGCGGCGCACTGCGCCCGGCGATGCGCCGTCGTGGCAGGAGAGGCCGTCCTTCCCACCCGCCGGCACCGCCTCGCCGTCGTCCTTCGAGGCGGCCAGATCGCACGCACGGTAGTCGGCGCGGATGCGGACATAGCCGGCCGGCAGACGCTCGGGCTCGTAGATCGGAAAGGGGGCCGCGAGCGCGCGCCGCAGGTCGTCGGCCGCCTGACTCGCGACCGGCCGGCCGCAGCACGGCGGCACGTCCTCGGTCGGTACGGCGAGCGCATCGTCGACTCCCGGCTCCCGCCAGATCGAACGAACGACCCGGCCGGCCCGGCTGTGGTCCTCGACCCGGATCAGGGTCGCGCTCTCCGCGTCGAACCAGGCGTGGCGCGAGGTGTCCCCGGCCCCTTCGTGGACCGGACGCCACACGATCCGCACCGCGTTCTCCGCGTCCTTCAGGGGCGCGCGCGACGGCGGACCCTCGGGCTCGTAGTTGGCGAAGAAGAGCCATGACGGCGCTTCGAAGAACAATCGCGGTACGGCATTGCGCGGGACGACCTGGATGGGAGCGAGCAGGCCGTTCGAACCGACACGCGAGATCAGCAACGATTCGGTCTCGGTCGGGTGCAACGCGAAGCGCCACGCGACGTGGTGGTGGGCCTGTTTGACCGACCAGGTGCCCGCCGTCGGGCCGACGTCGAGGAAGCGTCCAAGCGACGCGGTGAAGCGTTCGGCCCGCGCGGCGACCGTGCTCACGACGCCGTTCGTCCGCAGCTCGCTCCCCTCGTCCGCGTCGGGCGAGCGAGGCGACGACGCGCCCTCCCCGCCGCACGAGACGAGGCCGCATGCGACGAGCGCGACCCCCGCGAACGCCGCGAGTCGTCGCGCGGTCCGAACGGACAGAAACTCGTTCGACGCGATCGTCACGGCGCCGCTCAGCGTCCCCAGTCGGCGAGCAGGTCCGCGTCCGCGAGTCCGATCCGGTCGAACGTCTCGAGTCCGTACATCAGACCGATGCCCGGATCCGCGTAGAGCACGAGCGACGGGTCGCCGCCGCGCGCGACGGCCGCTTCGGTCCCGAGAGAAGCCGGGTCGGAGGAGGTC
>CAZPGF010000160.1:0-4658 GCA_964586025.1 uncultured Planctomycetales bacterium
GGCGCCGTGACGCGTGGACACCGTCGTGCCCTCGATCAACGGCAGAAGGTCGCGCTGTACCCCCTCGCGCGAGACGTCCGGGCCGCCAGCGCCCTCGCGACCGGCGACCTTGTCGATCTCGTCGAGGAACACGATGCCGCTCTCCTCGACCAGGCGGATCGCGTCTTCGGTGATCCGGTCCTCGTCGACGAGCCCCTCCGCTTCCTCGGCGGCGAGGGCCTCGATCGCCTCGCTCACCGTCAGCCGCCGGCGTTTCGTCGTCGGCGGCTGCATCCGCTCGAGCAGCTTGGAGAAGTCGAGCCCGCGCTGCGCGAGCGAGGGATCATCGAAGATGTTGCCGAGCGGCTTGCCGCGGGCCTCACGAACGTCGATGTCGACCGGCCGGGCGGCGAGCGCGCCGGACCGCAAGCGTTCGCGCAAGCGGACGCGCACGGCGGAGAGGTCCTGCATCGATGGCGTTGCTCCGGTGCTCGGCCGGGCGCCGCCGAACGGATCGAGGTCGGCGTCGCCCGGGGTCCACGCCGCGACGAGCGCATCGAGAACCCGTTGCTCGGCCCGTTCGCGCGCGCGCGTCGCGACGCGACGCTCGGCCCGTCGTCGCACCAGGGCGATCGCGGTGTCCAGCAGGTCGCGCACCATCGACTCGACGTCGCGGCCGACGTAGCCGACCTCGGTGTACTTCGTCGCCTCGACCTTCGTGAACGGCGCACCGACCAGATCGGCGATGCGACGCGCGATCTCCGTCTTGCCGACGCCCGTCGAGCCGATCAGCAGGATGTTGCGCGGCTGGACCTCGCGCCGGAGGTCCGCCGGCAACTGCAGCCGACGCCAGCGATTGCGGATCGCAACCGCGACGGCGCGCTTCGCGGCAGCCTGCCCGACGACGTGGCGGTCGAGCTCCGCGACGATCCGCGCGGGCGTCAGGTCGGCGCCGTCGTTCTCGGCCTTGCTCATCGCGCGGCCTCGCCCGCCGGCGTCGAGAGGATCGTCAACCGGTCGTTCGTGTAGAGGTCGATCTCGGCGGCGATCTCCAGCGCCGCGCGGCAGATCGACTCCAACTCCATCGAGCCGTGACGCAGCAGCGCGCGCGCCGCGGCCAGAGCGACCGGTCCGCCGCTTCCCGTCGCAACGACGCCGTCGTCCGGCGCGATGACGTCCCCCGTGCCGGTGACGAGCAGCAACTCGTTGGCATCGGCGACGAGCAGCACCGCTTCGAGCCGGCGCAGACGCCGATCGCTGCGCCACTCGCGCGCGAGTTCCACGGCCGCCTTGCGCAGCGGGGTCGCCCCGTCGCGTCCGAGGTGTCCCTCGAAGCGCTCCATCAGGGTCAGCGCGTCGGCCGCACCGCCCGCGAAGCCCGACAGCACGCGCCCGCCCGCGAGCGCACGCACCTTGACCGCGCCGTGCTTCTGCACGCTGTGGCCGAGCGTGATCTGCCCGTCGCCCCCGAGCACCGCGCGGCCGCCGCGAGCGATCGCGAGGATCGTCGTCATCGCGCGCCCCGCCTCACACGTCGGTGTCGTTCACCCAGCGCAGCACGTCGTGGGGGTAGTCGACGGTGCCCTCGGGGAACCACAGAGCGAGTTCCATCGCCGCGTTCTCGAGTGAGTCCGATGCGTGGACGAGATTGAACGACTTGCTCAAGCCGAAGTCGCCGCGGATCGTGCCGCCCGGCGCCTCCTGTCCGTTCGTCGGCCCGAGCAGATTGCGGACGACGGCCACCGCACTCTCACCGCGGACGGCGACCGCCACGACGGGCCCGCTGCTCATGAACCGCAGGAGGCTCTCGAAGAACGGCCGCTTTCGGTGGACCTCGTAGTGACGTTCGAGCGTCGCGCGCGGGGCGTGCAGCATCTTGAGACCGGCGATCGAGAGGCCCTTGTCCTCGAACCGGGCAAGGATCCGGCCGACGAGGCCTCTCTGGACGCCGTCGGGCTTGACGAGGATGAGGCTGGTCTCCATGCGACGTGATGCTCCTTGGGGACGGGGAGGCGGGCCGCTCGCGGCGAGTCCGCGCGCCCGGGGGCGCGGATTGTGCCGCCTCACGCCGGCCGTGCCCCCCGTCGGCCGAGGGGCTCGCCGCGCGGATGACCCCGCCGTGACCGCCTGCGGCGACAGTCGGGCGGCGCGGGACGGTCCCGCCGCCGCCACCTGGGAGCGAAGCGCCATGCGTGCCACGACGCCGACCCCGACGAAGCGCCCTCGCCGCGTTCGCGCACTCGCGCGCGCCGCCACGTGCGTGGTCGCGCTCGGCGCGTGCGCCGGCTGCCAGTCCGGCGATCTCGGTCTTCCCGGCCAGGAGGAAGCGAAGGACCGCGAGACGCGCATCGAACACTACGAGACGGCGGCGCTGACGTACTACGACCACGGCAACTACCCCCGGGCCGAGGAACTGGCCGAACTCTGGTTGAAGGAAGTCCCCGGCGACAAGAAGGCCCGTCGTGTGCTCGCCCGCGCGAAGTTGAACCAGGGCACCGCACCGAAGCTCCGCGAGGCGGAGAAGATCCTCTCGGAACTCGTCCGATTGCCGTGGACCCATCCGACGCGCGGCGACATCTCGTTCGAGGTCAAGTCCGATCTCGCGCAGTGCTACAGCGACCTGGCGGACCTCTACCATCGCGATGCCCTGTCGTTGGAGGCGGACGCGCGGCGCGGCATCGCCTCGGGCGGGCAGCGCACCGAGGAGCAGATCCAGCGCCAGCGCCGCGAACGCGACGCCCTGCTCGGTCGCGCGTTGCCGCTCTGGGAGCAGGTGCTCGCGGCGAATCCCGACAACCCCTATGCGCTCGCCGCGCTCGCGAAGGGCAACCTCCAGATGGGCAACGACGACGCGGGGCTCCACTACACGCAGCGGTACCTCGCGCTGACCGAGGCCAACCAACTCGGTTGGCGCAAGACGATGGAGGAGTACGAGCGTGTCGCGCGCCAACAGGGCTCGCAACTGGACACTCCCCAGCGCGCGGCGTTCGTCGCACGCGTCCAGGCCGTTCGGGAGCGCACGAAGCAGATGCACCTGCTCGTCGGAAGCGTCCACATGCGACGGCAGGACTATCCCGCCGCGATCGCGTCGTACTCGTCGGTGATCGAGATCGACGCGAGCGTGCCCGCCGCGTACGTCGAGCGGGCCCAGGCCTACGCCGCGATCGGTCAGTTCGACCGGGCGGTCGCGGACATCGAGGAATATCTCGGGATCACCGATCCCCAGATCCACCGCGACGAGCGCGTCCGTGCGATGGAACTCCTGCAGACCTACCAACGCGCGCAGGGCGGGCGCTCGGTCGGGCCGCGCCAGAGCCCGCCCGGACAACCGTCGTGGAGCGAGGGGTTTCCGCCCCCGCCGCCCGCCTGGCCGGAGCCGTCCCGCTAGATCCGTGCGTCCGGCCGGGAGCCGGGGGTTCCGACGAGGGTGCCGGTACGTTGGAAGGGTGGGTGCGGCCCCGTAGCCGTGTCCGCGACCCACGGAAAGCCGACGCCATGCGCGCACTACCCCACCTCGTGCTCCTCGCGACCTCGGTCTGCCTCCTCGCCGTGCCGCTCGATGCGCGTGCCGGCGGGGACCAGCGGCCGATCGAGATCCTCCTCGACAACGGCGAGACGCTGACCGGAGTGGTCGAGTCGATCGGCCCGACCGGACTGGTCCTTCGGATCGGGGACGAGACGAGGCGACCGATTCCCCTCGACCGACTCGCGCCTCTCGGACTCTTCCGCGCCCGCAGCGCCCACACGCCGGTCGCCGACGGCGCGTCCCGCCTCGCCCTCGCCGAGTTCGCCGTCGATCTCGGTCTGTTCGCCGAGGCGCGCGTCGAGTTCGAGAAGGCCCTCGCGCTGGGAGCCCTCGACGACGCCGCCTTCGCGAAGGCTCTCGCCGCCGCCGAGGGCGCGGCGGTCGAGGTCGGACTCGCCGAGGCGCGGACCCGCGCCGCGGCGGGCGACCACGAGGGGGCCCTCGAGGTGGCGCGACGCCTGCGCGTCGACTTCGCCGAGGCGCCGGGCGCCGATGCGATCGGGAGACTGATCCAATCGCTGATCGACGACCTCGCGGCGATCGAGGCCGCCGACGCCGCCGCGCGCGACGAGTTGGAGAAGTTCGAACTGGGCGTCGCCCGCGCGAAGGAGATCTTCCGGCGCAAGACCCTTGCCCTCGACCTCCTGCGCGAGGGGCGGCGTATCGCCGCCGAGACCCGCGAGAAGCGCGACCAGGGCTCCGTGACGCGATCGCGCAAACTCGCCGAGCAGGCCGACGAGCGGTTCATGGCGGCGCGCCGTCACCTGGGACGGCTGCGTCGGATCCTCCCGAACGACGCACCCGAACGCCCCGAGATCCTCGCCGCGTTGAACCACCTCGACCGAGAACAGTTCGATCTGCTGTTCGGGATGGCCCGCTTCCTGTTTCGCGAGGCACGCGTCTTCACGGACGCGGAACGCTTCGCGGCTCGCGCGTCGGCGATCGATCCGGTCCATCCCGATCTGATCGAACTGCGCGATCAGATCGTCGCGAGCCGCATCCGCTTCCGTGCGAGCGACGTGACGAACATCCATGGCACGGTGTCGGGCGGCGGCATCCGCTGAGGTGTTCGGTCAGGGAGTCCCTGACCTTGCGGGCGTGCGGCTTCGCAGATCGGGGGCGCCGGCCGCCGTGTCGGGCTTGAGTGATCCAC
>CAZPGF010000161.1:0-4617 GCA_964586025.1 uncultured Planctomycetales bacterium
CGCCAGGACGCCGTCCGCGGGGTGGTTCGGCTCGTCGACCTCGGCGTGGGGTCCCGGCGTGCCTTCGGGCCGGCCGAGGGCGCGTGCGAGCGCGAGGTAGAGGACGTCGTGCGCCAGGGTGGACTTGCCCGAGCCGCTCACGCCCGCGAGGGCGGTGATCTCTCCCAGGCGCAGCACCAGATCGACGCCGCGCAGGTTGTTCGCGCGGACGCCGCGGACGCCCACGGCGGGACCGGGCCGTGGACGCTCGCGGGTCGCGGGCATCCGTCGTTCGCCGGCGATCCAGCGCCCGGTCACGCTCTCCTCAACCCGGGCGAGATCGGCGACCGTACCGGCCGCGACGATGCGACCACCGTGTTCGCCCGCACCGGGCCCCACGTCGATCACCCGGTCCGCCACGGCCAGGATCGAGAGGTCGTGCTCGACCACGACGACGGTGTTGCCCTGATCGACGAGACGGCGGACCTGCGTCACCAGGCGCGCCGTGTCGCTCGGATGGAGGCCGACCGACGGCTCGTCGAGAACGAACAACGCGCCGGTCAGGTTCGTTCCGATCGCCGCCGTGAGGTGAACGCGCTGCACCTCCCCTCCCGACAACGTGCGGCCGGCGCGGTCGAGCGTGAGGTAGCCGAGCCCGACGTCGGCGAGACACGAGAGGCGCGTGACGATTTCGCGACGGAGCAAGCGGACGACTTCGCGACGATCGGCCCGCATCGAGGCGACGCGGTGCGGATCGCCTTCGGCGTCGAACAGCGCACGCGCATCGTCCACGGACAGCGCGAGGACGTCGGGGAGGGTCCGCCCGAACACACGCCATGCGCGGCCCTCCGGACCGAGCCGGCTCCCGCCGCAGTCGGGACACGCCGTGTAGCCGCGAAACCGTGCGATGTGGACGCGGACGTAGACCTTGTACGCCTTGCGGCGCAGGCGCGCGAAGTGCCCATCGACCCCGTCGAAGCCGTCCCCACCGCGAAGAATCGTCGTTCGGGCCGAGTCCGGTAGATCCTTCCATGCCACGTCCGTCGGGATGTTCCGCGCGCGCGCCCAGGCCAGCATCGCGGTGCGATCCTTGCGATGCGCGGGCGTCTCGAACGGGCGGACGGCGCCGCCGGCGAGCGTCGCGTCCTCGAGCGGCACGACGAGCGCGTCGTCGATGCCGTCGATCCGCCCGAAGCCGCTGCAGCGCTCGCACGCGCCGAGCGCGCTGTTGAAGCTGAACACCGACGGACGCGGCGGGCGATGGGCCCGACCGCACGAGGCGCAGGCGAGCCCCGCGCTGAACCGCAACCGTCGCGTGCCATCGGCCTCGATCGCGACGAGGCGCTCCCCGCCGGCCCGGAACGCCGTCTCGATCGAGTCGAGCAGGCGTGCGCGCGACGTGCGACCGACGACCACCCGATCGACGACGATGGTTCCCGGGCCCTCCTCGGGCCAGGCCTCGGCGGCTTGCGCGAGATCGACCGCACCCGCGGGCGTGAAGATCCGCGTGAACCCGGCGCGGGCGAGATCCCCGACGGTGCCGTCCAGGGCGGTCCGACGATCGACGGCGACCTCGAAGGCGAGGATCCAGCGCGATCCGGAAGGCTCTGCCGCCAGTCGGTCCGCGACGGTCGCGGGGAGATCCGGTTCGACGAGGGCCCCGCACCCGATGCAGTTCAGGTCGCCGACCCGCGCCCAGAGCAACCGCAACGGGTCGTGGAGTTCGGCCAGCGTTGCGACCGTCGAACGTGCGCCGGTCAGGCGGCCGCGACGTTCGATCGCGATCGCCGGCGGAATCCCCTCGACCGAATCGACGGCCGGACGGTCCATCCGCTCGAGGAACTGCCGCGCGTACGCCGAGAACGTCTCGACGTATCGCCTCTGCCCTTCGGCGTAGAGGGTGTGGAACGCAAGGCTCGACTTGCCACTGCCGGAAACGCCCGTGATGACGGTCAGGCGACCGACGGGCACCTCGAGGTCGAACCCCTTGAGGTTGTGCTGCCGAACGCCGCGCAGTCGGATCACATCGGGTTCGGGCATGGGCGCGAAGTGTACGCCACCCGATCGGGGGGCGATCCGCGCACGACCCGGCGACCACGGGACCGCACGAACGGCGCGAGGTATCCGTTCAGGTGGTCTCTGACCTTGCGGGCGTGCGGCTTCGCAGATCGGGGGCGGTCAGGCCGCCGTGTCGGGCTAGAGTGGTCGACCACACGTCGCCCTCCACGGCGACCTTCCGCTCCCCGCCTGCGAACCCGGACCGGCGGTGAAGGTGAAGGAAAGGCACGCCTTGGGCGGATCGGTCGCCATCGGACTTGTGCGCGGAGTGGGCGGCCTGAGCGGTTACGGCGCGAGGTATCCGTTCAGGTGGTCTCGGTCGGCTTGGCGGACTCGTCCTCATCGCGCCGGGGCGAGCGGCGCGAGGCCAGCACGCCTTCCGGACCGGGCAGACGGCGTTCCACCTCCTCGGGCAGCGGGCGGACGAGCGACGCGACGACGCCGAGCCCGAGCAGTCCTCCGATGACGGCGAGCGAGACGCCGGTCCCGATCTTGAGCGGCGTCTCCACGAGCACCATCTTCGTGCCGACGAAGAACAGCACGGCGATCAGGCTGACCTTCAGGTAGCGGAAGCGGGCCAGCAGACCCGCGAGGCAGAAGTAGAGCGCCCGCAGACCGAGGATCGCGAACACGTTCGAGGTGAAGACGAGGAACGGGTCGAGGGTGATGGCGAAGATCGCCGGAATCGAGTCCACGGCGAACACGACGTCGGTGAACTCGATCGCGGCGAGCGCGAGGAAGAGCGGCGTGGCGACGCGATGGCCGTCGATCCGTGTGAAGAAGCGTTCGCCGTCGAAGTCCTTCGAGACCGGCAGCCAGCGTCGGGTCAGCCGGACGAGCGGGTTGTTCTGGGGATCGACCTCATCCCCGCGGACGCGCGCCATCTTGATCGCCGTGAGGATCAAGAGACCGCCGAAGACGTAGGTCATCCACGAGAACTGGTGGACGAGGGCGGCGCCGGCCGCGATCATGATCCCGCGAAGGATCAGCGCGCCGAGGATGCCCCAGTAGAGGACGCGGTGCTGGAGTTGGGGGGGCACCGCGAACGCGGTGAAGACCAGCGCCATCACGAAGATGTTGTCGAGCGACAGGGACTTCTCGACGATGTAGCCGGTGAGGTAGAGCAGGGAGGCTTCACCGCCGCCGACGTCGCGCGACGGGCCGCCCATCTGCGGGACGTCGATCCCGAGACCGAGCCAGTGGTTTTCGTAGCCAAAGTACACGAAGAGGGTGAACGACAGCGCCACCGCGATCCAGACGACGGTCAGGAGGATCGCCTCGCGCGTGCCGACGACATGGGCCTTGCGGTGGAAGACGCCCAGGTCCAGGGCGAGCAGCACCAACACCAGGGCGAGGAAGCCGACGAAGAGCCAGGGGCTCTCCGCCATCGCGAGCACGGACGACAGCGCAGGGCTGATCACGGCGTGGACTCCGGGCCGGACACGGGGTGGTCAGGATACGAGGACGCCTCCCGCGAGCGGATCGCGGGAGGCGTCGGAATGCGGCGGAGACCGCCGAGGCGTTAGAGCGCGAGCTGCCACTGGAAGCGGAGCAGCATGCCCAACGTCTCGTCGCCTCCCGCGTTGTTGCCGATGCCCGTGTAGGCGTCCCAGATCAGGAACGACTCGTCGTCGTTTCCTTCGAACAGGCTCACGTCGAGTGTGAACTTGTTGCCGTGGCCGTTGAGGTAGTAGTTGATCGCGAACGCGAGCTCGGTGACGGCGAAGTCCTCGTCCCCGACATCGATCGAGTACGAGCTGGCGCGGGCGGCGATCTCCCAGGCCGTGCCGGGGAAGTGGTAGCCGATCTGCGCAAGCCACGACGTGAAGTCCACGTCCTCCGAGGAGAGCAGGAAGTTCTCGACCGTACCGATCGAGAACGCCCCGGTGAACGAGAACCCGCCCCAGCCGAGCGCGACGTCCACGCCGTACCAGGTCCAGTCGCCGATCTCGAAGTGCGGCTTGTCGACGCGGTCGGCGTGATGGAAGCCCCAGACGCCGATCTCGCCGTACCAACCGCAGGTCTCCTGGTGCAGGGCGCCCTCGCGGTAGCCGATCGGCTTCGCGAACGCCCAGTTCAAGCGACCGCTGAACGCGAGGTTGTCGTCCGTGCGGTGATCCAGCACATTGCGGATGCTATCGCCGCCGTCGCCGTTCGTGACGGCGAACTGGTACGACCACGCGTTGTCGCAGCCGAACGCGCCGTGAACCATCACGCCGTGGTCGCGGTTGCGGTCCGTGTAGCCCGGCAGCAGTTGGCCGACGAACGCGCTCGCGAGCGAGATGTCCACGAACTGCTGCATCTCCGGCTTGACCATCAACTGACGCGTCGTCGGCAGAGCGATCTGGCCGAAGCGCACGTTGAACAGGTCCGAGCAGCCCCACTCGATCCACGCCTCGCGCGTGTTGTCGTAGTTCCGGCTCTGGAAGAACGGGCCGATCGCGAACTCGGTGACCTCGACGGTGTAGAAGCCGGATCCGATCTCGCTGTCGAAGTAGTTCTCGAGCGCGTTGCGACCCCAGTGGCCGAACTCGAGTTCCATGTACCAGCGCACGTTGCACGGCGCCTCGCCCGAGAGCT
>CAZPGF010000162.1:0-4493 GCA_964586025.1 uncultured Planctomycetales bacterium
ACCTTCCGCTCCCCGCCTGCGAACCCGGCCCGGCGGTGAAGGCGAAGGGAAGGCACGCCCCGGGCGGAACGGTCGCCATCGGAGTTGCGCGAGGAGTGCAGTGCCTGAGCGGATCCAACGGCGGATGCCCCGGGTCCCGACCCCACGCGTAGCTCCCGGGACACGCACGCGACGCCGGCCCGCTCGGCCGGCGGGAGCGCCGGCACGATGTCCCGGCTAGGCTTTCCCTCCCGGGGCCGGGCTCCGCCCCGCCGAGGAGGTCGCCATGCGATGGATTCGTTCGTTCGCCCTGTTCGCCGCGTTCTCGAGCGCATGGTCGTTCTCCGCCGCCCACGCTGACGAAGCGCCGGACGCGGCGCCGGCTCCGGCCCGCCTCACCGTGGGCGATGCCGCGCCGGCGGTCGACATCGGGTTCTGGATCAAGGGCGTCGAGATGGACCGCCGCGGCGACTTCCAACCGCTGACGACGTGGGCTCCCGGCAAGGTGTTCCTGCTGGAGTTCTGGGCGACGTGGTGCGGGCCGTGCGTGATGAGCATGCCGCATCTCTCCGAGTTGCAGGAGACGCACGGCGCAGAGGGGTTCCAGGTGATCGGCGTCAGCGACGAATCGCTGCCGAAGGTCGTGGAGTTCCTGTTCAAGACCTTTCCCCGCGACGGGAAGGTGCACAACGACCGCGCGCGGTACACGCTCGCGACGGACCCCGATCGCAGCACGCGGAAGGCGTTCTTCGACGCCGCCGGGCGCACCGGCATCCCGTGCGGCTTCCTGATCGGCAAGACCGGCCTGATCGAGTGGATCGGCCATCCGAGTCGCGTGGACTCGGTTGTCGAGCAGGTGCTCGCCGACTCGTGGGATCGCGACGCGTTCAAGGCGGAGTACGAGGAGGCGATGCGCGTCCAACTGTTGCGCGACGCCTTCTTTGCCGCATACCGTCCCGTGAAAGCGAAGAAGGATTGGGCGGCATGTCTGGAGGTACTCGAGGAGAAGGGCGCGGGGGTCCCGGGCCTCGAGATGGAGAAGGCGACCGTTCTGCTGATCGGACTCGGCCGGTACGACGAGGGCTTCGCCGTCCTCCGCGACTGGACCGCGGCGGCGCAGGACGATGCGAAGGTCCAGAATCAGATCGCCTGGTTCATCGCGACCGACAAGGGCCTGACGGCGCGCGACCTCGATCTGGCCCTCGCTGCGGCCGGACGCGCGCGCGACCTGACGAAAGGCAACGATCCCGCCATCCTCGACACGTTGGCGCACGTCCTGCACGCTTGCGGGGACCTCGATCGGGCGATCGAGATCCAGACCGACGCGGTCGCGCGCGCGGAGGGATCGTCGCTCCACCCGAGCCTGAAGAAGACCCTCGAGGCCTTCCAGGCCGAACGCGAGGCGAGGGCCCCGCAGGCGGACACCCCGAGCGACGAGTAGCCTCGGCGCGGCGATCCGCCGCCGCGTGCTCCTCATGCCCCGGCGGACGGCGGGGGCACCAGCCCATCGACGCAGCGAATCGGACGAGGCGTGTCGTACCAGGCGCGGCTTGCGGCCCGACCGCCTGGGGCCGGTGGATGCCAGAGGTGGACGACGTCGTTCACGCCGTAGAGCACGCGCACCTGCGGCCGAGGGCGAAGTCGCATCGCGCGATCCCGAAGGTCGCTGTCCTCGCCGAGCCCCCAGGTCGTGAAGCGCTCGTCGAAACCGTTCAGCGCCTCCAGCAGGTCGCGCGAGAACGCCATGTTCAACCCGAGGATCTTCGGGCGATGGCGACGGTGCAGGATCACGCCCCACCGACTCTTGCGCGCCCGACGCCGCAGGTCGCGAAGGTCGGCCGGCGTGGCGAGGGTCTCGTGCCGCCCCGCGTCTACGGCCGCGGCGTCGATCGTGGCGCTGCGCTCGGCGTCGAGACGCACCGCCCCCCCCACCGCGAACGTACGGGGTGCGTGCGCCGCGAGGTGCCGTTCGACAAAGTGGGCCGGAGGGATGCAGTCGGCGTCGGTGAAGACGAAGAGGGAGGCACCGCGATCGGCCCGGATCGCGGCGTTGAGGATCCGGTTCTTGCGGAATCCCCGGTCCTCGTGGTGCACGATGCCGACATCGAGTCCGTATGCCGATGCCTCCGCGGCGAACGCACGGACGAGATCCGCCGTCTCCGAACCGCTGCCGTCGTCGGCGATCGTCAGGGCGAAGTCGGTGCAGGTCTGTCGCAGCCACCCGCGCAGCGAGAGCGCGAGCATCCGCTCCTGGCGGTAGGCCGCGACGACGACGCGCACCGTGGGGACCCGGGCCACGGACTCGATCGGGTTCGTCACGGCGCGATTCTCTCCTCGATTCGCTCCGCGACGCGCCGGGCGTCGCCCCGTGCCCGGGTTCGCTCGGCGGCGGCGGCCCCGAGCCGGCGCGCGAGGGCGGGGTCGTCGAGCAGGCGGGCGAGCGCCGCGGCAAGCCCTTCGGGCGTCTCGTCGTCGAGGACCAGGCCGGTCGCCTCGTGCTCGACGATCGACGGCAGGAGCCCGCGACGCGTCGCCACGGCGGGCACGCCGAGCGCCATGGCCTCACGCAACGCGCGACAGGTCGGATCGCTGCCGGGAACGAGAAACACGATCGCGTCCCACGACGCCAGGAAGCCGGCGTAGTCCGCGCCGACGAGATAGCCTGGCCGCACGACGAGATCGGCGAGTCCGAGGCGTTCGATCGGCTGGGCGACGAGTTCGTCCGATGCGGTTCCTCGCCCCGGGACGGCGAACGTGAACCTCCGCCCCGTGTCCCGCAACCGGACGAGCGCGTCCCAGAGCAGGTCGAACCGCCGGTGGCGCTGATGCCGCGCAACGATGCCGAACAGCGGCACGCCGGGCACGACGCCGAAGCGCTCGCGCGCACCCGCTCCGTCGCGAGCAAGACGCGTCAGTCGTTCGACATCCAGGGGCGCATCGATCGGAACGATGCGGTCGCGGGCGACGCCGAGAGCCTCGAGATCGGCCTCGACCCCCTCCGCGAACGGGAACAGGGTCGCGGTGCGCACGAGCGCGCGTCGCTCGCGACGGTCGACGACGAGCGGCGGCGCGGCGAAGAGCAGCCGCGCGACGGGGATCGCCCCGCGTGCCGCGGCCACGGCGATACGGTGGTCCCCGGCGAGGGTGGTCACGATCCCGTCGGGCCGCCACGCCTCGATCGACCGGCGCAACCGGCGCACGTCGAGGAGGTCCCGCCACGGCGCACCGTGCTTCGACAACCGCGGTCGGCCCGGCGCGATCGGAAGGTCACGTACCCGCGCGGCGTCGGCGGCCGTGTTCTCGGCCGCGACGCCGCGCGGCACGGCCCCGACGTGGACGCGCACGTCATGGCCGCGGTCCCGCAGCGCGGCGGCGAGGTCGAGGCTCGGATCCACCGGTCCGGTGCGCTTCCAGTTGGCGATCGTCCACAGAATGCGCATCGGTCACTCGATCGGCTCGTCCCGGACGATGATCTTGCGCGCAAGGTGGGCCGCCGTCTCGCGTGCGACGGTCCGCTCGAACGCGCGGCGCCCCTCGGGGCGCGCCTCGCCGGCCGCATACCTCCGGAACCAGCGCAGGCGGTCGCTTCGGGACACGACCACTGGGATCGATGCCGCCAGTTGCGCGAGGTTCTTCCAGCGCCGAGCGTCGGAGACCGGGCGACGAAGGAGACGCACGCTGTCCGTGTCCACGAGATGGAACCGCGGAGGACTCGCCCGATCGTCGACGAGCACGTTGGCGGCCTTCAGGTCGCCGTGATAGACGCCGTGCGCGTGGAGGCGACCGAAGAAGTCGGCCGACGCCTCGCCGAGGCGTCGCAGTCCCCGGCCGTCGCCGAGGCGAGCGAGGCCGCGCGCGAGGTGGTCGAGGCGCGTGAACGCGGACAAGTCCTCGAACACCGAGAACGAGCGACCGTTCGCGCGGGCGAACGCGAGCGGTTCGGCGGTGCCGACGCCGACGACCTCCAACCGGCGGGCGCCGACGTAGCCCCGGCGGTGACGGCCCGGAGCGAGTCGCGTGCGCCACCGTGCGCCGAGCGACGCATCGCGCGCCTCCTTCACGATCGCGTCGCCATGAGCCGTGATCGCGCTGCGTCGGCCGTCCTTCACCACCCGGCGATCCCCGCGTGCGAGCGCGTCGTCATGCGCCGCGAGCAACCCGACCAGGCGTTCGGCCGTGAGCGTGCGGCGACGGGCACCGACCCACGGCGCCGGGAGGTCGCGGGTGAACCCGCCGCTCTCGAGCAGACAGCGCTTGGTCCGGCTCGCGCGCCGGCGGACCTCGAGGGCGTGGATCGCGCGCTCGACCTCGGCGTGCGCCCGCACGACCTCGTGGCGAGCCCGTCCCTCGCCGATCGCGGCGGCGAGCAGGCGCGCGCGCCCCCCCGGACCGACGTGTCCCACGAGTCCATGAAGCAAGCGCCCCAGGACGCGCGCGCGGTCCCCGGGACGCGCGGCGCGTGCGATACGCACCCGATGGAGGTCGGTGACGAGGAGCGGCGCCGTACCGCCCGG
>CAZPGF010000163.1:0-4471 GCA_964586025.1 uncultured Planctomycetales bacterium
TGCGCGCGTGGCACTGGCCGGGCAACGTCCGCGAACTGCGCAACGAGATCCTGCGCGCGGCCGCGTTGAGCGACAAGGTGATCGTGCCGCTGATCCTCTCGCCCGCGGTCCGCGGGGCGACCGCCGCCGCGGCCGATCCGAGCGTCGAGCATCTCGGCGAGCGATCGCTGAAGGACATGGTGAAGGAGGTGACCGAGGCGCTCGAGATCCGCGTGATCCGTGCCGCACTCTCCCGCTCCGAGGGCCGGAAGGCCCGCGCCGCGCGCCTCCTCGGCATCTCGCGCCCGACCCTCGACGCCAAGCTCGAGCATTACGCCATCGACCCCGACGCCTTCCTCTCCCGCCGCAAGGGGGCTTGAGAGTAGCCTTCGCCTGAGGCGGTGGACGAGGCGCGAGGAGATACCGCACGAGGGGCGACGAGCCGGGTCGCCGCGACGCCAAGGAGGCGCCGGGAGAGGCTTGCACGCCCGGATCCCGTCGCGGCGATCGGCCAGGCCGTGGACGGAATCGGATGGTGTCTTGCGCGCCCGAAGCGCCGGACCGGTTGACGAACGGAATGCGCCATGCACCGGCGGAATCGCGCCGCGGCCGAGATTCCGGGCTTGGCGGCGTGCGATTCGAGGCCCACGGGTTGCTGGGAGGGGTGGTGGAGGGCCGCATGCCGCGCATCACCGTTCACGTTCCCGGCGAAGAGCCGCGAGGGGTCGAGGTGGGTCCCGAAGGCGTCGTCGTGGGCCGGGCCGAAGACGCTGGGGTGTTCATCGCCGAGCCGCGCGCATCACGGCGGCACGTGAGAATCGCGCCGCACGCCGGGGGCGGATGGCTCGTCCAGGACCTCGCGTCCGCAAATGGCACATGGGTCGGAGAGCAGCGCGTGGCGCGGCGACGGCTGGACGACGGCGCCGCGATCCGCATCGGGGGGACACGAATCGAGTTGGGCGCGCCGCTCTCGAGCCTCGTCACCTCGACGGTCCTCGAGATCCGCCTCCTCGAGGACGAGGCTGCGAGTGCCGCCTCCGAGGCTCCGCCAACGCGGCGCGAGGTTCCGCCCGAGCCCCCTGCGGCCGGTCCCGCGGATCTGTCGGCGTTGTGGAAGGGGGCTGTGTTGCTCGGTCTCGCGGTCCTCGTCGCCTTCGCCGTCGATCGCTTCCTCGGTGCGGATGCCCGGCGTCGCGACGAGCGAGCGACCGTTCGGAAGGGGGCTCTGGACGTGCTCTCGGGGCGCGTGTCCGATCCAGCCTTCCCCGAGCGCGCCGAGGCGTTCGCCGCGAAGCACGCCGGCACGAGCGAGGCCGAGCGCTTGACCCGACACGCGGACGCCGCACGCAAGGACATCGCCCGGCGCCAGTCGATCGAGGCGCGGCTGGCCGCGGTCCACGGGCGTCTGGGGCAGGGAGCACGCGCGGACGTGCGGGTCGATCTCGTGCGGCTGCGCGCCGAGAGTGGCCATGACGCGGACCTCGCCAAGCGCGTCGTGGACGCACTGCTGTTGGCCGATCGCGCCGACGAAGAGGCGGACGCCGCCCGATTCGGGGCGGCACGCGCGGGGGTGGATGCCGCGATCGCCGCCGGTCGCCTCGGACTCGCGGATGCGTACGTCGCGTCGCTCGAGGCGCGTCGCGTCGGTCTCGGTGCCGGCGTTGCCGAGCGATTGCCCGAACTGCGGGACCGGGTGGATCGCGCCTCGCGCGCCCGCTACGAGGCGATGCGCAAGCAACTCGCCTCGACCCCGCCCGAGGGTCGTTTCGAGGTGTTGTTGGCCGCGAGCCGCGACCTGGCGGGGACCTCGCTCACCAAGTTGGTTGACGACCAGGTGCGAGCGTTGGCGCGCGCCGGCATCGCCGAGGACGCCGGGACGACGGGTTCGCGCACCACGCCTCGGGAGCGGCCCACGGACGGTTCGACGCCGGCCGCTTCGAGCGCGCCGACCGCCGCCGCACTCGTGAGGCTCGGCGCGGCGCGCGAGGATCTCGCACGGCGCCGTTGGGCTTCCGCGCGGGCCGGATTCGCCGCGCTCACCGACGGCGGCGCGGGATCGGATCTCGCCGCCGACGCACGCGCCCGCATCGCCGATCTCGATCGGGTGCTCGGACTGATCGGCCGGCTGAACGACCGCGCGCAGGCGAATCCATTCCCGGTTCAGCTCTCGACGGGTCGCGTGGTCGTGACCGGGGCGCACGGCGATGTGGCGACGTGGCGCGCCGGGGACGCCGCGGCGTCCGCGCATCCGTGGGGCGACCTCGCACCGGCGGATGTACTCACGCTGATCACCCCGCCGGAGCCCTCGGTGCCGGACCGCCTCGGGCTTGCGATCGTGGCCGTCGCGCTCGAGCGCCGCGACGCCGCGATCCAGGCCCTCGCGCCCCTCTACGCGCAGGGCGCGGACGACCGGGCGCACGCCGACGCGATCGTCGCGCGGCATCTGTACGGTCTCGCCAGCGTGCCGGAGGGAGGCTACCGGTTGCATGCGGGCGATCTCCTCGATCGAGGCGCGTTCGAGCGCGCGGTCGAGGCGGAGCGTCTCGCGTCCTTGCGCGGTGAGGCGACCACCCTGCTCGCGCATCTCGCCGCGGAAGCACCTTGGAAGCGGATCCAGAAGGTGCTGGACCTGCGCACCCGCCTCGACGTCGCCCGCCGCGTCGCGCTGTTGGCGATCTTCAACGAAACGCATTATCCGTATCCGTACAACGCCGCATCGAAGGAGTACCAGGCGGTCCAGGCCGAGGTCGCCCGTCGCGTCGCCGCCGTCGAGGCGATCTGGAACGACGACACGAGCGCGCGCGTGCAGCGATCCGGATCGCTCGGGAGGCGCCTCGATCGACTCGAGCGGGCGATCAGGGAACTCGACGCGGCGAAAGCCCTTCCCGACGACCTGCGGGCGGCGTCCTGGCCCTTCCTCGCGTACGCGAGCAGCGAGGCGTTGACCGTCCGCACGATCTTCCTCGACGAGGACGAGCGTGCACGGTTCGCCTACGACACGTGGGTGCGCGACGTGTACAACCCGGCGCGTCGCGAGGTCGCCGATGCGGTAGAGACCGAGCAGGTCGCGATCACCAACGAGTACCGGCGCATGATCGGCTTCACCGCGTCGGTGCAGCCCGGCCCGAAACCGTACGAGGGAATCACGTCCGACACGGCGCGAGCCGTCCTCGACGAGGCGACGCTGCTGCGCACGGCACCGCTGCGTGCGGTGCGCATCGACAACCGCCTGGTGCTCGCGGCCCGCGATCACAGCGGCGACATGATGCGCCGCGGATACTTCAGTCACTTCGCGCCGCCCAATCCGGAGACGGGCGCGGGGACGACGGCGCCGCACGACCGGATGGCCGCGCGCGGCTACGCCGGATGGGCGATGTCGGAGAACATCGCGCTGAACACGAGCGCGCTGAACGCCCATCGTTCGTGGTGTACGTCGAGCGGGCACCACCGAAACATCCTCTCCCCGTGGGAGGATCTCGGGGTCGGGCACGTCGCGAAGCGGTGGACGCAGAACTTCGGCAGCGGGGGGGGCGCCCGGCCGGAAATCGCACCGACGACGGACGTCGTCGAGGGGGCACGCCGCGGCCCGCCCTCCTCTGACGCGCGATGATCTCGTCGGTGTTCGTTCGGCGGGTCCCCGACCTTGCGGGGGTACGGCTTCGCAGATCGGGGACGATCAGGCCGCCGTATCGGGCTCGAGTGGACGACCACACGTCGCCCTCCACGTGACCTGACTGGAGAACAGGATGGAGGCGCTTGAGGAGAAATTGAACGAAGCCCTCGTGGCGCTTCGTGAGGCATGGACGAGGCTCACGCCCGAGGGGAAGGACACCGCAGCGCATGTGGCCAGCGCTGTAGCAGGGAGACTGCAGCGCCCGAATCCGTAGCGCCCATGCGGCCCCGACGGCATGGTGCCTCGGCTCGCGCCGCCTGGGATCACAGCGAGGGGGCTCCACCACACGCGAGTGACCCATCCATGTGCGAAGTGCAATGCGCGACCACGGCGGCTGGGCCAGCACACTGACAGTACCCTCGCTGTCGGCTCGCACTACCGACCAGCCCGTTCCAGGACCGGTGCCCACTGCACGGGCGTACCATCTTCGGCGATGTCGATCGACGTCTTCGCTGGCAAGTACCCATCCTTCTTCAGGTGGATCTCCACGGGTCCGGAGTCCAGATAGAGCAGCAGGCCGCCAAGGTCGTCTCGCATCGGACGCTGGTACGGGATTGCAGAGAGCCAAGTGTCCACGCTGACCTGGGCTGCTTTGCTCGTGAGTGTGTATGAGAACTCACGAACAGGGACGCCCTTCTCGTCCTGCGCGAGGATCTCAATGACGCCGCCAGCGAGTGCCAGAGACACCACGTCGGCTTCACGGCCCGGTACAACCTCGAAGGGGGCCCACTGTACAGGCGTTGTCCAGCTGAGGGATGAACCCTTGTGCCCCTCAACGAATTGTTGTCCTCGAGACGGCAGGAAAAGGGTGTCGAAACG
>CAZPGF010000164.1:0-4420 GCA_964586025.1 uncultured Planctomycetales bacterium
CGTCGTTGCGCGCGTTCCTCACGCGAGCGGACGGCGACCTCGTGACGTCCGTCGTCGTGATGGAGCGAGGCGGCATCGCCTGGGTCGATCGCCGGACCCTTCTCGACGTCCCGCGCGAGCGCCTCGATCGCTGGGTCGCCGAACAGGCCCGGACGCTCGATGCCGCGGGCGCCGCGTACCAGGCCGTGCGCCGAGCGACCGCGTCGGCCCACGACGACCGCGGTGTCGCCACGGCCCTCGACGCCTGGTGCGACCTGCTCGAGAGCTACCCGGTCGTGACGAAGGCCGTGCCCGGCTCGGCGACGTGGCCGTACTCCCTCACCCTCGTCCCCGAGATGCTCGACGTCGCGAACACCGCGCCGCGCACCGCACCGGAGGATCGGGCGCGCCTCGGCCGCGCGTTGCGTGCCGCGACCCAGGCCATACGCGTCAATCGAGGCTTGCGCGACGCCAAGCCCGAGGACATCGCGAGCAGCGTCGGCGCCGCCAACGAGAGGATCCGCACGCTGATCGACGCGTCCCGCTCCGGCGGCGACGACCTGGCATGGGAGGTCGAGCGCCTCGCCGCGGCGACCGCCGCGCTGGACGATCCCGCCGTGGGCGGCGCGTGGCGACGCGCGGCCGACTCCGCCCGTCAACTGCTCGGCTCGCGCCCCGCGGCCGGTCGGGTGCTACTGCAGGCCGCGCCTCCCGAGATCGTCGCCCTGGTCGTCCTGCCCTCCACCGACGGGGAACTCGCGCCGCTCGCGCTCGCTCGGCTGGATCCGACACGGCTCGAGGCCTGGATCGCCGCCAAGGCCGCTGCGGCGAACGTCGCTCGTCTCGGTGCGGAGATTCGCGTGCTCGGTCCCGCGCGCGGCTCGGACGGCGCCGCCCTCTCGGTCGAACCGAGCGACGATGCGACGTTGTTGGCCGAAGCGTCGCTGGTGGACCTGGAAGGGGCCTGGAACCCGCCGTATCGCCTGCGCGCGCATCGCATCGGCGAGCCGCTGGACCTGGCGCCGTCCGGGGCGTGGTCCCACTGGCTGGTGCTCGGCCTTGCCGCGCTCGGCATCGGCGTCGGCGGCTGGGTCCTGGTGCGGCTCCTGACGCGCGAGGTTCGCCTCGCGCGGATCAAGGCCGACTTCGTGGGCAACCTGTCTCACGAACTGAAGACGCCGATCACGAGCATCGCGATGTTCACGGAGATGCTCCGTGACGGGAAGATGACGTCCGACGCCGACCGCACCGAGGCCTACGAGGTCCTCGACACCGAGTGCAAGCGCCTCGAACGGACCGTCGCGCGCATGCTCGAGATGGCTCGCCGCGAGGCCGGCGGCAGTCCCTACGCGATGCGGATCGGCGACGTGAGGGCGCCCGTGCGCCGCGCCCTGGAGCGCTTCCGACGAATCGTCCCGGATCGCGGCCTGCGCCTCGATGCGCGACTCGGCGTCCAACCGATCCGGGTGCGGCACGATCCCGAGGCGATCGAGGACGTCGTCGCCAACCTGCTCTCCAACGCATGGAAGTACCGCCGCGGAGACGCGGCGCATCTGTCGCTCGTGCTGGAGGAGGTCGACCGCAAGGCGCGCCTCACCCTGACCGACGACGGCATCGGGATCCCGCGCGCCGAGCGGCGCCGCGTGTTCGAGACCTTCTACCGGGCGGAGCAACTGCTCACCCAGAACGTCTCCGGCACGGGGCTCGGGCTCGCGCTCGTTCGGACGATCGTTCGGGGGCACGGCGGGCGCGTGAAGGCCCGATCGGGGCCGGACGGGGTCGGGACGGCGATCGAGATCGTTCTGCCGATCGCTCGTCGGCCCGTCGAGCATGACGGCGAGGTGACGCCGAGCCAGCGCCCCCGAGCGGCACCCCGCGAGGCGAGTGAGACTGAAGCGCCTTCGAGGACCCCGTCGGCGCCGCCCCGCACCCGGCCGTCACGTACCCTGGATTCCCGATGACATCACGCATCCTGATCGTCGAAGACGACCCCTCGATCCGGCTCGGGCTCAAGCGAAGCCTCGAGTTCGAGGGGTTCACGGTGGACATGGCGCGCGACGGTGAAGAGGCGATCCAGCGCGCGTTCGACAAGAAGCCCGATCTGATCGTCTTGGATCTGATGCTTCCGCGCGTGAACGGATTCGAGGTGTGCCGCACCGTCCGCAAGTACGACGCGACGCTCCCGATCCTGATCCTTTCGGCCAAGGGCGACGAGGGCGACAAGGTGCTCGGGCTGGAACTCGGCGCCGACGACTACGTGACGAAGCCGTTCTCCGTCCGCGAACTGACAGCTCGGATCAAGGCGCGCTTGCGGCGCCGGAAGGCATTCGAGGGCGATCTGGAGTCCTTCGACGAGGAGGGCATCCGCATCGACTTCGCCGCGCACGCGATGACGGTGGACGGCGAGCCGCGCGAGTTGAGCAGCCGCGAGTTCCACCTGCTGCGCCATCTGATCCAGAATCGGGGACGCGTCCTGTCGCGCGAACAGATCCTCTCGAAGGTCTGGGGCTACGACTACGACGGCACGCCGCGCACGATCGACAACTTCATCAACAAGTTGCGCAGCAAGCTCGGCGACGATCCGGTCAATCCTCGCTGGATCCAGACGGTGCGGGGCTCGGGCTATCGCTTCCGCGCCTGACCTCGCGGACCTCGGGAGGCGGCAGGACCGCATCGGGCGTCAGCCGAGGGGATCCGTCCGACGGCGCGACGGAGGGCGCTTGGGTCGGTGTCGGTGTCGTGGGGGCCGCTCCTGACGGAGGGTCCATCCGCGGGGCGGACGCGTTCGAGCGACCTGGATCGATCGGCGACGACGCATCCGGTGGGGGCGATGCGAGTGGCGGCGCATCGGACGGCATCGCCGAGGCGGGTGGACGCCCGGCCGGACCGGCGAACACGACCGGCACGCGAGCGGTCGCGAGCGAACGCAGGCGGTCGCCGTCCACGAGGATGACCTGCACGTCGACCTCGACCGCCGCGAAGGACGCGCCGAGACGACGGGGAATCGCCGCGTAGGGGAGGCGAAGAGCGGTGCCGTGTCGTGCGCCCTCCTGCTCCACGACGAAGCGCACGCTCTGGGCGGTCAGCCGGCCGTTCGCGTCCGCGAAGCCGCCGGGGGCCGACGGGACGCGTCGCCCCGTGCCCCGATCACGAAGCCAGGTGCCGACGAGGATCGGGCGGCCGTTCAACCCGCGCGCCGTGAACACGACATCGATCTCGACGGCCTCACGCCCGTCGGGAAGTGGCACGCGGTGGCGCACGGTGACCTCGAACACGCGGGCGCTCGGCCCCGTCGCCGTCCGCAGCAACCTCCCCCGGCGGTCGCGGCGGACGGCCGGCGGCGGCGGCCCGGCGAACGCGCGCGTGGTCTCCGGCCGCTCCTCCGGCCCGGGCCCGCTCATCCCGCCCGTGATGTCGTACCCCTCGGCGAGTGCGGAGTCGTAGTCGCGCACCACCGGTGGCGGGAGGAAGGTCGTGACCGGATCGGACGGCTCGACGGCGCTCGCGTCGCTCCAGGCCAGACCGGGAGCGGCGTCGGCGGTGTCGGGCGCCGGTTCCGGTGGCGGCGGCGCCAACGACCTCTCGCCGGGGCCCGACGGTCCCTCGTCGGCGTACGACGGCGGCGGAGGCACCCACGGATCGTCGGCGGCTCGCGCCGTCCCGGCGAGACCGAGTGCGATCGCGAGCGCGCACCCTCCGACCCGTTGCGCGATCATGCCACCGCTCGCAAGACGACCATCACGAGCAGAAGCGCGTGGACGATCACGATGCAGGTGGTCGCAAACGCTTCGAGCACGACCACGATGCCGCTGCCCGAACCCCGCGCCAAGAGGTAGCGACGCGTGCGATGCAGGATCGGCAGCCACCAGAACAGGAGGCTCCACGAGATAAGGCTCATCGCCACCGACCAGACCGCGAGCCCGACATCGATCCTCGGTCCGTTCGCTCCCGGCAACACCAACAGCGCAATCATGCCGCCGTACGACACGAGCGCGGTGACCATCGCCGCGGCGATGAGTCGGTTGCGGCGGATCAAGTCCAACGCCAGCGACCGCGGATCGCTCGGCGCGCGTCGTGAACGGGTTCGTGCGGATGCCAAGGAGCCGCAGCGTACCCCGAAAGAGGTGGGGCGTGGACGGCCCTCCCGCGGAGTACGCGTTCAGGGGGTCCTTGACCTTGCGGAGGAACGGCTTCGCAGATCGGGGGCGCTCAGGCCGCCGTGTCGGGCTAGAGTGGTCCACCACACGTCGCCCTCCACGGCGACCTTCCGCTCCCCGCCTGCGAACCCGGCCCGGCGGTGAAGGCGAAGGGAAGGCATGTCATCGGTGGTACGGATCGCCCCCTGACCTGCGGGCGAGTGCGGGGCCTGAACGGGTACCCCGCGGAGTATCCGTTCAGGGGGTCGCTGACCTTGCGGATGTGCGGCTTCGCAGATCGGGGG
>CAZPGF010000165.1:0-4283 GCA_964586025.1 uncultured Planctomycetales bacterium
CCCCCGATCTGCGAAGCCGCATGTCCGCAAGGTCAGAGACCCCCTGAACGGATACGATCCTGCGTACCCGCTCAGGCCGTGCGCCGCGCTCCAGTCCGATAGCGACCGATCGCCACGAGGCGTGCCTTCCCTTCGCGTCCACCGCCGGTCCGGGTTCGCAGGCGGGGAGCGGAAGGTCGCCGTGGAGGGCGACGTGTGGTGGACCACTCGAGCCCGACACGGCGGCCTGATCGCCCCCGATCTGCGAAGCCGTACGACCGCAAGGTCAGAGACCCCCTGAACCGATACGATCCTGCGGTGTCGGTCGCGCCCCACTCCTCCGCGCGCCGCGAGTTGCTCGCTCTCCCGGCTTGGCCGCGCGCGCTCGGGCCGGACGCCTTCGTCGTCGAGGGCTGGGACGACGCCGAGGACGTGCGCGAAGCGTGCCGCCGCAATCGCGTGCGCGACCTGCTCGGGGGTGACGAGAAGGCCCAGCGGGCCCTCTCCCGCGCGATCGAGCGGGTGCCGTCCGCGTCGCCGGTTCGTGCGCTCGCCGCCGCGCGTCGTGTCGCGTCGAGCGTCCTCGATCGGCTTCAGGACGAGCCGCTTGCGATCCGTCTCGCCGTGACCGGCGCGCTGCGACGGATGACGCCGACCGTGGACGCGATCGAACTCCTCGCGTCGTCCCCGGCCCCCCACGGCCTCCTCGCGGCATTCACGGCGCTGCCGATCGTGCGCTCGCACGAGATCCGAGGCGGCATCGCCACCGCCGATCTCGCCGACGGCGCCCGGGTTCGTCTCGGAGCGATCGAGGAGGACGGTCCGGCGTTCGTGCTGCTGCAGACGATCTCGACCGGTCCCGCGACGTTCGTCGATCGCCTGCGCGAGCACGCCGGGCGCCGGGGCCTTGCGTGGACGGACCGGCTCGCGGGAGCCGACGGGCGCCCCCTCCCGCTCGAGACGGAGGCGGACCTGTTCGCCGCGCTCGACCTTCCGTTTGTGCCGCCGGAGCGACGCGAGGCGGTTGCGCGAGGCGAGGCGATCGGCAATCCGGTCGATGCGCGCATGCTGCGCGGCTTGGCCGGCCTGCACGGGATGCTCGGCGCGGGGCGGTTTCCGACGGCCACCCTCGTCGATGCGGCCGCGGAACGCGGTTTCGTGTGGTCCCTGCTGCTCGACCGCGCCCACGGCCCCGGGCCGTGCGTCGGCCCAGGCGACCTCGACCGGGAACGTGCGCGCGGGCCGGCGTCCGCGCTGTTCGGCGTGCGCATCGACCTCGAGAGGCCTGCCCCGTCGTTCGTCCGCGAGGAGGCCGACATCGTGCTCGGCGAAGAGCCCACCCGAGGTCTGCTCGAGTCGTTCGTCGTTCGTGCCGAGGTCGCGTTGGGGCGAGGCGATGTCGACGTGCTCGGCGCCTGGCCGGCGCCCCTGGACCGCGCCCCCGACCTGGAAGCATGGCGGCGTGCCATCGACGCCGCGCGTGATGCGGGTGCGGCGATCGCGATCGCGGGCTCGCGACGCGCCGCACCGCCGCCCGACGGGCTGGGCTCGCTCGTTCGCAGCGCACGGGTGCCGGTGCTGCTCGACGCCGACGAGACGCTTCCCGGCGAACTCGACCAGGCCCTCGCGGCGCTCGGCCTCGCGCGTCGGGAGGCGCTCCCTCCCGATCTGATCATCAACACGTGGGCGCTCGACGACGTGCGGGCCTGGTTGCGGCGACGCCGCGCGGCGCGTTGATCCGCGCGGCGTGGTCGGCCGTCGCCGGTACGCTCCGCCGGTGGCCCCACCCAAGAACTCCGCGAAACGACCCGCCAAGCGGGCGTCGAAGCGATCCACGTCGCGAGCCCCGAGCGTCGCCGCGAAGGAGCGCGCCGTACGCGTGCTCGCGCGACTGGCCGAACGGTATCCGGGCGCCGAGTGCGCGCTTGAGCATCGCAACGCCTACGAGTTGCTGGTCGCGACGATTCTCTCGGCGCAGTGCACCGACGCCCGGGTGAACCAGGTCACCCCCGCGTTCTTCGCGCGCTGGCCGACGCCCGCGTCCCTCGCCCGCGCCTCGCAGGCCGACGTCGAAGAGGTGATCCACAGCACCGGCTTCTTCCGCAACAAGGCGAAGAACCTGCTCGGCATGGCCCAACGGATCGACCGGGTGCACGCGGGCGAGGTCCCGTCGTCGATGGAGGAGTTGCTTCTCCTGCCCGGCGTCGCGCGCAAGACCGCCAACGTCGTTCGCGGCGTCGCGTACGGGCTCGCCGACGGCATCGTCGTGGACACGCACGTCACGCGGATCGCCGGGCTCCTCGGGTGGACCCGGCACGGGGATGCCGTCCGCATCGAATCCGACCTGATGGCGCTCCTCCCGCGCGAGGCGTGGATCGACGTCGGCCACCGCCTCATCCATCTCGGCCGCGAGATCTGCATCGCGCGCCGCCCACGTTGCGACCTCTGTCCCCTGAACGATCTCTGCCCGTCAGCGCAAGCGCCGCGCGAAGGACCCGGATCGGCCGGGTCGCGCATCCGGTAGGTCGGCGGCCCCGCACGGGTCCGACGGAGTCAACGCGGCGGCCACCCCCCCGTGAGCCACGTCGAGCGGCCGTCCTCGATGTCACGCCCGAGCGACACGTTGAAGCCGCGCGAACGCGTGGCGCGCAACAGGTTCCACGTCCGGTCGTTCGCGGCGAGCGCGGAGGGCGCCGTCGCGCCGTCGTCCCCCCGCACCTCGTACCGATCGTTTCCACCGAGATCGAGAAACAGGCCGATCTGCCCGATGTGCCGTTCGTACGGCGCGGTGCGATGCGGAACGTCGTAGGACGGGCGCGTGTCCACCGCGCCGAGCAGGCGCCCCTTCGCCGTGACGACGTAGACGTCGTCGCCGCCTTCGTCGAGGAAGAACGCGTTGCTGCGCACCTCCGCGACGCCGAGCGAGATGATCTTCGCCTCGTAGCGATCGTCGCTTCGGCCGCGGTCGATGAGGAACGCGTTCACAACGTCCCACCCGAAGCCGAGTCCCGCGCCCGACGTCTCACGCAACTCGTGGACGTCGTTCCCGCCCTCGTCGATCAACGCGCCGATCGCGAAGTGCGCGCCGGAACCCTGCGTGAAGTAGACGCTGCGGAACACATCGTTACCGCCGCCGTCCCAGAGAATCCCCGTTCCGTACCAATACCCGATGCCCTGCGAGAAGTTGCCCGCGTCGTAGACGTCGTCCCCTTCGACGTCGAGCAACGCGCCGAGGCCGCCGGCCCACGAATGACCGTCGCTTCCGTCCGCGCGGCGGCCGGAGCCCGCGCCCTGCGCCATGCTCACCGCGATCGCGTTGGCGCTGTGGTAGTCGGCCCGCCCGGCCTTCTTCGCGTCCGCCTCGCTGGCGTAGCGATCGTTGCCGCGGCGATCGGCGAGCACGCCGACGCCGTTCGGTCCTCCGTATCCCTGCCCGTCGCCCTCGGCCAGGGAGTAGGCGTCGCTCCCCTCGGCGTCCAGCATCAGGCCGGTGCCGAACATCGCGGCCCCCTGGGCGAACGAGCGCGCCTCGTAGGTCGTGTCGCCGCTCTCCGACAGCCACAGGCCGAACCCGCAGAGGCCCGCACCGAGACCGGCGCGCTTCACGCGGACCGTCGCATTCGGACGGGCCGACACCGCGACCACCGCCCCGCACCCGAGGACGCCCGAGCCGAGGCCCCCACAGGCGAGGCGACCACCGGCGGTGCCGTCGAGATCGCCGTGCTCGAACAGGAGCGCGACCGACAGCGGCCGTTCCGCGGTCGTCGTTCCGAGAGGGATCGCGGTCGGGCCGGACTGGCTGCCCACCTGCACGTAGCAGAACGGCGCTTCGTCGCTGCCGACGGCCTCCGCCGTGCCGCTGCGGAACCGGATCTCGCCGTACGGCGTCGGTTCGCGCACGTCGAACGAGCCGAAGGCTTCGGCCGGGACGGCGCCGAGCGCGCGCCGCGCGTCGTGGAGGGCCTGCGCCGCCTTCAGCGCACCGTAGTGCAGCGAGTGTTCGTCCAGCAGCGGGACGACGTCGTCCAGCAGCGCCTCGTAGCCGAGCCCCTCGGGCGCTTCCCCCGCGAGCCTCGTGAGGGCGTCGAACACCGCGCGTCGTTGGGCGGGCGTGATGCGCCGAAGGCCGAGGTCGATCCAGCGCCTCGCATCGACCAGATCCATCACGAGACGGGCCAGCGGCCCTCGCAGCGGTGCGGGCACCGCCTCGAGGCGCTTCGCGAGTGCCGCGCGCGGCGTCTCGCCACCCTCTCCGTACGCACCCCCGAACGACAGGCCACGTTCGCGAGGCGCACCGGCCCTCT
>CAZPGF010000166.1:0-4268 GCA_964586025.1 uncultured Planctomycetales bacterium
CCGGCGGTGGCGGCGGCCGCCGCGGCGGCGACGGCGGCGGGGTCGGCCTCGGCCGCGGCGGTGCCCCCGGCGGGGGTTCGGACGGCGGTTTGGGCGGTCGGGACGACCGTCGGCGCCGCCCGCGTCGCCACGACGACGAGCGCGAGGAGCGCTGGTCCTGACGTCTCGGGTGCGCCGACCCGGTCATGGGTCGGCGCACCGTTCGATGCGCGGACCTACCCGAGCCCGAGGCGCTCGAGGTAGTGCCCCCCGATCGCGAGTTCCTCCAGCCACGCGTCGGGCCATGCGTGTTGCGTCACCACGGCCAACAGGCCGTGCATCCATCCGAGCACCCAGATGTTCGGTGCGCGGAGGAAGACCGCGCACGAGCCGAGCGCCACGACGCCGGTCAACGCCATCAGGGGAACGTTCGGCGCGTGGGCGATCCCGAAGAGCGCCGACGCGGCCACGGCCGCGGGGGTTGCGCGG
Source organism: uncultured Planctomycetales bacterium (assembly GCA_964586025.1). GTDB lineage: Bacteria > Planctomycetota > PLA2 > PLA2 > JAEUHO01 > JACKGW01. The sequence continues at coordinate 469 of CAZPGF010000166.1, forward strand.
CCGATCGCCTGATGCAGTCGGCGGAACAGGAATCCGCCGAGCAGGAACTGCTGGATCGGGCCGAATGCGACGTAGCGCGCGCTGCGACGCAGGAGACGCGACGCGCCGTCGAACTGCCATGAGTCGGCGAGCGTGGCGACGGCGGCGACGGCGATCAGCGCCGGAACGACGTACCGCGCCGCGCATCGCGCGGCGGGTCCGACGTTGTCGAGTCGCACGCCGGAGTCGCGCGCGAGGTCGCCGTGCCATCGACAGAGGGCGATCGGCACGAGCAGCGCAGCCGCGAAGAACGACGCCGTCGCCCAGATCGGCACGCGATGGCTCGGCAGCGCGAGGTGCGTCCACGCGACGACGCCCGCGGTCACCCCCAGGACTTCCGCCCAGAGAAGCGCGCGCACGCCGCGCGGTGCGGGCCACGTGTGGAGGGCCCGCGCTCCGTGCACGACTCCGATGGCGACCGATCGGCCCAAGGCGTGCATCCCCTTCGCGTCCACCGCCGGTCCGGGTTCGCAGGCGGGGAGCGGAAGGTCGCCGTGGAGGGCGACGTGTGATCGTCCACTCTAGCCCGACACGGCGGCCTGAGCGCCCCCGATCTGCGAAGCCGCATGTCCTTAAGGCCCAAGACCCCCTGAACGGATACCCGTGCGGGCCACGTTCGCCTCGCATCGCGCGCGCCGCCCGTGCCGGACCCGGTCGCGGTCGCCTCCTCGCGCATGGCTCCTCCGCGCCCGCCGAGAGGGTAGGTCCCGCGCCGCGCGTCGCGCTACGCTGTCCACCCGCACGGAGGTCCCTTCCTGATGTCCCGGCGCAGCCTACGGATCCTCGCCCCCGTGTTCGTGCTCGCGCTCGTGACCCTCTGGTGGGCGCGCCCGGACCTCGCCCGCGGCGGTCCCGGTGACCCCGACTCGCACTACGTGCAGCGACGGCATCCCGGCCGTTGTCTCTGCGACGAGGGACAGGGCACATGGGAGTACCTCCGTTCGCCGCTGAAGCCGCCGGACGACCCGTCGTGGTGCGGTCTGATCCTCGCCAAGGGCGACTGCTCGAGTCGCCCGCGTCCGAAGGGCGCCTCGGCGACCTGCTGGTCGAGCCAGAAGGAACAGTGCTTCTGGAAGCGCCACGCGGCGAGTTGGCGCATCGACTGCAGCCAGTGCATCACCGAGACGGAGTGCGACTCCTGCGACGAGGCGATTCGCCGGTCCGACGCGAAGCTCGCCGAGACGCTCGCGAAACAACTCGCGATCGAAGGCCACGATCCGCGCAAGAACCGGCTCTGGATCGCGATGACGCCGCACTTCTACGTCGTCACCGACATCGACCGCAAGTTGAAGGTGCCGACGAAGGGGGGCGCGCCGCGACTTGCATCCGGGCACGAGATCGCCCATCTGTTCGCCGAACGCTGCGAACGCGCGTGGGAGGACTTCAACCACTGGTTCAAGGGCGGGATCCAGTCGCCCGGCCGCATGGGCGTCTACCTGATGTCGAAGAAGCGCGACATGGAGAACTATGCGTCGAAGTACCTCGGGCATCCGCGCACGAACATGTTGTACGGCGGCGGCCAGACCAAGATCGCCGGCGGCTTCTGCGCGAATGGCTTCGTCGGCTGTCTCCAGGACAACCCCGAAGACCAGATGCTGCACGCCTACTGCCGGCACATGGTCGGACACGTGCTGTTCTCGTGTTGGAGGAAGGTCAGCGGCGAGGAGAAGTACTGCCCGAAGTGGGCGTTCAGCGGCGCGGCGCACTTCCTCGAGAAGTTGCTCGATCCGCACAACGACTACGCGACGTTCTGCGGCGAGGAGACCACGCCCCCGACCGGTTCCCCGAAGGACTGGCTGAAGAAGGCGCGGAGCATGGCCGGCAAGAAGATCGACCCCATCCAGACGTTCTTCGGTCGCAACTCGATGGGGGATCTGACCTACGACGACCGCGTTCGCGCCTGGTCGTTGATGAAGCTCGGGCTCGAGGAAGATCCCGAGCGCTGGTTGCAGATGCTCTCGTTGCTGCGTCACGGCAACGAGGAGGGGTACGGCATCCAGGAGGCGATGGGCGTCACGCCGGACACGCTCCAGGAGCGATGGGCCGATCGACTGCTCGGCCGGCGGCCGTCCTTCGGGGAGATCAAGAAGGACGCGACGGCCGACGAGGAGCCGGGCAAGCGCGAGCGTGAGGCCATTCGCGTCACCGAGGAAGCCGACGTCCTCGCGGGACTGGTGCGCGGGCTCCACGAGGTCAAGGACGTGAAGATGGTCGAAGCGATCGTCGATCGCCTCGATCACCCCTCGGATCTCGTGCGCGAGGCGATCCACATCGTGCTCGCGCGCACCACCAACCACGAGGTCCTCGACTGGCTGCGCACGCGGGGGCTCACACACAAGGGCCCGATGGCGCGCGCGACCGTCGCGCGCGCGCTCGGCACGATGCGCGACGAACTCTCGCGCCCCCTGCTCGAGGCGATGCTCAAGGACTCGTTCTGGCTCGGCCGCGCAAACGCGGCCACCGCCCTCATGCGTCTCGGCAAGGCGGAGAGCCTTCCCGCGCTGATCGAGGCGCTGGGAGACCGCCAACCGAAGGCGTGGATGGCGATCGCGGACGCGGTCGCGTCGTTCAAGCAGCGCTCGGTTCCGGCGACGCTCGGACTCGTCGGCGCCCTCGACCACAACGCATGGCAGGTGCGCGTGACGGCGTGCCAGGCGCTCGCGGAGGTCGGCACCGCCGAGTGCATGGACAAACTGATCGAGCGCTTCGAGGTCGAACGCGGCCGGCTCGAGCGCGAGATCCGTCGCGCCCTGATGGCCGTCTCCGACGACGACCTCGGGTCCGACCCCGTCTACTGGAAGCAGTGGTGGGAGCGACAGAAGCAGCGCCACGGTGGGTTCGATCCGGCCATCCCGCGCGGCCAGCAGAAGCTCGACGACCGCTACGGCAAGCCGACGCCGCCGAAGGAGGACGAACCCCACTACTACGGGCGGCAGATCTACTCGCGCGGCATCGGATTCGTGCTCGACACCAGCGCGTCGATGGACAAGACGATCGTGATCGCCGCGGGCGCGCGAACCGGCCTGGGCAATGTCCCGGAGTCCGGCACGCGCATGGCCATCGCGAAGAAGGTGCTGGCCGAGGCGATCCAGAAGTTGCACCCGCAGACCAAGTTCAACCTCGTGCTGTTCAGCACGCACGTGCGCCCCTGGAAGAAGCAGATGGTGCCGGCGGCGCCGGGGAACGTGAACTCTGCGGTGAACGCGGTGATGAACGCCCCGCCCGACGGCGAGACGAACATCCACGGCGCGTTGAAAGCGGCGCTCGGCCTGCACGACAAGCCCAGCCTCGAAGCGACCCTCGAGGACATCCCGGACACGGTCTACTTCCTGACCGACGGCTCGCCGACCGAGGGCGAGATCACCGCCACGCCCGAACTCCTGGGCTGGTTCGAGGACATCAACCGGTTCGGCAAGGTCCGGCTGCACGTGATCGCGTTCGGCTCGATCGGCGTCGATCTCACGTTTCTGCGCGCGTTGGCGACCATCGGTCAGGGCGACTTCATCCACGTGCCCGAGGAGCGCTGAGGGCGGGAGCCATGCGGCGGGCGGGCGCCGGCAGACCCCGCCGTTTCCGTTCAGGGGGTCTTCGACCTTTCGAACGTGCCGCTTCGCAGATCGGGGGCGCAGGCCACCGTGTAGGGCTTGAGTGATCCACCACCGTCGCCCTCCACGGCGACCTTCCGCCCCCCGCCTTCGAACCCGGCCCGGCGGTGGAGGCGAAGGAAAGGCATGTCATCGGTGTTTCGGGTCGCCCCCTGA
>CAZPGF010000167.1:0-4232 GCA_964586025.1 uncultured Planctomycetales bacterium
GCGCGCCGCAAGGTCGAAGCGGTGGGCGGGACGATCGCCCTGCTTCCGACCGAGACGGCGCACCGCGAGCGGTTCATCCGCAAGGACGGCACGTCGAGTCGGGCGGCCCGTTCGGCGAAGCAAGGCGGGGCGCGCCCCGCGAAGCGCTAGGGTCGGGAGTCGGACGTGTTCCAGAACGTCGCCAACCTCTTCCGAATCCCGGACATCCGGCGTCGCCTCCTGGTGACGCTGGGGTTCTTGCTCGTCTACCGGCTGGGCTCGAACATCCCGATCCCCGGCGTCGACCTCGACGTGCTCCGGGCGCTCTCGAGTGGCGGCGAGGGCGGCGACTTCGCGCAACTGTTCGGAATCATCTCGGGCGGCGGCATCTACTCGTGCGCCCTGTTCAGCCTCGGCATCATGCCGTACATCAGCGCGAGCATCATCTTCAGCCTCCTCACGAAGGTCGTGCCGAGCCTCGAGGCGGTCGCGAAGGAAGGCAGCGCCGGCCAACGCAAGATCAACCGCTGGACGCGCTTCGCGACGGTTCCGCTCGCGCTCGTGCAGTCGATCATCCTCGTTGCGAGCGTCTACACCACGCCCCGCCAAGACATCGGGCTGCCGCTCCTGCCGGGCGGGTTCGGCATGGCGATCCTCGCCGTGCTCGCGCTGACGGCCGGAACGATCCTGCTCATGTGGATCGGCGAGCAGATCACGGAGTACGGCGTCGGCAACGGCATCTCGCTGCTGATCATGGCGGGCATCATCTCCCGGGTCCCCGACGCGATCATGCAGATGATCCGGAACACGGAGGGCGCGCTCCTGCCGTTCGTGCTCCTGATCTTGTTCGTCGCGATCGTCGTCGCCGTCGTCTACATCACGAAGGGCATGCGCAAGATTCCGGTCCAGTACGCCAAGTTGACCCGTGGTCGCAAGGTGTACGGCGGACAGCGCCACTTCCTTCCGATCAAGGTCAACCAGGCCGGCGTGATGCCGGTGATCTTCTCCTCGGCGTTGCTCTCGTTCCCGACGCTGCTCGCCGGCTCGCTCCCGTTCCTCCTGAACGTGTTCGGTCAGGGCACCTGGACCTACACGGTCCTCGACATCGCGCTGATCTTCTTCTTCTCGTTCTTCTGGAACAGCCTGATGTTCAACCCGGCCGAGATGTCGAAGAACATGAAGGAGCACGGCTCGTTCATCCCCGGCATCCGCCCCGGCAAGAAGACCGCCGAGTTCCTCGACAAGGTGATGAAGCGGATCACGCTGGCGGGCGCGGCGTTCCTCGCGCTGATCGCGTCCGTTCCGCATCAGATCGCCGGACTCATCTCGAAGGACATCCCGGCCGAAGTCCGCTACTTCCTCGGCGGCACCTCGATCCTGATCGTGGTCAGCGTCGCGCTCGACCTCGTGGACAAGCTGAACAGCGCACTCCTGATGCGCGACTACGGCGGGTTCATCGAGGGCGGCGACGGCGCTTCGCGTCGCCGCGCCGCGCGGAAGGATCGATAGCGTACGCGTCGTCCTGCTCGGTCCTCCCGGCGCCGGCATGGGAACCCAGGCGGAGCGCCTCTGCGCGCGCCGCGGCTGGGCCCATGTCAGCACCGGAGACCTGCTGCGGGCGGCGGTCGCCGCGGGGTCGCGGCTCGGCCTCGAAGCGCGGGGTTACATGGACCGGGGGGAACTGGTCCCCGACAGCCTCGTCCTCGCGCTGGTCCGCGAGCGTCTCGCGACGCCGGCCGGCTCGGCGGGGGGCGGCGGGGGCTTCCTGCTCGACGGCTTCCCGCGCAACGCGAGCCAGGCCAAGGCGCTGGACCAGGTTCTCGCGGATCTCGACGGCACCCAAGGGAACACGGGCGTCCATTGCGTCGTCCACATGCGTCTCGACGACGACGAGATCGTGCGTCGCCTGCTGGCGCGCGGTCGCAAGGACGACACGGAGGACGTGATCCGCAACCGCCTGAAGGTCTACCGCAACGAGACCGCTCCGCTGATCTCCCACTACGAGTCGCTCGGCGTGCTGCGCACCGTCCGGGCCGACGGTTCCCTCGACGAGGTCGAGGCGCGCATTCGCGACGCGCTCGATGCCTGTGCGGCGGACGAGGACGCCGCCGACACGCGCGGCACCGGTGCCCGCGGCGGGGGTTCTCGCTGATGGCCCGCGAGGACAACCTTCGTCTCGAGGCCAAGGTCGTGGAAGCGCGCCCCAACGCGACCTTCGTCGTCGAACTCGAGAACGGGCACCAGGTGCTCGCCCACATTTCCGGCAAGATGCGGCTGCACTTCATCCGCATCCTGCCGGGAGACAAGGTCACGGTGGAAATGAGTCCCTACGACCTCACCAAGGCCCGGATCGTCTACCGCGACTAGGTCGCATCGAGGAGGCAAGACCATGAAGGTCCGCTCCAGCGTTCGTCGAATCTGCGAGGCGTGCCGGATCATCCGGCGCCACGGGCGGATTCGTGTCATTTGCAAGGACCCGCGCCACAAGCAGGTGCAGGGGTAGGAGAGACGTCATGCCGCGCCTGATCGGTGTCGACATTCCCGACGACAAGGCCACCTTCGTCTCGTTGCAGTACGTGCACGGGATCGGCAAGGTCACGGCCCTGCGTCTCTGCGACCAACTGGGCCTCGACCCGCGCCGCCGCGCGCGGGAGTTGACCGACGAGGAACTGTCCCGCATCGCCGCCACGGTGGAGAGCGAGATGGTCGTCGAAGGCAACCTTCGTCGCCAGGTCCAGCAGAACATCGCTCGCCTCAAGGAGATCGCCTGCTACCGGGGCATGCGCCACCGGCGCGGGCTCCCCGTGCGGGGCCAGCGAACGCGAACCAATGCCCGGACCCGCAAGGGCCGGAAGAAGACCGTCGCCGGGAAGAAGAGCGTCAAGGCGATGCGCTAGGGTGATCGCAACCCCTTGTCTCGACGGGGGTTGCGGCGCTCGGTCCGAAGGTTGCAGGGGGCCCGCGGGGGGCTACCCTTCTCGATTCGTCCCCGCGCCCGGCCCCGGCGCCGCGGGACCGTCCCACCGGGAACCGGGGCCCAATCGACCAGTCCGATTCGGCGCGGCGGCGGCGGCCCGTCCGTGGCGTCATCTCGGCGGGAGTACGCATGGCCGGCAAGAAGAAGGTTCGCAAGAACGTCCCCAAGGCGGTCGTTCACGTCCACGCCTCGTTCAACAACACGATCGTCACCTTCGCGGCGCCGAACGGCGAGACGATCTGCTGGGACTCGGCGGGCACGATCGGCTTCAAGGGCTCGCGCAAGAGCACGCCGTTCGCGGCGCAGAAGGCTGCCGAGCGCGCCGCCGAGAAGGCGGTGAAGATGGGCGTTCGCGAGGTCGAGGTGCAGTTGAAGGGGCCGGGAGCCGGACGCGAGTCCGCCGTCCGCAGCCTCCAGTCGCGCGGTCTGAAGATTCGCGCGATCGAGGATGTGACGCCGCTTCCCCACAACGGTTGCCGCCCGCGCAAGCGGCGACGGGTCTGACGGCGGGGCGGAGACGCCCCGCGCCCCGCGTTCGCCTCTCGCCCGGCGATCGCGAGCGGCGCGGGTCGCCCCAAGGGGCGGCGATTCGAACCAGGGCGAACGCGCGCCGACCGGACGGCGCGCCCGGCCGAGTGAGAACGGTCGGACCCCTCCGGATTGCCTCGCGAGGAGATTGACCCATGCGGATCCGTTGGCGCAACCTGGAGCTTCCGACGCGGGTGGTCGCTGATTCGGCCACCCGGACGGACGCCTACGCCCGATTCACGGCCGAGCCGTTCGAGCGGGGCTACGGCGTCACCGTCGGCAACGGATTGCGTCGCGTGCTCCTCGCGTCGATCGAGGGCAGCGCGGTCACGTCGATCAAGATCGCCGGCGTCAAACACGAGTTCTCGTCGCTCGACGGGATCAAGGAAGACGTCACCGACATGGTCCTGGCGTTGAAGCGCCTTCGCGTGCGCTTCCACAACGACGACCCGAAGGTCCTCCACATCGAGAAGCGCGGACCGGGACCGGTCACGGGCGCCGACATCCAGGTGCCCTCCGACTGCGAGGTCGTCACCAAGGACCTCCTGATCTGCACGCTCACGACCGACCGGACGTTCGAGGCGGAGATCGAGGTGCGCAAGGGCCGCGGGTACGTTCCGGCCGAAGAGAACGCCCGCGAGGACCAGGAGATCGGCGTCATCCCGGTCGACAGCATCTTCTCGCCGGTGCAGCGCGTCCGCTACCGCACCGAGAACACGCGCGTCGGCAAGTTGACGAACTACGACCG
>CAZPGF010000168.1:0-4225 GCA_964586025.1 uncultured Planctomycetales bacterium
TACGACTCGGCGGGCGTCGCGGTCCACGACGGTGCGACGTTGCGCATCGCGAAGGATCGCGGGCGCATCGCCGACCTGGCCCCGCGCTGGGATCCGACGACGCTCGTCGGCGCGAGCGGCATCGGTCACACGCGATGGGCGACTCACGGCGCGCCGAACTTCGTGAACGCGCATCCGCAGACCGATGCGTCCGGCACCGTCGCGGTCGTCCACAACGGCATCCTCGAAAACGACCTCGCGCTGCGCGAGGAACTCGAGTCCGAGGGCGTCCGTTTCGTCTCGGACACCGATACGGAAGTGTTCGCCCATCTCTACGCACGCCACGCCGAACGGGGCGCCGTCGAGGCCGCATGCGCCATCCTCGAACGCTGTCGCGGGCACTTCGCGCTCGCGTTCGTGGACGCGGCCCATCCCGGGCGCATCGTCGCGGTGCGTCGTGGGAGCCCGCTGCTGATCGGTCTGGGCGTTCGAGAGAACCTCGTCGCATCGGACCTGCGCGCGTTGAGCGGCCGCGCCGACGCGGTGATCGAACTCCCCGACGAGCACGTCGCCGTCGTCGAGATGGACGAAGCGTGCGTGTTCGACGCACGCGGTGCCGCGGTCGCCGTGCCCCCCCGCCCCGTGGACGAACGCGAGTCCGACACGGACAAGGGCGGCTTCTCGCACTACATGGCGAAGGAGATCCACGAGCAGCCCGAGCGAATCTACGAACTCGTCCACGGCCGGATGGACACCGAGCGGGGGCATGCGCGATTCGACGATCTGCCGCTGTCCGGCGCGGACTGGCGCTCCATCGAGCGCATCGACCTCGTCGGCTGCGGCACGGCCTATCACGCCTGCCTCTACGGCGCGTACGCGATGGAACGCCTCGCCGGGATCCCCTCGCGCGCGATTCCCGCGCACGAGTACGACGCGCGATCACCGCGTTCGAGCGAGCGGACCCTGGTCCTCGCCGTCAGCCAGAGCGGCGAGACCGCCGACACGAAGGTCGCCGTCGAGCGCGCACGCGCGGATTCCGCACGCACCCTCGCCGTCCTCAATGTTCGTCACAGCGCGATCGGTCGGCTCGTCGAAGGCGTCGTCGACATGAGGTCCGGTCCCGAGGTCGGTGTGGCCAGCACGAAGGCGTACACCGGCATGCTCACGTCGCTGCTGCTGTTGGCGCTGGGCGCGACCGAGGCCCGCGGCGCGGGCAGCGCCGAGGCCCGTGACATCCTTGGCGCGCTCGACCGACTCTCGGACGCGATCCGTCGCACGCTCGAACGCACCGAACAGGTCGTCGCCGACGTCGTTCGCGAGATCTATCGCGCCGGCAACATGCTCTATCTCGGTCGCGGGCCCGATGCGGCGACTGCGCTCGAGGGTGCGCTGAAGATGAAGGAGATCTCCTACATCCACGCCGAGGGCTACCCGGCGGGGGAGATGAAGCACGGTCCGATCGCGCTCGTCTCCTTCGAGATGCCCACGGTGGCGATCGCGACGGCGGGCCCGTGGCGCGAGCGGATGATCGGCAACGTGCGCGAGGTGAAGGCGCGCGACGGGCTCGTCGTGCTGCTCGCCAACGAGGGCGACGCGGACGCGCCGAAGGTCGCGGACTTCGTGCTCCCCGTCGAGACGATGCCGCCGCTCCTCGCGCCGATCGTCAACGTCGTGCCGTTGCAGGTGCTCGCCTACGAGACGGCGAAGCGTCGCGGCTGCGACATCGACCAGCCCCGCAACCTCGCCAAGACGGTGACGGTCCAGTGATGCCCCTGGGGCACACTCCCGTTCGGAGGTCACCGCGCCCGATGCGTTCGGATCCGCCGTTTCCGAGAGGCTCGACGCACGCCCGAGCGCGTGCCGGGCTCGCGTTGCCGTTGCTCGCGGCCTTCGCGTTCGGACCATCCGCCGTCGCCGACGACCCCCCGGCGCCGGCTCCCGAGCCGGCCCCGACCGAGCAGCCGGCACCGCCGCCGGCCGAGGTCCCGGAAGCATCCCGGACCGAGCCCGCGGTGCCCCTCGTGGCCGAACACCCGGCTCCACCCCCTCCCGGCTTCCGGCCCGCGGGGCCGCCCCTGACCGTCCCCGGACGTTCGGCGCCCCCGCCCCGTCGGGTCGTGCGGGGAGGCGACCATCCGGCGCCTCCGCCGCCGCGCGGCGTCGTGCCGCAGGGCCGCGCGAAGCCCCGTTCGGGCGAGGGGAGTCCGTCGGCGGAGATCGGAACGGCCTCTCCCACCCCGCCTTCGGCCACCGAGGCGGTCCCGACCGGAGTGGCGCCCGAAGCCGTGCGGGAGGGAGCCGCGGGCAAGGAGCCGCCCAGTGCGATGCCCCCGCTACCTCCCGGCGATCCGTGGGATCTGGGTCCAATTCCTTCGGGTGACGCGGAGGCCCCCGAGGCGCCGGCCTCGCCGGAGGCACCCCTCGAGCCGCGGACCGACCGGCCGGAGCGCGTGATCGAGAGGCCGCCGGTCGTCGACGCTCCGAACGTGCCGATCGAAGCGCTCGACGTGCCACCGACGCTCGACGTGCCGCCCCCGAGCGGCATCGTCCGGATCCACGATCCGGTCGCCACGCCCCACGCCGGGCCGACGCCGTCCGATCCCACACCGGGTTCCGGTCCGGGGCCCACCGTGGAGCCCGCCCCGCCCTTGCCTCCCGGTCCGACAGCGGAACCCCTGCCCCGCCGCGAGCCAGAGCCGGAGTCGTCGCTTCCGTTCGAGGACGTCGGCCTCGAACTGCCCCCCGAGAGCGACTACCCGTTTCTGCCCGGCGAGCGCGCGTCGTTCGCTGAGGCGGACGTGCCGTCCGACGACCCGTGGGGGCCGCCGGCTCCTCCCGCGGAGGGCACGCACGCACCGGTCGCTCCGCCGACCGCCGGCGAGGACCCCTGGGGGTTCACCACCCACGGCGGCCTTCCGCCGACGGGGGCGGAGCGTGCGGGGGGGGGCCCCGCCCCCAGCGCGTCGCCTCCGGGCGAAACCGATCCCGTGACTCCGCCGGCGTCCACCCGGCCGCCGGTCGCGGAGGAGCCGTTCGATCCGTGGGGCGCTCCGGCCGCGCCGATGCAGCCCAGGGCATCGGGGCCATCCCCCGCGACTCCGACCGACGTTGCGGCGCCGACGGAGGGACGTTCGACCGTGGAGCGGGCACGCGCCCACGCGCTTCGCCTGCGGGACCGGCCGGGCGACCCGGCGATCCCCGGGTATCCGCCGGATCTGTTGCTGCGCGCCGATCCTCGCGCCGCATTGCGACCGGGCAGTCGTCCGGCCGTCGTCGCATTCGCCGACGACGCCTCGCGCGAGAGCGATCTCGCTGCCGCCGCCTTGCTGCCGACCCTCGCCGCCGATGCCGGGCGCTACGACTTCGTCGTCATCGAGGCGGAGCCGCGCGCCACGGACGATGCCGCGCACGACACGCTGCGTCGCACCTACCTGCGCGACGTGCCGACGATCGTCGTGCTGCCCCCCGACCGGCGTGCGCCGCGTCTGTTCACGGGGCGGATCGATGCCGCCGAGTTCGGCATCGCCCTGGCCGAGGCGCTCCGCATGCCGGCCGCAACGCCGGCGGACGACGGGCTCGGCACGGCGCCGGCGTCCGAACCGCGCCTGCCGGGTGGGGGCGTCGATCCGTTCGATCCGACCAGCACCGCCTCCCGCCCGCCCCTCGATGACGTCGTCGCGCTCACCCTCGATGCGCACGTGCAGCGATTGCGTCAGTCTCCCGGCGATCCGCGCGTCGCCGGCTACCCGTCGTCGATCGTTCCCACCGCGGACGCGCGCACCGTCCTCGAGCGGGGCACGAAGCCGGTCGTGATCGTGTTCTTCGACGATTCGAGCAAGGCGAGCGATCTGCAGGCGGCTGACTTCCTGCCCGTGCTCGTCCGTCGCGCACGCGACATCGATGTCGTGGCCATCGACATCGGCGTCCGCGCTCAGTGGAACACGTATCAGAAGCAGATCGTGCACGCCTACTACATGGGCTTCGTGCCCACCACGACGGTGCTCACGGCGCGACGTGAACCGGTGAAGTCCTGGTACCAGCGCGTCTCCGGCGAGCAACTGGATCGCGCGATCGAGGAGTCGTTGGCGGCTCGACGTCGCTGAAGGCATCCGTTCTGGGGGTCTTCGGCCTTGCGGCCATGCGGCTTCGCAGATCGGGGGCGCAGGCCGCCGTGTCGGGCTTGAGTGATCCACCCCACGTCGCCCTCCACGGCGACCTTCCGCTCCCCGCCTGCGAACCCGGACCG
>CAZPGF010000169.1:0-4183 GCA_964586025.1 uncultured Planctomycetales bacterium
CGATGGCCGCGTGGTTCGAGTCGCACGGACTTCCGGGCTTCTCGAATTGGATGCGTCGCCAGGCCGAGGAGGAACACCTCCACGCGATCAAGTTCTTCGACTTCCTGCTGACCCGCGGCGGCACCGTCCGGCTGGGCACCATTCCGGCCCCCGCGAGCGAGTGGGCCACGCCGCTCGCCGTGTTCGAAGCGGCCCAGGCGCACGAGGTCGGCGTCACGCAGCGGATCAACACGCTCGTGGACACCGCCATCTCCGCCCGCGATCACGCCGCGAACGCCTTCCTCCAATGGTTCGTGAACGAACAGGTGGAAGAGGAGGCCGGCGTCGGCGACGTCGTCAACCGCCTTCGCCTCGTCGGAAACGACGGCCGCGGCATCCTGCTCGTCGACCAGGAACTCCAGCAACGCCAGGCGGTGACCGCGCTGAAGGCCTGATCACCTCGATTCGCGAAGTCGCACGTCCGCAAGGCCGAAGACCCCCTGAACGCGCACCGCCGCCCGCGATCGATCGAGGGGGGCACCGGGCGCAGCAGGCGGCCCATCGGAATGGGCCCTACGCCTGGACCCCCTCCGGCGCGGCGTCTTCGTCCGGGCGACGCCAGAGGAAGGAGAGCCCCTCGAGGGCCTTGCCGACCATCCGCACCGGCAGTTTCAGGAGGCCGCCGCCGACCGTCCTCACGATGTCGCCGACCACGTCGCGAGCGTGCCGAGACGCCTCCGCGAACGCGCCCGTCACGGCGGCGGCGCGCGACCTCTCGGTCCAGGCATCGAACGCACGACACCTCGCCTGGGTGAGGTAGCCGATCCGCAGCGTCGCCACGGCGTTGAGCCCGCCCTCGAGCAGAGGCCCCGCGAGGGTGCCGAGGGTCTTGCCGAACGCGCCGCCGAGCGCGCCGCCCGCGGTCTGGGTCAGGTCCTGCAGGTACGCCGACGCGAGCGTCGCCGCGGACACGTCGCGCAGGATGGCGAACGTCCCGCGGACGCCGGGCCGACCGTAGTAGATCGTCGCGATCCGGCTGGCCAGGTTGCAGCTGCGCCACAGCACGAGGAACGCGTCCATCGTGCCGTTCCACGACACCGCCGTCGAAACGCCGACCGCGAGCGCCTCGGCGCGGATCGTCTCCCGCGCCCTGCGATCGAGCGGCGCGAGCAGGGGCTGGACGTGCCGTCGCTCGAGCTCTCGCAGGCGCGCGCCGAACGCGCGGACCTCGCCGGGATCCAACCCGCGCGCCTCGAACGCCAACTCGCGGCACGCCGTCGCGGCGGCCTCGACGGCATCGGGCGCCCCTTCCCACGCCGGGTTCGACGGAAGACGCCGCACGTAGCGCTCGACGAACTCGAGGTGGCGTTCGACGTCGCGCGATGAGCGCTCGTCCTCCGGCGGAAGTCGCGGCGGACGGATCGTCGCGGGCATCGCGAGGAAGCGCGCGACGGGACGTCCGATCAACAGCCACGCGAGCAGCAGCACGAGCAGGACGAACGCGGTCGCCGCGGCGCCGCTCCGTGACGCGATCCACGCGGTCACCTCGACGAGGCGCCACACGAAGAAGAAGAGCATCCCGCCGATCAGCGCGTACGAGGCGATCCGGGCGAACCGGAACAGGGCTGCGAGGACGCGGGCGAAGTCTTGGAGCGGGGCGCGCATCGACAGGGAGCGTATCGCCGATCGGCGCGCGCGCGGTCAGCGCTCCTCGACCGTCTCCTCGTCCGGTTCGGTCGCCTCGGACTTCGCCCCGTCGGCGACGGCCGGGCCGGCGACCCAGTCGGCGATGAAGACGTTCGTCTCGTTGGGACGGGCGTTGTGGCGGTTGCTGCACCAGACGAGCGTCTTCCCATCGCGCGTGAACACCGGGAATCCGTCGAAATCGTCGGAGCGATGCGCACCGGGCCGCATCCGCTCGTACCGCGTCACTCGCTCCATCGCGAGCGTCTCGATGTTGACGAGATAGAGGTCGAAGTTCGCCCCGCGCGGATCGTGAACGTTCGATGCGAAGATCACGTGAACGCCGTCCGGATGCCAGAAGGGCGCGAAGTTCGCCGCACCGTTCCTCGTGATCATCCGCTTGCCGGATCCGTCGGCGTTCATCACCCAGAGTTCGAGGCGACTCGGTCGGACCAGCTGCCGTCCGAGCAGTTCCCGGAACTCCTCCGCGTCGAATCCGTCGCGGGCGGGTGCGCGCCACACGATGTGCTTCCCGTCCCACGAGAAGAAGGCGCCTCCGTCGTAACCGGGTTCGTGCGTGAGCCGCTTCACGTCGGACCCGTCGATCGCCATCGAGTAGAGCTCGATGTCGCCGTCGCGGGTGGAGGTGAACACGATCCGGTCGCCGGTGGGACTGACGGTCGCCTCGGCGTCGTATCCGGGGTTCTGCACGAGCGGGCGCAGGTCGGTGCCGTCGCGGCGCGCCGTGTAGATGTCGTACGAGTTGAAGATCGGCCACACGTAGCCGAGTTTGCGCCTGTCGTGCGGGGGCATCTCGGGCGGTTCGTTCGATGCCGCATGCGTCGAGGCGAACAGGATGCGTTCGTCGCCGGGCAGGAAGTAGGCGCAGGTGGTGCGGCCCGTCCCGGTGCTGACGCGGCGCACGTGGCCGCCATCGCGATCCATCACGTAGATCTGGTCCGCCGGCCAGTCGCCGCGCGTCGCCTGGAACACGAGGTGCCGCTCGTCGAACGACCAGTAGGCCTCGGCGTTCTCGCCGGCGAACGTCAATTGGCGGACGTTGCGGAGGCGGGACTCGCCTGGCTCGGGCTCGCGTGCGACGGGCGGCGTCGGCTGGAGCGCGGCGGGCTCCCCGGGCATCGGCGCGTCGTCGGCGGGGGTTCGCCCTCCGTGGAAGAGGGGGCACACCACGGCGGCGGCCAGGACGAGGGAGAGGACGATCTTCATGGCGCGAGGATGGCCCCTCCCGGGCGGTTCACAACTTCCGACCCGGGCGGAGGGACAGTGTCGTCCATGGCACACCCCCCGCTGCTCGACCGGATCCGCGCCGTCCTCGCCGAATGCACCGACGAGGAGCGCGGCGGCGTGGAGAAGGTCGAACTCACCGACGAGCCGACGGAGCGACTGTTCGACGAGGAGGAGGTGCTCCCGGCGGAGGTCGTGGTCAACGACGACGGCGACATCACGCTCGTCGTCGATCCGACGGCGTGGGGCCCCTCGCCCGACGACGCGCTCGTGCGTTCGGTGGTCGTGCAGGCGCTGAACCGTTGGCACGAGGACCTCGCCGTCTGGCGCGAACTCGACAGCGAGGAAGCACTGTTCCGGGAGCACGCCGCGTTCCGTCGCGGCGATCCGACGCTCCCCGGTTGGTATCGCAGCGGCGAGCCGTATGCGCCGCGCATGTGGCGGGTGGATCTGGACCTGTTCGCGGAGTTCGTCGTGTCCCCGACGAAGCTCGATGCGTTGCGCGGCAAGTCGGTGACGATGCGCATCGACGACGCTTCGATGGAACTCTCGCTGCCGGACGAGGTCGAAGTCGGCGATTACGTCGCGATCCTCGAAGCGGGGGCGATGGACGAGGTGGACGAGGACGAGGAGGCGGCCGACGACGAGTCCGCCGAGCCGAGCGGACGCTGCGGCGATCTGCACGTCATCTTCTATGAGGTCGAACCCGCGTCGGGCACGGACGCCTGACCCTCAACGGATCCGTTCGGGCGATCGTCGCGCGGTCGGGTCAGCGCAGCGCGACGCGGATCCCGGCCTCCGTGGTTTGCGCGAGCAGGATGGTTCCGTCCGCCGCCACGGCGATTCGCTCCCAACCGCCGGGCGCGGGCAACGCCTCGATGTCATCGAGTTCGATCGGCGTGCCGTCGCCCGTCGGGAACGACGCGAGGTGGGTGCCGCCGAGGAGCGCCAGATAGCGGTGGCCGTCGAATGCGATCGCGACGATGTCCCCCAACGTCCCGACGCGGCCGATCTCGCGCGGGCGCTTGACGGTTGCGCCGGTGCGATCGAGCCGCTGCAGTCGCCACCGCACGCCGTCCTCCGGTGATGCCTCGACGACGGCGAGATCGAACGCCTCCGCGGCCGCGCCCACGCCCGCCGCCGCGCGCAGGCCGGGACCGTGGTCGCGCGGATCGGCCTCGCGCAAGCCGCGATGGTCGCCGCCGGGCAGGACGGTCGCCCGGTCGAGCGTCACCGCGGCGACCCCGCCATCGGCCCCACCGAGCGCACGCGCCCA
>CAZPGF010000170.1:0-4125 GCA_964586025.1 uncultured Planctomycetales bacterium
GGCGGCTCGCCTCGACCTCCGCCCCGCTTCCCCTTTGGAGGCGATGCATGACGCTGGTACTTCGAATCGCCCGCGGCGTCGCGGGTGAGGGCAGGGCCCGTTCGGGCACCGCCCGGGTAGGATCGGCCGCCCGGAGGCCCTTGCATGGCGCGTCGCCCCCTGCCGGTCGCCCTCGTGCAATCCCATGCCGAGAGCGATCCCGACACCAACCTGGCACGCACTGTCGATCTCGTCGCCGAGGCCGCGCGTGAGGGCGCGCGGCTGATCGTCACGCAGGAACTGTTTCGCTCGCGCTACTTCTGCCAGGTCGAGGACGCGGACCTCCTGGATCTCGCCGAGCCCATTCCCGGTCCGAGTACCGAAGCGCTCGCGCCGGTCGCCGCGAGGCACGGGGCCGTGATCGTCGCCAGCCTGTTCGAACGCCGCGCGCCGGGCCTCCACCACAACACGGTGGCTGTTCTCGACGCGGACGGTTCCCTCGCCGGCACGTACCGGAAGATGCACATCCCGGACGATCCGCGCTTCTACGAGAAGTTCTACTTCACGCCCGGTGACCGGGGCTTCTCGCCGATCGACACCGCCGTCGGACGCCTCGGCGTGCTGATCTGCTGGGATCAGTGGTTTCCCGAAGCGGCGCGCCTGATGGCGATGGCCGGCGCGGAGTTGCTGATCTATCCGACCGCGATCGGCACCTGGGCCGGCGAGGCCGACCTGCGCCCCGTCCAACACGACGCGTGGCGCACGATGCAGCGCGCACACGCCATCGCGAACGGTCTTCACGTGCTCGCGGTGAACCGGGTCGGCGTCGAGGACGAACTCACGTTCTGGGGCGGCTCGTTCGTCGCCGCGCCGGACGGTGCCGTCCTCGCCGAGGCGAAGGACCGCGCTACCACGCTGCACGCCACGCTCGATCTCGACGCGACGCAGCGCCAGCGTGCCGGCTGGCCCTTCTTTCGCGATCGACGAATCGACGCCTACGGCGACCTCCTCCTCCGTTGGCGCGACGGAACACACCGTGATTGACCCCGCACCGGTGGGGTCGGAGCCGTGCGCATGACGAGCGGGACACGAACGCCTCGGGAGGCGGGCTTCGCGTGGCCCGCGGAGTGGGCGCGTCACGAAGCGACGTGGCTCGCCTGGCCTCACGACCCGTTGACGTGGCCGGACGCGGTCCCCGACGCGGAGCGGACGATGGCCGCCCTCGCCGCCGCCGTGGGGACGGGCGAGGCGGTCCATCTGCTCGTCAAGGACGCCGAAACCGAGCGCCGCGCCCGCGAAGGACTCGCCACGGCGGGCGCGTCGAAGCGCGTCCTCCTGCATCGGGTGCCGACGGCGGACTCATGGATTCGCGACACCGGGCCCATCGTGGTCGCGAAGGGTCGCGGGGCGTCGCGCGAGCGGATGGCGCTCGACTTCCGCTTCAACGCATGGGGCGGGAAGTACGCCGCGCTGATGGCCGACGACGACGTGCCGAAGCGGGTTCGGTCCATCCACGGCCTCCCGACGAAGCGCGTCGAGTTCACCCTCGAGGGGGGCTCCATCGACGGGGATGGCCAAGGGACGATCCTCACGACCGAACAGTGCCTGCTGAATCCGAACCGCAACGCATCGCTGAACCGGGCGGAGATCGAATGCCGACTGCGCGACACGCTCGGTGCGCGCACGATCCTCTGGCTCGGTCGCGGGATCGAGGGCGACGACACCGACGGTCACGTCGATGACATCACGCGGTTCGTCGCACCGGGAGTCGTCGTCACGGCGGTCGAAGAGGATCGGAGCGATCCGAACTTCGAACCGCTCGACGACAACCTCCGGAGACTGAAGGCGATGGAGGACGCGCGCGGTCGTCGCCTGACGGTGATCCCGCTGCCGATGCCGCGTCCGGTGATGGGCGGCGACGGACGACCGCTGCCGGCCAGCTACGCGAACTTCTACATCGCGAACAGGGTCGTCTGCGCACCGGTGTTCGGTCAGCCCTCCGATCGCACGGCGCTGGCGGTCCTCCGTCGCTGCTTCCCGCGACGCACCGTCGTGCCGATCCGCTGCGAGCGCTTCGTCGAAGGCATGGGTGCGATCCACTGCGTCACCCAGCAGTTGCCGGCGTAGCGCCCAGGCCAAGGGCCCGCCCGTCCTGCGCGGCGATCCCTTCGCCTCGAGCCGTCGCCGTCCCCGTGTCGGCGCGCTATCGAGGGGCCCGGTCGGTGCGGCGGAACGTAACCGTTCAGGGGGTAAAGGCCGCGCCGAGGCGTGCCGACCTATCGTCATGTGGCCATCGCAATGTCCTCTCTCTCCCCGGCGAGCTGGGTTCGAGAGGAGGATCGCAGACCTCGAGGCCCGCAACCGTCATCTCGAAGCCTACCGCGCCAGGCTGCTGCGCGAGAACCGGCAGTTGCGCGAGCACAACGAGATCCTTCAGGAGAAGATCCGCGAACTCACGGCGCGACTCAACGCCGACTCTACGAACTCCTCCCAGCCGCCATCATCGGACAAGCCGTGGAAGGAGCGGCGGAGTCGCAAGCCCACCGGGCGCCGGCCGGGAGGCCAGCCCGGGCACAAGGGCACGACTCGCAGGCCCTTTCCGCCCGAGCAGGTGGATCACCGGGTCCCGGCCGCGGCCGAGCGCTGCGGGAAGTGCCATCGTCGCCTCCGCCCCGAGGATGCCACGGGCGAAGCGCGGCGCCACCACGTCGTCGAGATCCCGCCGACCGTAGCCGAGGTCACCGAGTACGTGCTCAACGAGGCCTGCTGCCCGAACTGCGGCGAGGTCACGACAGCGGACCTGCCCGCGGGTGTGCCCGCCGGCTGTGTCGGTCCGCGTTTCCAGGCCATCCTCGCGCTCCTCACGGGACGCTGCCGGATCAGTCGCCGCGAGGCCGCCGACGTCTCCGTGGCGCTCTTCGGCGAGAAGGCGAGGATCTCGGTGGGGACGGTCGCGGCGCTGGCTCGCACCGCTGCGGCTCCAGTTGAAGCACCTGCTGGCGCGGCACGTCAACAGCCCGGTCCCGGCCGCGAGCAAGATCGCGAAGGACCTGCGCGAGTACGGCGCGGCGCTGTGGACGTTCGCCCGGGTCGAGGGAGTCGAGCCGACGAACAACGCCGCAGAGCGCGCCCTGCGGAAGGCGGTCCTGTGGCGCAAGACCTCCTTCGGGTCAGCGAGCCGATGGGGCTCGCGCTTCGTCGAGCGGATGCTCACGGTGTGTGAGAGCCTTCGAGCGCAGGGAAGATCGATCCTCGGCTTCCTTGAGGACACAATTCGCGCTCGCCTCATCGCCGGCCCGACGCCGTCCCTCCTCACCCCGGCGTAGGTCGCTGCGCATGGCATGCGGTCACTATGTGCCACGCGAGACTTCCTGCACGGAACTGACTGCCTCGTAGAGCGGCCCCGACTCGATGTAGTCGAGATTGCGCCCGATCATCTTGCACTCACCGCTGATGTCCGCCCCAAGTTCTGCCTTGGCCAGGAGATCCTTCATCCATCTCAGGAACGAGGCTTGGGCGCGCACGTCCCACTTGTCAGCGAGATCCCGCGACGTGAGGGGCCGCTCAAGTAGAGCGACGGCCCTCCGAAGCGCGACAATGACGGATTGGTTCCTCATCGGAGCGGCACCTCGTCGATGATTCGGTACACGTCATTCCTGGGCAATGCATATTGGACCGCGTCTGTAGCGCCCTTGGCCACACCAGACTTGATCGCATCCACTCGCACGGTGATCTCGACGATCTGCACGTACTGGGGAGGATTCTTCAAGTCGAGCGCCTTGGCTGCATCGGCGCTTGACTTGTAGACGGGGGCGTCCATGTCGGTGAGGAAATAGCCCTTGCCCTCGTCGCCTGGGACAGAGGCATACCGCCGGAACTGCTTCTTGACCGTCAGAGGCTCGACTGTTCGGGGACCAGATCCCGATTCCCACCATTGGCCAGCACGTTTCGCATCGAGGCCCTGCTTCGTGAGTGTGTCGATCGCCGCATCACGCCCTACCGGCGGCAGTGCGCCAGCGGGCGCTGTACCCCCTGGGCGCTTACGCTCATTCTTCTGCGGTCGTAGCCGCTTCGGCTTCCATGGCCCACCTCCCGCCGCCGCAGCGGCCGGAGCGACAGAGGTGGAGACCCGGCGAGCGACGCGGG
>CAZPGF010000171.1:0-4096 GCA_964586025.1 uncultured Planctomycetales bacterium
CTCGGCATTGGCTCCGCCGTACGGACGGTGCCAGCCCTCGCCGACGACGCCGTCGGCGCACGAGATCACGCAGCCGACCGGCGGATTCGGCTCGACGAAGCCGACTCCCATGCGCGCGAGCGCGATCGCGCGATCGAGCCTCGGACGATCCGACTCCGTGAACCCCGGCATCGACCCTCCCGACCGGCAGCGTAGCCCCGCGCCCGGACTTCGGAACGCCTGGACTTCAGCGCGCGGTCCCCTCGACCGAAACCAGGCGCCCGACGAGGCTGTGGGCGTGGACCTCGGCGATCTCGACGACGGCGAGGTGGCCGGCGAGGTCGGCGGTGCCGTCGCAGTGGACCAGGCGATGGCTCGTGTCTCGCCCGGTCACGCGGCGAGGATCCGTCTTGGAGACGCCCTCGACGAGGATCTCGACGCGGCGGCCGACGAGGCGCTGGTTGCGGATGCACGCGCCCTCGTCCTGGATGCGGAGCAACTCGATGTTGCGCTGGCGTTTGACCGACTCGGGCACGTCGTCCGGCAACTGGCGCGCGGCGTGGGTGCGCGGGCGCAGGCTGTACTTGAAGACGTAGGTCTGAAGGAAGCCGATCTCGCGAACGAGTTCCGCCGTCGCCTCGAACTCGGCGTCGGTCTCGCCGGAGAATCCGACGATGAAGTCGCTCGTGATCTCCACGTCGGGGATGTGGCGACGCGCCCACCCGACGACCTCGCGGTACTGGTCGACCGTGTAGGTGCGCTTCATCCGCCCGAGGACGGCGTCGCTTCCCGACTGTGCCGGAATGTGCAGCCAGGGCATCACCTTCGGGATCTCCCCGAAGCGTCGCATCATCCCTTCCGTCATGTCGAAGGGGTTGCTCGTCAGGAAGCGCAGGCGGTCCAGGCCGTCGACCCGCGACGCGGCGTCGAGCAGGTCCGGGAGCAACGGCGCGCCGAGGTCGCACCCGTAGGTGTTGATGTTCTGGCCGAGGAACGTGATCTCGCGCACGCCGTCGTCGACGAGCGTGCGGACCTCGCGCATCACGTCGTCGATCGGCCGCGACACCTCGCGACCGCGGGTGAACGGCACGATGCAGTAGCTGCAGGCGTGGTTGCAGCCACGGACCACGTTCACGTACGCGCGGAAGCGATCCGGACGCACCGTCACGTTGCGGTCGGCGTCGGGAAGGAACTCCGGATCGGGCCGAAGCCGTGTCCGCACGATCGTGCCGCCGCCGGCGAACAGGTCCTCGATGTCCTCGACGGCATGGCGGAACGTCGACGTGCCCAGGACGAGGTCGACGTGCGGAGCGCGTTCGACCACCTCTTCCTTGACCCGCTGCGCCATGCAGCCCATCACGGCGACCTTGACCTCGGGTCGGCGCCGCTTCAGAAGGCGCGCGCGACCGAGCAGGCTCCAGACCTTGTCCTCGGCATGCTCACGAATCGAGCAGGTGTTGACGAGCAGGACGTCGGCGTCCTCCATGCGTCCGACGCGCGACCAGCCGCGTCGCGCCATGTCGCCGAGCACCAACTCGGCGTCGAGTTCGTTCATCTGGCAGCCGTACGTCTCGTACCAGACCGTCCGCGGGGCGGGGGAGGCGCTCGTCTCCATGGGCGTCCGATCAGGCTACCGCGCCGCGCTCGTCGAGGAGCGTCCGCAACTTGCGGCCGTCATCGAGCGCCTGCCGTTCGTCGGCGAGGAGCACCCGCCCGGCACGCGAGGTCTTCGCGACGCGCTCGGCGTCGTCGAGCGCCGCTCGAGCGTGGGTGGTGAATCCCGACGCGTCGAAACTGCGGGCCGCCTCGACGTAGCCGCGGACGGCTCCGCCACGTGGATACATGCGCTGGTAGAGCGCCTCGCGCCCCTCGCCCCAGGCACGGCGCGCGAGCGCATCGCCGAAGAGCCACGCCGACCGCACGACGACCCGCTCCCGGCTCCAGGTCGGCAGGAGTTCCTCGAAGCGACGCATGGCGAGTTGGAAGAACTGCCGCACGCGACGGAGGCGCTCGGGGTAGTAACCGCTCACCTCCTCGAAAAGGCGCTTGTAGCGACGGGGATCGTGGCGCACCACGAAGCGACCGACCGAGCGATGCTCTCGCGAAAGGATGGACATCTCGTGGTAGATGTGGCCGCAGTAGACGTCCATCAAACCGGAGTCGCCTTCGTCCCCGAACACCGCGCGCGTCATTCTCCGAAGTGCGTAGAGTCGGTTGTCGCGCAGGTGTTCGAGTCGGGTGAGGTGGAACAGCGCGAAGAGTTCCCGCGGAGGGAGCTTCAGCGCCTCGCGCGAGACGCCGCGCCGCGCGGCGGCCTCCAGCACGCGGTGGTCGTAGAGGGCATGGATGCCGCGGAACTGGCGACGGGAGGTGACGAACGTCTCGATGAAGTCCCAGAGAAGCGCGCCGCGATCGAGCGGTGCGACGAGGCGGTGCCCCGACGCCACCGGCGTGCCGGACTCGGCGAGGCCGCGCGGGAGGCCGACCTCGATCGACGTGGGCACGCCCGGCGGTTTGCCGGGACCGGCCCGCCGCGCGTTCACTCGACCGCCACGGCCTCGTCGGAGGAGCGCTCCGGACGATCGATGAACTCCCACACCACGCGCGGCGCGTTGTCGCCGAGCTGGTTGTGCGCGTCCCGAACGATCCGGGTGTAACCGCCGGGTCGATCCTGCATCGTCGGCGCGATCGTCTCGACGAGGAACCGCAGCAACTCACGGTCGGGCACGTCGCGCGCGAGCAACCGCACCTGGTGGACGTAGGCCGGACGGTCCGTGTCCTTCAGCCGGTACGCCCGGCGGGCGCGCGTTACGAGGCGTTCGACGAACGGACGAACGGCCTTCGCCTTCGCCTGGGTCGTGATGATGCGGCTGTGCAGGAAGAGGCCGCGCGCCAGATTGCGACGCATGGCGAGGCGGTGTTGCGTATCGGCGGCGAGACGCCGCCCGGCGACGCGGTGACGCATGTCAGATACCTCCGCGAATGTCGTCCACGTCCATGCCGAGACGCAGGTTCATCTCCTCCAACTTGCGCGTGATCTCCCGGAGGGAGGTCCGCCCGAAGTTCGGGAGGTTCATCAGGTCGTCGTGAGAGCGGCCGACGAGATCGCCGATCGTCTGGATGCCCTCGGCCTCGAGGCTGTTGCTCGCGCGCACCGAGAGGTCGAGCGCCGCGATCGGCAACTCGATCTTGCGACGGAGATCCTTCAGGTCGTCTCCCCCCGTCGAGGCCGCGGAGGCCGGCGACGACGGGATCGACACGGCGGGCACCGCGGCGGGCGGCGCCGACGGGATCGTCGGCAGGACCGACTCCAGCGAGCGGTCGACGACGAGTTCCTTCCCCACGTCGAACAACTGGATGAAGGGGTTGAGGTGCTTGCGGTAGATCTTGCTGGCCTCGACGAGCGCCTGCTCGGGCGTGATCGTGCCGTCGGTCCAGATCTCGAGGATCAGGCGGTCGTAGTTCGTCAACTTGCCGACGCGCGTGTTCTCGATCGCGTACTTGACGCGGTAGACCGGGCTGAAGATCGAGTCGACCGGGATCGTGCCGACTTCGAGATCCTCGCTGACGTTCTCCTCGGCGGTCACGTAGCCGCGACCTTTGCGCACCTGCATCTCGCAGTAGAAGCGCACGTTCTCGGTCAGCGTGCAGATCTTCAGGTCGGTGTTGACGATCTCGACGTTGTGATCCGTCTCGATGTCGGCCGCCGTGACCTCGCCCTCGCGGGAGACGTCGATCCGCAGCGTGCACGGCGCATCGGTGTGCATGCGCACGCGCAGCTTCTTGATGTTCAGGATGATGTGCGTGACATCCTCGAGCATCCCCGGCACCGAGGAGTACTCGTGCACGACGCCGTCGATCCGGACCGAGGTGACCGCAGTCCCTTCGATCGACGACAGCAGCACACGCCGCAGGCCATTGCCGACCGTCGTGCCGAATCCTTTCTCGAACGGCTCGACGATGAACTTGCCATAGCGGTCGGACGCCGTCCCCTGATCCAGGCGGACCTGGGAGGGGAGCTCGAAGTTGCGCCAACGAATTCGCATGTCTTTGTGGTCTCCTGTCGCTCGCTGCTGCGGATCAGACGCGCCGCCGCTTCGGCGGCCGGCAGCCGTTG
>CAZPGF010000172.1:0-4023 GCA_964586025.1 uncultured Planctomycetales bacterium
CGTCGGGGGCCGGCGGTGTTCCCGCGTCCAGGACCTGCCAGATGGCGGCCTTCGCGAAGCGGATGCGGACGTTGTTCTTGTCGTCGACCCGCAGGGTGACCGTGTCCTCGTCGATCGCCACGACGGTGCCGTGGATGCCGGCGTTGGTGACCACCTTCGCGCCGCGTTGGAGGTTTCGCATCTTCTCCTCGCGCGCCTTGCGATCCCGCGAGCCGGGACGCAGCACGAGGAAGTAGAAGATCAGGAAGACGATCAGGATCGGGCCGAGCAGGTTCTCGAGGCCGCCCAGGCCGCCGCCCCCGCCCTCCGCCGGCGCGTCGGCGGCAAGGGGGATGGAGATGAACAGCGCGGCGTCGATCATCGAGACCTCCGGGGCGGCGTATCGTACGGGGCTCCCGACCACCCCGACAGACGCGTTCGGGGACGTGAAAGGACGGCACCGTGCGCATCCTGGCGGCCCTCTCCGGTGGTGTCGACAGCGCCGTCGCCGCAGCGCGCCTGGTCGACGCGGGTCACGAGGTGATCGCGGTCCACCTGCGCACCGGGGTGGAGGCGGACGGCGGCTCGACCGGCGGCTCGCGTTCCTGCTGCGGGCTCGACGATGCGCGCGACGCACGGGCCATCGCCGCGCGCCTCGGCATTCCGTTTCATGTCGTCGATGCGCGCGAGGCGTTCGGAGCGATCCAGGACGCGTTCCGCGCCGAGTACGAGCGCGGGCGCACGCCGCTGCCGTGTGTCCTGTGCAACCGAGACGTGAAGTTCGGTCGCCTCGCCGAAGTCGCCGCCTGGTGCGGGGCGCAGGCCATCGCGACCGGTCACTACGCGCGCCGTGCGCCGGGCGCGCGGGGTCGCTGGCGGCTCCTCACGGCGCGCGACGAGGCGCGAGATCAGACGTACATGCTCTGCCGTCTCGACGAGACGCAGCGATCCCTCGCCCGATTCCCTCTGGGCGACTCGCTGAAGGCGGCGGTACGCGACGAGGCGAAGCGTCGTGGTCTTCCCGTGCACGACAAGCCGGACAGCCAGGAGTTGTGCTTCCTTCCCGCCGAGGGCGGCGTCCGCGGGTGGCTTCGATCGGTCGGCGCCGATGTCGATCGCCCCGGAGACCTGGTCGAGGAGGGGAGCGTCGTCGGGCGCCATGAAGGCGCGCTCGGCTACACGCGCGGTCAGCGCCACGGCCTGCCAGCGCTCGGCGTCCGTCGGTACGTCCACCGCGTGGATCCGGGGAGCGGCGTGGTCGAGGTCGCGCCGCGCGAGGCGCTCGAGACCCGGGAGGTCCGAGCGCGCGATGTGGTCTGGATCGACGTCCCGCATGCCGACGCGCTCGTCGGCGCGGTCCGCGTGCGTGCACGGATCCGGCATGCCGGTCCGCCCGCCTCCGGATGGCTCGATGTCCCGGCCGCCGACACGATCCGCGTGCGCTTCGACGAGCCGGTCTTCGCGCCTGCCGCCGGTCAGGCCCTCGTCACCTACGTCGGCGATGCGGTTCTTTCGGCGGGGACGATCGAGGCCTAGCGGCCAGCGGACGGCGTCCGCCCGGCGCCTTCAGCCGAGGGGGAGGCGTTCCTTCAGGCCCTTGCCGGCACGGAACGACACACCGACCGACTCCGGGATCTGGATCTTCTCCTTCGTCGCGGGATTGATGCCCGTGCGCGCGCGGCGCAGGGACTTCTTGAACGTGCCGAAGCCGAGGATCGCCACGTCGCCGTCCTTGACGAGGCCTTCGACGATCGCGTCCGTGACCGCACCGAGCGCCCGCTCCGCCTCGGCTCGGCTCGAGCCCAGGATCCGCGACACCGCATCGATGACCTCTGCCTTGTTCATGGCACCTCCCGGGGCCCCCAACTCGGGGGCACGTCCGGGCATGGTGCCCGAAAGACGCGCCGGTGACCACCCGGAAACCGAAGCGATCTGCCCGGGGCGCCGTAGCCTCGGGAGACGTGTCGCGACGGGAACCCTGGATTCCGCGGCTTCTGATCCTGCTCCTGGCGGGCGTCGCCGCCGCCCGGCCCCGCTTGGCCGGGGAAGAGGTTCCGCCGCCGGTGCTGGTGCTGGACGTCTCCCGCTCGACCGGCGGTCGGATCGGCGCCCCCCTCCCGGCCGTCGAGGTCGCAACCGAGAGGCTCCTCGTCGCGGGGGACGTCCTGCCGGTCCGTGGCCCCGTCCGGGAGGAGGAACTCGACCGGGCCGGGAGCCGGCTCGAGAGCGCCCTGCGGGCCGCGGCGGCCCGGGCTCCGGGACGGGACGTCCTCCTGGTCTCGGACGGTCGCTCCACCGAGGCCGGGGTCGAGAGCGCGGCCGCCTCGGCCCGTTCCGCCGGTGGACGCGTCTCGACCGCGCCGCCCGAGCGGCCTCCCCTGGACGCCGGCTTCGACCAGGCGCGCCTGGTCCGGGACGGCGACGCCCTCGCCGCCGACGTCGTCGTCCAGTCCGAGACCGCGGGCTCCGCGCATGTGGTGCTCTCGCAGGCCGGACGCGGCGAGATCGCGCGCGAATCGCTGTCGTTGGTGCCGGGGGCACGGATCGCGCGGCGGCTCCTCGACCGGACTCCCGTCGCCGCGCCGTACGAGGTCCGACTCCTGTTCGCCCCCGGCACGCCCGACGACGATCCGGGCAACGATGCGCTGGCGTTGCCGCCGCCTTCCGCCGAGCCCGTCGTCGTCCTGGTCGGTGACCTCGAACTCCCCGACACCGTGCCGCCCGGCGTGCGTCTGCGTGTCGCACCGTCGCTTCGGCCGGAAGCATGGATCGGAGCCGACGCGCTCGTGATCTCGAATTTGCCCGTCGCGGCGATCGCGCCGCACGTCGATGCGCTGGTGCGCCACGTCGCCGGCGGAGGACGGCTGGTCGTCTTCGGCGGTCCCGATGCGGGCCGGGTCGGTGGTTGGTCCGGCAGCGTGTTCGAACGAGACCTCCTGCCGTTTCGCATGAGGCGGGCGCCGACGACGCGCCGCGCGTGGGCGATCGCGCTCGATCGGAGCGCAAGCATGGCCGACGGAGCCCTCGAGCATGTGCGCGATGCCGTTCGCGCGTTCCTTCGGGCGCTGCCCGCGGACGAGCAGGTCGCCATCCTCCCCTTTGCCGGAACGCCCGACGGCGCGCCCCTCGACAGAGGCTTCGTCGCGGGGGGTGACGAGCCCCGGCGCGTGGATCTAGAGCGCGCTCTCGACGCGATCGTCGCGCGCGGCGACACCGACCTGCTCGCGGCGGTGGAAGCCGCTGCCCGTCTCGCCGGCAGCGAGCCCGCGCGCGAGCGATTCGTGGTCGTGATCGGCGACGGCGATCCCGATCGCCCGTCACCGGGCGATCCCTCCGAAGCGGCACGCGCGCTCGCACGCGCCGACGCGCGGCTGTTTGCGTTTCTCTCCCGGGTCGAACGTGCCGCGGAAGCGCTGATTCCTTTGGCCGCGCGCCCCGAGGACATCGCGATCCTCGACGACGCGGGGGCGATCCGCCGTCGCCTCGCCGAGTTCGCCGGAAGCGAGCGTCGTGGCGAGGATCGGCGTGCCGGTCCATGGGGCCTCGACCCCATGGAGGGCGCATTCGGGCGCATCGCATGGCCCGTGATCGAATGGGTCCACGACGTGGAACTTCACGACGACGCGCATGGGTTGGCGATGGCACGCCGTGCGGCGGGGGACGCATCGAGCGCCGTCTTCGCCGCCGAACGCGAACTCGGCGCGGGAAGCGTGGTCGCGCTCGCATGGGGTCCGGAGGCGATTCCCGCTGGGCGCCCACGGCGCGACGCGATCGCGTTGTTGGTCCCTTGGCTCGCCGCCGAGGCCGCCCGCTCGGCCGCGGGCCAACGAGCCGACTTCGTCGCCGACCGCCTCATGCTCGAACGCGCGGAGTGGGCCGGCGCTGGCCGCATCGATGTCCTCGCCGCGGACGCGCCGGCCGGGGCGGCCCCGATCGGCGCGCTGCATGAGGGGACGCCCGGCGGGTTCTCCGGGCCGGCGCCGGATCCCGTGCCCGAGGCCGGGCTCCGCGTGCGGCGCGGCGACGGGGAGGAGGTGCGCCTCG
>CAZPGF010000173.1:0-3981 GCA_964586025.1 uncultured Planctomycetales bacterium
CCAACGGAAGGATTCCGAGGGTCGCGAAGAGTCAACACCAGTCGGGGACGGAACAAATCTGGACAACATTGGCGACCTGCGCTCAGCAGAGGAGGTCGTCGTTCCGATTCATCGCGCAGGCCGTGCAAGCATCGCTTGCCGGGTCGCCCGCGCCATCGCTCCTGCCGCCATAGCGCCGAACCCGCGAACGGTTACCCAGAGACCCCCTGAACGGATACGTCGGTGCGCAACCGTTCAGGCCCCGCGCGCCGCGCGCAACTCCGATGGCGACCGTTCCGCCCGGGACGTGCCTTCCCTTCACGTTCACCGCCGGTCCGGGTTCGCAGGCGGGGAGCGGAAGGTCGCCGTGGAGGGCGACGTGTGGTTGGCCACTCGAGCCCGACACGGCGGCCTGATCGCCCCCGATCTGCGAAGCCGCACGTTCGAAAGGTCGAAGACCCCCTGAACGCGTACGTCGGTGCTAGGCCTCCACGGGCGTACGCGCCACCTCCTCGATGATCGCCTGCGTCAGTTGCCTGGTCGTGGCGGGGCCGCCGAGGTCTGGCGTCAGACAGTCCTTGCGCGTGCTCGTCACCGCGGCCACCGCGCGGCGGATCCGGCGGTAACGCCCCGGCTCGCCGAGGTGATGGCACATCATGGCGGCGGAGAGGATCATGGCGATCGGATTCGCGATGCCCTTGCCGGCGATGTCGGGAGCGCTTCCGTGGATCGCTTCGAATACCGCGCCCTTTTCGCCGTAGTTGCCGCCCGGTGCGAGGCCGAGTCCGCCGATCAGACCCGCCGCCAGGTCGCTCACGATGTCGCCGTAGAGGTTCTCGAGCAGCAGGACGTCGTAGCGGGAGGGCCGCGTGACCAGATGCATGCAGAGCGCATCGACGAGGACATCGGAGAACGCGACACGTCCGGCGAAGCGCGCGGCCTCCTCCTGGGCGCATTGCAGGAAGAGGCCGTCGGCCTTCTTCATGATGTTCGCCTTATGGACGGCCGTGACGAGCTTGCGACCCCAGCGCTCCGCGTACTCGAACGCGAACCGCGAGATGCGGCGCGATGCCTTGTCCGTGATCACCTTGATCGAGGTGACGACTCCGGGCGCGACCTCGTTCTCCAGACCGGCGTAGAGGTCTTCGGTGTTCTCGCGGACGATCACGAGATCGATCGGACCGTGGCGCGTCTCGAGGCCCGGCACCGTCTTCACGGGGCGGACGTTCGCGAACAGCTCGAGTTCCTTGCGCAGACGCACGTTGGCGGAGACGTGCCCGCGACCGATCGGCGTCGTCGTCGGGCCCTTCAACGCGACGCCGCAATCGACGATCGCCTCGATCACCTGGCGTGGGAGCGCGTCGCCAAAACGTTCGTACGCGCCGAGCCCCATCTCCTCGTCGATCCACTCGATGTCCATGCCGGCCGCGTCGACGACCTCGCGCGCGGCGGCGGCGACCTCGGGACCAATGCCGTCCCCGGGAAGAAAGACGACGCGATGACGAGCCATGGACGCGATGCTCCAAAACGCGGTGGAAGGCGTCAGTATCGCCCCACTCGCCATGCGATCCCCTTTCGCGCGGCCCTGGCGGCGGTTCACCGTTCGCCGCAGGAACGATCGCGGCCCACGCGAAGGCGCGCCCCCCTCCGTTTCGGCGCGCCGGTCCCGGCACGCGCCCGCGAGTCCGACGACGCTCCGAAGCGTCGACCACGCGCCGTCCCACCCGTCGCCCTCACCGCACGTCCGTTGGCTCCGAGACGGCCGGAAACCGTGCGAGCGCGGTGTCGGCACGATGTCCCGATCGGCTCGGGTCGATGCTCCCGTATGCTCTCGCCGACGAGCGCGGCAAGTCGCCCGTTCGGCCCGCGGGAGATGGGGAGTGGCCGAAGGGCGGATCGCGTGCGGCGCCTGATCTCGTTCCTCGCCCGACGCCTCGTGCCGGCGGTGTTGGCGGGCGTCGGCGGGTGGATGGTCGCGGCGACCTACGGCATTCCGTGGGGCGCGGCCGCCGCGCTCGTCGTCGCGGCTCTGGTCGAGGCCGCTCTCGCGTGGATTCGCCGGGCGCCTCGGCGGCGTCGCCTCTTCCGACTCGCCGCCGCCGCGCACGTCGTGGTCTGGTCCGTCGTCGGTGCGTTGCGCACCCCGACCGATCCGCCCGGGGCGGTACGCGTCGTCGATGCCGTCCGCGCCTCCGCTTTCGGCGCCGTACGGGCCGGGTTCGGTGCGGCGACCTTCGATCTGCCGGCCGAGACGCCTCTCGCCGGGTGGGGGAGTCCCCCACGCCGCATCGGACTGCCGGCGTACGGGGGCCTAGGACCCATCGGCGCGTTGTCGTTCGCGCATCAAGGGGCGCGCGACGGGGACGGCGCACCGCGTCGCGCGTTGTTCCGCCATCCGGAGGGGCCCGACCGGGGCGAATCGATGGGTGCCCGCGCGCTGTGGATCGAGGCGAGCGGCGGCGCCCCCCTCGTCGTCGTCTCCCTCGACCTCGTGACGAGCAGTCGCCCCCTCCACGACGCGGTCGCACAGCGCCTCGCGGCGGACGGCGTGCGACCGGGCGGTCTGATCCTCGCGGCGACCCACACCCACAGCGGGCCGGGGGGGTTTCGCCGCGAGCGGTTCGCGGCGATCGCGGGCACGGACCACTTCGATCCGCGCGTCGAGGCGGCGATCACGAACGCGACGGTGGACGCGATCCGCGCGGCCCGAACCGCGGCGACCGAGGCGTCCCTGTCGTGGGCCGAGGTGACGCTCGACCCCGCGCAGCCCCTCGGCCAGCGGCGCGGCGTCGGGGGGGAACCGAACGACCGCCTCGCCGCGTTGCTCGTCCGACGATCCGACGGCTCGCCTTCGGGAACGCTGTTGCACGCGGCGATCCACCCGACGGTGTTGCGCCGGTCGCACGCTCGCTTCGACGGCGATCTGGCGACCGCCCTGGCGCAGCGATTCGGGGCTGCGCTCGGCGGCGTGCCGGTCGTCTTCGTGAACGGTGCCCTCGGCGACGTGTCGCCCGCGTCCAGCCGGGAAGGGAGCCAAGGCGCCGCCCGTCTCGACGAACTCGCGCGGCGCGCCTTCCCCGGGACCCGCCCTCCGCTCGTGGAGCGGGTTCTCGCGGCGGATCGGCATGCCCAGGCGGCGATCTCCTTCGCGTGCGCCGAGCGCGATCCCGGGACGCCCCGCGTGGTCGTCGGGTGGGGGTCGGGCCTCGCGCTGCACGACGCCGCCGACCGTCCGTTTTTCCAGGGCGGATCGTCGGCCGTGCTCGCGGATTCGCTGATGCTTCCGCTGAACGTCTTGGCGTGGAGTCTGTTCCTCCCGGACCTGCGATTCGTCGCCGCGACCGGACCGGGCGCGTTCGGCGTGCGCATGAACCTCGACGATCTCGTCGGACGTGAGCCGCTGTTCGCGGGGGTCGTGCGGATCGATGTCCCCGGCGAAGGAAAGGACCTCGCGTGGCTGTGGTCCTCGGGCGAGGCGACCACCGAGATCGGTCGGGGTTGGGAGGAAGCGGCCGTCGCGAAGGACGACGTCGATCCGTGGGTTCTGGGGCTCGCCAACGGAGGCTGTGCGTACCTGGCCGACGACGCCCATCTCGAGTTCCGCACCTACGAGGGCGTTGCCACGCTGTACGGAGCGCGCAGCGCGCGCCACGTCGGCGACCTGCTCGACGTGGCCCTGAGCGCGACCCGGTAGTGTGCAAAGCCGCATGTCCGTAAGGTCAGAGACCCCCTGAACGGTTACGCGACGAGGTAATCGTTCAGCCCGTGCGATCCGCGCGCAAGTCCGATGGCGGCCGATCCGCCCAAGGCGTGCTGTTCCTTCGCCTCCACCGCCGGTCCGGGTTCGCAGGCGGGGAGCGGAAGGTCGCCGTGGAGGGCGACGTGTGGTTGGCCACTCGAGCCCGACACGGCGGCCTGAGCGCCCCCGATCTGCGAAGCCGTCCCTCCGCTAGGCCCAGAACAAGCGAGGTTGGCCTGATCGAGGCCGAGATCGGGCGCTTC
>CAZPGF010000174.1:0-3941 GCA_964586025.1 uncultured Planctomycetales bacterium
CGATTAGGGCGTCGACGGCGACGGCACCCTGCCCCTTCGGGCGGACGATGAAGGGGTTCACGTCGATGCTCTCCAGCGTATCGGCGTTGGCGGCGGCGAAGACGGAGAGCCGGGACAGCGCCTCGGCGAGGGCGATCGCATGCGCGTCGTCGCGCGCCGCGATCAGCGCGCCGACCGGCCCCGCGACGAGGTCGTCGAAGGGCGGCGCACCCGGCTCCACGTCGCCGAGGAGCACCGGCCCGAACCAGGCGGCGCCCGCGTTCTCGACCGGGACGACGGCGCGACGCGTCGCACCCGCGTCGAGTCCCGCCTCGACCCGTTCGCGCGCCCGGCGCGCGGTCGCCTCGTCCGCGAGCGGGCCGAGGTCGGTCCGCGCGTCCCGCGGCGCACCGACCACCAGCCGGTTCATGCGGTCGATCGCCGCCCGCTCGAAGCGCTCGAGCAGGGCACTCGACACGATCCAACGACGCGGTGAGCGGCGCGACTGACCCGCGGAGGCGAATCGTCCGCGAACGGCGGCCTCGACCGCGTCGTC
This sequence comes from uncultured Planctomycetales bacterium, assembly GCA_964586025.1. Taxonomy (GTDB): domain Bacteria; phylum Planctomycetota; class PLA2; order PLA2; family JAEUHO01; genus JACKGW01. Next base: position 536 of record CAZPGF010000174.1, read on the forward strand.
GAGATCGGCGTCGCCGAGGACGACCAGCGCGTCGTTCGACGGACTCTCCGTGATCGCCGGGACGCCGCGGCGCGCGGCGATTTCGGCGAACGTCCGCACCGCGTCCGCATCGCCTCGCGCCTGCACGCCGTCCACGCGGGGATCGGCGGCCCACGCCTGCGCCTCGTCCTGCGGAATCCGAACGACGTGGACGAGCCCACCGGGGAGTCCGGCCGCATCGAACACCTGCATGAGGGCCAGCGCCGTCGCCGGCGCGCGCGGATCGGGTCGCGCCACCACCGCGTTGCCCGCCACGAGCGCCGCGGCGAACGCTTGGACGACGTCCTCGGGAACGTTCACGCCGTCGAGCGTCGCGAGGATCACACCCAACGGATCGATGCGCACGAACGTGCGCGGCGCCGATGCCGACACGCGCTCGGTCGCGAGGTGGCGCACGCCGTGACGCGCGAGGTGGTCGAGCATCTCGATCGCACGGCCGATCTCCGCGCGTCCCTCGCGGACGGGCCGACCCATCTCGTCGGCGAGCAGCATCGCGAGCGCGGGCGCGCGGGCACGCAGCACCTCGGTCGCGCGGGCGAGCGGCGCGACCCGCGCCTCGGGATCGCGTTCGGCCCAGGCTCGCTGCGCGACGCGTGCCGACTCGATCGCGCGATCGACCGAGGAGGGCTCGGTGCGTGACCAGGATGCGAGCACCCTACCCGTCGCCGGATCGATGGCTTGGACGTCCACGCCGTCTCCGTGCGTCACGCGGTCACGAACCCGCATCGCCGTGAAGGGGCGGAGGGCGATGCGACGCCGCGCAGCCGTCGGTCGGCGGCAGCGACGGCGCGGCACAGGCACTCGGCGGTGCGGCCGCGCATCCGAACGAACGCGGCCCGTCGGCATCGATCCCGCCGGACTCGATCTCCCCGCCCGCGCGGCGGTACCCCACCATCCCGCCGACCACCACCTGCAAGCCGCGCACGCCGGCCCGTGTCAAGTAGTCGTACACGGCCTGGGCACGCGAACCGAGATGGCAGACCAGCAGGCGCGGCGCCGGCACGGCGAGCACCTCGTCGATCCGATCCGGAATCTCGTCCATCGGGATGAAGCGCGAGCCGGCGACGTGCTCAGAGACCACCTCCTCGAGGGTCCGCACGTCGATCACGCTGCCGGCGCCGCCGGCGCGGATTCGCGCGACGAGTTCGGCTGGCGTGATGGCCGGGGGAATCGCCAGGCCCTCGCGGTTCAGGCGCAGGAGGTCGTCCATGTTCGCGGGGCGCGGCGGCGGCGACGCCGTGAGCGCCGCGACGAACGCGTCGCGGTCGCCCAGCCGCAACCAGGGGTTGCTCGCGCGCTCGTCGCCGATCGTGCTCGAGGTTCGACCCGCGTAGTCGTGACCCGGGAAGACCTGCACGTCGTCGGCCAGCGGTTCGAGGAGGACGTGCAGCGTGTCGTGCAACGTCCCCGCGTCCCCGCCCAGGAAGTCGGTTCGCGCCACCGCGCCGAGGAACAACGAATCGCCGGAGAACAGTGCGCCTTCGGCGATCAGCACGACGTGGTCCGGGGTGTGGCCGGGCGCGTGCCGCACGACGAACTCGCGACGCCCGAGGCGCAGCACCGCGGCGTCGCGCACGGATTGGGTCACGCCCCGGTGGCCCGCGCTCTCGTGCGCGACGCGCTCCGCGCCGAACCGCGGGGCGAGTTCGATCGCGCCGCTCGGATGGTCGGCGTGGGTGTGCGAATCGACGACGTGGGTGAGTCGCCATCCCTCGGCCTCGACCCGTGCCGCCATCGCCTCGACCAGGTCGAGGTGGGCGTCGAGCGCGAGCGCGTCCCCGCTCGTCGGGTCCGCGACGAGATAGCCGCGACAGCCTTGAGGATGGAGAAAGGGCACGACGAGCACATCGCCGACGAGACGATCCGGCGCGGCGTGCGGGCTGGGGGCGGTCGGCGGGGACATGGCGGCTCCGGGGGAGACCCCCATTCTTGGGCCACGACGCGGGCCGCCGAGAAACGCCGCCCCCCCGCACGGTGCGATTCGACCGAATCGCGCCGTGATGGAGCGCCCTCGATCCGCGCGCTCCCGCGCCCCCATCGGCCCCCCTGACCCGCGGACCGCCCCGTGACAGGACGGTGGAGAGGGCCGGGTAGACTTCCGCGCCGATCGGCGGACGCGGCGCGAGCCGGAACGTCCGCGGGAGAGGATCGAAGGAGGCCCCATGACCCGTCTGGCCCTTGCCCTCGCGACCGGATTCGCGCTGGCGCTCACAGCGTGCGGTTCCGCCGGCGTCCCCGCGACGCGCTCGACGCCGGACGGCACCGTCCAGTGGTTCAAGCAGCAGGCGGAGGCGCGCAACTACACGAACGAGTGGGACGCGCTGAGCCCCGGCCTGAAGGAGCGACTGAGCCGCGCCGCGGGTCGCAACGTCGATCTCGGCGACTACATCTTCATGCGCAACAAGTTGCAGGAGAACCCCGAGGTCCGCTTCGCCGAGCAGTTCATCGGCTTCGCGTCGATCGGCACGCCCCGCTTCGACGGTCCGAACCGGGCCCGCGTCACGGTGGACGCGCTGGGCAACGGCACCGACCTCGGCCTCGTCCGGCTTCAGCGCTGGGAACTCTGGGTGCGCGGCGAGAACCAGCCCTACACGGGCACGGTCGGCGATCCGGCGATTCGCGCCGAGGAGCACGCCGACGGCACGGTGCACGTGATCCAGCAGGGCCTCGAGCCGATCACGTTCAGCAAGGCCCAGGTCCAGCGCAACCAGATCCTCGACCAGTGGTACATCGACGACCTCGGTGCGATGGAGCAGCAGTTCCTGCGATAGGCGCCGGCCCGACCCGGCGCGGTTCTCTCCGGTCCGGGACGGGTCCGGCGGCGGGTGCTTGATACCTTCGCCCCGGTCCGCCGGACCGAGGAGCCATGACGTCGCCCGCCCACGCCGCCCAGCCGACCGACGCACCCGCGCCGGCGCCGTCGTTCGGCGGCCCCGCGTACGAGCCGCGGTACCCGCTGCGCATCGTCACGGCGGCCTCGTTGTTCGACGGGCACGACGCGGCGATCAACGTGATGCGCCGCATCCTCCAGGCGAGCGGCGCCGAGGTGATCCACCTCGGTCACAACCGCTCGGTCCGCGAGATCGTCGATTGCGCGATCCAGGAGGACGCCCAGGCGATCGCGCTGACCTCCTACCAGGGCGGTCACGTCGAGTACCTGAAGTACATGCACGATCGGCTCGCCGAGCGCGGCGCGCGGATCAAGATCTTCGCCGGCGGCGGCGGGACCATCCTCCCCGCCGAAGCGGCCGAGTTGCACGACTACGGGATCGCCCGGATCTACTCCCCCGACGACGGTCGAGCGATGGGGTTGCAGGTGATGATCAACGACCTGCTCTCGCGCTGCGACGAGCCGGCCGGCAGCGGT
>CAZPGF010000175.1:0-3914 GCA_964586025.1 uncultured Planctomycetales bacterium
ACGCGGTCGAGTACTTCGTCAGCTACTACGACTACTACCAGCCCGAAGCCTACGTCCCGACCCGCGACGTCTACATCGAGAAGGACGCCAGCATCAACGACCGCATCGACAAGATGCGGCACGCCGCCACCCGCAGCGCGATCACGCGGCGCGACGTGCTGATCGTCGCCAGCGTCAGTTGCATCTACGGTCTGGGCAGCCCGGAGGCGTACTTCGACGCGCACGTCTGGTTGGCGCAGGGCGACCGCATCGATCGCGACGCCTTCCTGCGTCGTCTGGTGCGCCTTCGCTACGTGCGGAACGACCTCGAACCGGCCCGTGGGCGGTTCCGCGTGCGCGGGGACGTCGTCGAGGTGGTCTCGGCCGACGCCGACGACCGGGTCGTGCGCATCGAGTGGTTCGGTGACGAGGTCGAGCGAATGGAGGACGTGGACCTCGTCACGGGCGAGGTCCTGGGCCGTCGCACGCAGGCGACGTTCTTCCCGTCGAGCCACTACATGAACAGCGACGAGTCGATGGAACGCGCGATACGCGAGATCGGACTCGAACTGGACGGGCGTCTCGCCGAACTCCGGCGCGAGGGCAAGATCGTCGAAGCGGATCGACTGGCGCGGCGGGTCCGCTACGACCTCGAACTGATGCGCGAGACCGGCTACTGCCCCGGGATCGAGAACTACTCGCGGCATCTCGACGGGCGCAGCCCGGGCGAGCCGCCCGCGACGTTGCTCGACTACTTGCCCGAGGACTTCCTGCTGGTCATCGACGAGAGCCACGTCGCGGTGCCCCAGATCTCCGGGATGTACGCCGGCGACCGGCGGCGCAAGCAGAACCTCGTCGATTACGGCTTCCGACTGCCGTCGGCCCTCGACAACCGACCGCTGACCGGCGAGGAGTTCTGGTCGCGCGTCGATCGCACGCTCTTCGTCAGTGCGACGCCCGGCGCGTGGGAGCGCACGCGAGGCGGGGCCCACATCGTCGAACAGGTGATTCGTCCGACCGGACTCGTCGATCCCCCGGTCGAGGTGCGTCCGGCGCGAGGCCAGGTCGATGACCTCCTCGCCGAGGTGCGGCGTCGCGCCGCCGCCGACGAGCGCGTGCTCGTGACCACGCTCACGAAGCGGATGGCCGAGGACCTCACGGAGCACCTCACGGAGATCGGCGTACGCGCGCGGTACATGCACAGCGACATCAGCACGCTGGAGCGCGCCGACATCCTGAAGGACCTGCGGCTCGGCATGTTCGACGTGCTCGTCGGCATCAACCTCCTGCGCGAGGGCCTCGACCTGCCCGAAGTCACGCTCGTCGCGGTCCTCGACGCGGACAAGGAGGGGTTCCTGCGCAGCGAGACGAGCCTGATCCAGGTGGCCGGACGCGCGGCGCGGAACGTCAAGGGGAAGGTCCTCTTCTACGCCGACGCCACGACGGACTCAATGCGACGCGCGCTCTCCGAGATGGAGCGACGTCGGGCGCGGCAGACGGCGTGGAACGAGGAACACGGCGTGACGCCCGCGAGCGCGAGGCGCGCCGTCCGCGACACGGTCGGCGAAGTCTACGCCGAACGCGACTACGTCGATCTGACGGACGTCGCGGCGCCGGCCGTGCCGAAAGGCGCTCGCGCGCTCGCCGCACGCCGGGCCGAACTCGAGGCGGCGATGCGCGACGCCGCGGCCGGCCTGAAGTTCGAGGAAGCGGCCCGTCTTCGCGACGAGTTGAAGCGGACCGACCGGTTGATCCTCCTGCGTGGGCTCGGCCAGGATCCGAGCGAGGCATGATCGAGCACGCGCCCCCGGACGACCTGGTCGCACGCGTCGCCCACCTTCCGACAGGTCCCGGCGTCTATCGCTTCCGGGACGCGAGCGGGCGCATTCTCTATGTCGGCAAGGCCGCCAAACTCCGGACGCGCGTCCGTGGCTACTTCGGGGCGGGGGACGGGCGGCCGCTCGTAAAGCTACTGATGCGCCGGGTGGCGGACGTGGACGTCGTCACGACGGCGACCCCAGAAGAGGCGCTGCTGCTCGAGAACACGCTGATCAAGCAGGAACGTCCGCCGTTCAACCTCCGACTGAAGGACGACAAGTCGTACCTGCTGGTCCGCGTCGACCGCCGTCATCCGTTTCCTCGCCTGACGCTCGTTCGGAAGGTGCGGCGGGACAAGGCCGTCTACCTCGGGCCGTTCGCCAGCGCGAAGGCGGTGCGCAGCACGCTGCGCTTTCTGCGCACGGTGTTCCCGCTGCGGACGTGCGACGATCGCGATCTCGCCGAGCGCACGCGCCCGTGCCTGTACCACCAGATCGGACGATGCGCGGCGCCGTGCGTCGGGCTGATCGACGAGGCGGCCTATCGCGAACTCGTCGACGGCACGATCGCGGTGTTGAGAGGTCGCGACGACGGCCTGTTGGACTCGTTGCGCGCCTCGATGTGCGAAGCGTCGGATCGCATGGAGTTCGAGCGGGCGGCGGTCCTGCGCGATCGTCTCGCCGCCCTCGAAGCGGCCCACGCAAGGCAGGAGGTTGTCAGTCCCGACGGCAAGGATCGCGACGTGGTCGCCGTGCAGCGGGCGGGCGGCGTGACGATGTTCGCCGTGGTCTACGTGCGCGACGGACACGTCGTCTCGATGCGAGCGTGGCCGGAGCGCTCCTCGCTCCCGCGCCGGGATCTGCTCGCCGCATTCCTCGCGGAGTTCCCCGTGCGCGGCAAGGTGGTGCCGCCGGAGTTCCTGGTCGAGGAGTTGCCCGAGGATCCGGAGGGCCTCATCGAGATCCTCTCGGCGTGGCGCGGTGGCCCGGTGGAGGTGCGGGTGCCGCGTCGCGGCTCCGGACGCGACCTGTTGGAACTCGCCGAGCGCCACGCCCGCGAGGCGCTGGCCGAGCACGGGGAGCGCGCCCGCGCGGCGCGAGGCGCGTTGGACCGACTGGCGGAGGTGCTAGGTCTCGCCGGCGCGCCCGAGCGGATCGAGGGTTACGACCTCTCCCACCTCGCCGGCTCCGATCCGGTCGCCGCGATGGCGGTGCTCGTTGGCGGGGTCGCCGAACCCGCGGCGTACCGGCACTTCGCGATGCGCGACGCGCCGGGGGGCGACGACTACGCGGGCATGCGGGAGGTGATCCGTCGCCGGTTCGCTGCGGGATCGACGTTCGGTGCGCTCCCCGATCTCGTGTTGATCGACGGCGGGAGGGGTCAGGTCGAAGCGGCGGCCGAGACGATGCGCGAGATCCATGTCGCGGTGCCGCTCGTCGGTCTCGCCAAGGCCAGGACGAAAGGAGCCGAGCGGAGTCCGGAGCGAATCGTCCGCCTCGACGCGGCGGAGCCGCTCGTGTTGGCGCCGGACGATCCCGCGCTGCGCCTGCTCGTCCGCGTGCGAGACGAAGCGCACCGCTTTGCGGGTCGAGCCCAACGCACGCGCCGCGCACACGGACTGAAGGAGAGCGTGCTCGACGGGATCCCCGGCGTGGGCCCGGTGCGCCGACGCCGCCTCCTGGCGCACTTCGGGAGTCTCGAGGGGATCCTCGCGGCACCGATCGAGGACGTCGCCGCGCTGCCCGGCATCGGCGAGCACGTCGCCCGTCGCATCCGCGATCGGCTCGCCGACGGCAGGAGCGGACTCCCGTAGCGGCCGTCGTAACCGTTCAGGTGAGCGGCACCGCGCGCACCTCCGGTGGCGACCGATCCGCCCACGGCGTGCCTTCCCTTCGCGTTCACCGCCGGTCCGGGTTCGCAGGCGGGGAGCGGAAGGTCGCCGTGGAGGGCGACGTGTGGTGGACCACTCGAGCCCGACACGGCGGCCTGAGCGCCCCCGATCTGCGAAGCCGTACCTTCGCAAGGTCAGAGACCCCCTGAACGGATACGCGGCGCGGCACCCGTTCAGTCTCCTCCGCACCCCACCTCCGCCCTCACGTCAGGGGCCATCCGAAGCG
>CAZPGF010000176.1:0-3868 GCA_964586025.1 uncultured Planctomycetales bacterium
GAGCGGCGTTCAAGACCCGCTTCGGCAGCGGTAGCCGGGACAACGTGCTGCACGCCGGCCGCTGATCGCCCGGTTCGACGCGCCCGCCCCAATCTCCCCGGGGCGGGCGCTCTCCCCACCTAGACTCTTCGAAGGCGCGGGCTCGGACGCGTCCTCGAGAGGTTGCGATGGCCGCGTCCCGTTCGTCGATGCTGCTGGGGTTGCTCGCGCTGGTTGCGGCCGGCGTCGCGTGGGTCGTGCTCGGCCGCTCCGACCCGGACGTGGATCGCGAGATCGAGTTCGGCGAGGCGGTGTCGGAGCCGAGGGGGCGGGGAACCCAGGTGCGCCCCCTTCCCGGGGACCCGACGGCGCCCCCGTACTTCGAGATCGCGCTCGAGGGCACCTCCTCCTGGCAGGAGGCCGTCCAGAAGCAGATCGAGTTGCGGATCCCCGTGGACTCACGGTCGGAAAACTACACCGGCGCGGCTCTGCTCGACGCGATGACCTCGCGCATGCGCGTTCGCTTCGAGTCCGACGCCGATGCCCGCGAGTTCCGCACCCGCGAGGCGCCGCGGCCGCTGGAGCCGCAGGGCAATGAGATGGTCGCCCTGATCGGCGAGTTGCATGTCCTCGTCGATCGCCTCGGTTACGTCGTCGAGTCCTCGGGCGAGGGGGAGATCCTGCTCATCAGGCCCCGTCACACCCTCCACCAGGGAGACTAGCGGTATCCGTTCAGGGGGTCTCTGACCTTGCGGACATGCGGCTTCGCAGATCGGGGGCGATCAGGCCGCCGTGTCGGGCTAGAGTGGTCCACCGAACGTCGCCCTCCACGGCGACCTTCCGCTCCCCGCCTGCGAACCCAGCCCGGCGGTGAACGCCAAGGGAAGGCACGCCTTGGGCGGATCGGATCGCCGTCGGCGTCGCGGGCGGACTGCCCGACTCGTACGCGTGGCGTCCACGTCAGCGGGCGCGCGCGCGCGGAAGGGCGCCATCGAGGAAGAGGGCTAGTGCTTCGTTCGCCGCGCGCGCGACGCGCGCCGGGGAGGCCGAGCGCTCGACCATCGCGGCGACTCGCTCGAGCAGGGCGAGCAGCAGCGCACACCGCCGCTCGCTCGCGGCCCGCTTCTCGCCGCGGCGACCGACGAGATCGTCGACGAGGCCACGAAGGATCCCCTCATACCGCTCGCGCGACTGGGTGAGCCGACGCCGTTGGGACTCGCGCAGCGGGGGCCACTCGCCGCGCCAGGCGGAGGCCTCGGCCGGCGCGTCGACCAGCCGGGAGACATGGTCCGTCGCGAGCGCGCGCAGTCGTTCTCGCGCGCCGCGCACGGCGAGTGCGGCCTCCGCGGAGGCCACGGCGGCGTCCAGCCTCTCGGCGAGCGCCGCGTGGACGAGGTCCTCCTTGTCCGCAACGTGGTGATAGACGTTCGCGACCGTCTGACGCGTCCGTCGCGCAACCTCCCGCATCGTGAACCCGTGATAGCCCGCCTCGCCCAGCAGATCGAGGGCGGCCCGGCGGAGCGCCCGACGACGCGCTTCGCGCGCGATCGGCTTGCCGGCCATCAGGACCCGCTCACGCCGACCGCTCGCCGCGATAGCTCACATGGCAAGTCGGCGTCTCGTGGAGCCGGATCTCGATGATCGGAAGGCCCGCATCGACCAGGCGGTCCCAGATCCAGATCGCGACGAGTTCGGCCGTCGGATTCTCGATGACCGTGTTCAGGTCGGCGTGGTCGAGGTGGGCAAGGACTCGCGCATCGACCTCGCGCTCGACGTCGGCGAAGTCCACGACCATCCCCGAGTCGGCATCGACCGGGCCCTTCCAGAACACCTCCAACTCGTAGCCGTGGCCGTGGAGGTTGCGGCATCTCCCGGCGTGACGCGGGAGGCGATGAGCCGCATCGAAGTGGAAGCGGCGGGCGACGGTGGCGATCGGCGCGGGCGGCATGGGCCGATCGTACCGTCCGCGCGGTCCCCGACGCCCCCCGGCGTTCGCGCTCGCGCGGCGGATCGTCGAGGGCGGATTACGCTCTCTCCCATGCCCACGGCCCGCCGTCCATTCCCGATCGTCGTCTGCGGCGCCGCCCTCGGCTTCGTGCTCCTCGGAGCCGTCGCCACCGCGCGCGCTTCGGACACCCCGCCCGACCTGCGCACCCCGGCGAGGGTCTCCGCCCGTCTGGAGGAGGGCGCGCTGATCCCGGGGCAGGCCGGGACGCTGATCGTGACGTTCTCCCTCGGCGACGCGCGGACGCGGATCCAGGTCGGGAACCTCGATTGGAAGATCGTCGAGAGCGGAGGATCCCAGATCGACCTGGGGGCGCAGACGCGCCGCCCCGCCCCCGTCGAACACACGAAAGAGTCGGGCGTCGTCGAACGTTACAACGAGGGGACGTTCGACGTGAGGATCCCGGTGCGACGCCTCGCCGACTCGCCGGACGACGCGGCGATCGTGCTCGAGGTGCGACAGATCCTGTGTCACTCGACGCTCTGCGGGATGAAACTCCGGCCCGATACGATTCGCGTGCCCCTCACCAAGGCGAAACCTGCATCGCGTGGCGCGCCGCTCGTCGGTCCGGCTCGTCCCGTCACCCGTGGGGGGGCGACCGTCGGGGTCACCTTGCTCGACGATCCGTCGCGGGTTCGCGTGCGGTTCGCACCCGCGCTCGGCCACCACCTCTACCTGCCACCGAAGGGAGCGGACGGCATCCCGATCGCGATCGGCGTCAGCGGGGGAGCGGGCGTGCGGTTCGGCGAGGTGCGCCTCCCCGAAGGCGCGAAGTTCACCGCGCCGATCGAGATCGACATTCCCGTCGAGGTCGAGGCCACGGCGGAGGGGTTCACCGTCACCGCGTCGTGGCAAGCCTGCAAGACGCTGGGCAACTGCCTCCTGCCGGTCTCCGAGTCGTTCGTGTTCGCGCGTCCCCCGGCTGCCGGCGACGACACGCCCGTCCCACCCGTCGAGGCGGGTCCCGATCCGGCGGACCCCGACGTCGGCACGATCGCGTTTCCGGTCCGATCCGGCGACGAGTTCGAAGGCGGTGTTCCGAAGGAGAGTCTCGTCCAGCGGAAACTGCGCGAGGGCGGACTCCTTCTGACGCTCCTCTCCGTCTTCCTCGTCGGTGCCGGTTTGACGTTCACGCCGTGCGTGTTCCCGATCATCCCCCTCGTCGTGGCCACGATCGCAGGCGGCAAGAGCATCGCCCGCCGACGCCTGCTGTCCCTCCTCGCCGTGTACGTGCTTGCGCTGTCGCTGACGTTCGCGACGATCGGCGTGATCGCGGCGTTCACCGGTGCGAGCATGCAGGCCGCGTTCGAGAGCACGTGGTTCATCGGCGCGATGGCGGCGTTCTTCATCGTGCTCGCGTTCGGGATGCTCGGCTTGTTCGAACTGCAGCCGCCGCAGTGGCTCATGCGCCTCCAGGGTGGCGCGCAGTCGCGCGGCGGCTCCTTCGTCGGAGCGTTCCTGCTCGGCGTCCTCGGCGCGGTGCTCGCGAGCCCCTGCACGGGGCCGGTGATCGTCGGGATGGCCGCGACGATCGCGCAGAGCAAGGACGCCGTACTCGGTTTCGAACTGTTCTTCTCGTTCGGGCTCGGCATGGGTGCGGTGATCGCCCTGTTCGGCATGGCGAATCTCGCGTTGCGCCCGGGGCCCTGGATGGTCTGGGTGCGCTACGTGTTCGGCGTCCTCCTGTTCGGCGGTGCGACCTTCTACGTCGCGAACAGCGCGCTCCTCCCCCGCACCTGGTTGTGGGTGCTGGGCATCGGGGTCGCCGCGCTCGCGGGCGCGCTGCTCGCTTGGCACGTCGTTCGGCGCGAACGCGAGCCGAAGGCGGTCAGGATGAGTCGCGGCGCGATCGTCATGGCCCTCTTCCTCGCGGCCCTCTCGTTC
>CAZPGF010000177.1:0-3623 GCA_964586025.1 uncultured Planctomycetales bacterium
GTGCGGCTTCGCAGATCGGGGGCGCCGGCCGCCGTGTCGGGCTTGAGTGATCCACCACACGTCGCCCTCCACGGCGACCTTCCGCTCCCCGCCTTCGAAGGCGGACCGGCGGTGAAGGCGAAGGAAAGGCACGCCTTGGGAGGAACGGTCGCCATCGGACTTGCGCGCGCGGAGGTCCGGGCCTGAACGGTTACCCGCTGAGGCCGGCGTTCAGGCGGTCCTTCGCCTTCGGGCCGATTCCACCAGGCCGCCTGCGGCGCCCGGCGATCCGTCACCGCGCGCCGTCGCCTACCCGGATCCACCCGGCTCTCGCAGCCGCGGCACCGCCGGTCACGTCGGAGCTGGCGAATTCGGCCGCAGCCTTCGGTTCTGCGTGGGGCCTCGCCTTCCCCACACCGCGAGCGCGGGGTGGGCACGAGTGCGGTCAAGAATCGAGCAACACCTACCGCTGCGACACGTCCTGGTACACCTCGGCGACGCGCTCGCCGACCTCGATCTCCACGGGGGCGAACGCCGGCGCAGGCTGGCCGTCGGTCACGCTCGCCGAGAGCTTGTAGCGCCCGGGTGGAATCCCGTAGAGGACGTAGGTGCCGTCGTCGGACCAAGGCACGGTGCGGGCGGAATGGAGGACGCTCCCGAGCGGGGTCGGCGCCTCGCCGTCGCGCACGGGTTGCAGCCACACGTTGCCGCGGCGACCGCGCGCTCCATCGGCGAGCACGCGCCCTCGCACCCGGGCTCCCGAGAGCACGAAGTCCGTCTCCACGCTCGGCGCGTTCGCGGTGAACAGCGCCTCGGGGCGCGTGGCGTCGAGCGCCGAGCCGTTGGGCGGCCAGACGTGGACGCGGTACACGTCCTCGGGCACCTCCTGGTCGAAGCGCCCTTCGGCGTCGTACGGCAGGATCAAGAAGCCCTCGCGGTCGGCGCGCTCGAGAATCACGCGGCCCCTGGCTCGCACGACTTCGCCATCGGGACACACCACGCGGCCCACGACGCGTGCCAACCCGCGACGGGATCCGTGGTTGACGATCGTCCACCCCTCGTCGCCCACCTGGATGTGCCGATGGAACGTCGTGGCGGGATCATCGACATCGGCGGCCAAGGCAAAGCTTACCCACGTGAGGCCCGGATGCAGCCGACCGATCGTGTAGCGGCCGTCCGCTCCGGTGGTCGTCTGCGCGATGAGATGGGTCAGCTGCGTGCCCGCACGCACGATCGCTCCCGCCACCGGCATGCCGTCGGTGCCCCAAACGGTGCCGCTGATGCCGACCTCCCCCAGCTGGACGTTGACCTCGGGACGCTCCGCATCGCCCGTCGTCTGCGGCACGTAGAAGATGCGCGACACGCCGTCCCCCAGGTCCACACCGACGTACCACGTGCCCTGCTCGACGCTCTCGAACCGGAAGCGGCCATCGCGGCCGATACGCATGCTCGACTGCGGGTCTCTGCCCACGGGGATCTGGCCCGCGGTGGTGAACTGCCCGCCTTGCCAGAGCAGTCCCGTGCCCGTCAGGGGTTGACCGTCCGCGTCGAGGATCATCCCCGCGACGACGTCGGGCGGCGACGTCGGGGCGGTCGCTCGTGATCCGCTCGGGGCCGGGTCACCGACGGCCATGTCGGCACCCGCTGGCGCAGAGGCACTCGAGCGAGCCGTGCTGGCCGGCGTGCCGTGGAGCGTCGGGCTCGTCGGGGAGGGCGCGTCGTCGTCGATGGCCGTCACGAGCCGCGGCGGAGCGCCATCCCGTTCCCGGTCGATGAGCACCAAGATCCCCCCGGCCGCGAGCAAGAGCACGACGAGCACGACGCCCAGCTTCTTCGTTACTGCCATGCCGAAAGCTCCCCACGTCGAGCGCGCGACCCGCGCGGCTCGTGTCGTCGCCCGGCTCGCCGGGTGCAGCGCCAGAACGGCCGGCGCGATGCCGCTCGGGCGTCGCGGGTCGGCCCCCAGGTCCTTGCGCAGCTTGCCCAGTCCGAGCCGCAAGCGGCTCTTCACCGTGTCCAACGGGACCTGCATGCGGCTGGCGATCTGGCCGAGCGACAAGTCGGCCTCGTAACGAAGCACGATCGCCGTCCGCTGCGGCTCCGGAAGCCGGCCGAGTGCGGCCGCAAGGAGCCGCTGCATCTCGGCGCGCTCGACTTGGTCCGCGACAGCCGGAACGCACTCCGGGCGAGCCGCAGCCTCTTCCCGGCGTCGTCGCCGCGTACCGGAGCGATGCTGTTTCCAAGCACAGGTTCGTGCGACGCGCGCCAACCAGCCCTTCGCGCTGCCGATGACGTCAGGGGCCTGTTCGACGGCGCGAAGCCACGTCTCTTGCACGACGTCCTCCGCCCCCGCGGGATCGCGGACGAGCGCCGAGGCCAGTCGACGCACGAACGGCTCGTGCTCCAGCAGTCGATCCAGCGAGCGGGTGGGCGCGGGCAGGGGCTGACCTCCTCCACACAGGATCCCAAGCCCGCCGATCCGGGTCACGTCCGCCGACCGATGCCGCCGCGAGGCCGTGAGCGATGTGGCCGGGCGAGATGCGTCGGGCCCGCTGGAGGGCGCTCGGCGGGAGGCCCGGATTCGCCTTGGGGACGGTCGGTCGAGACTCCGGCCGTCGCGCGCCGGCGGAACCTCGCCGATCGGGGGCGATCAGGCGTCGGCGCGTTCGACGTCCGCGGGCGAGGGGATGAAACCTTGGAGGAGGAGGTCGTCGCCGATGCGGCGCCAGGTGACGTCGTCCAGCACGAGCGCGTCCTCGGTGCGTCGGATGCCCGTGCCGGCGACGGCGAGCACGCCTCGATCCCCACCGAGGATGCGCGGACTGACGAACGCGGAGACCTGATCCGCGAGCCGCGATCGAAGCAGGGCGCCGTGGACCTGGGCCCCGCCCTCCACGAGCAGGCGTTCGACGCCCTCGACGCGGAGCGTGCGCAGCGCCTCCCCGATGTCCAGATGATCGAACGCGGACGGCACGCGCAATACCCGGCAACCCAGGTCCACGAGCCAGCGCTCGTGCGCGGCGTTCGCATCCTCGCCGGTGATGACCCACACCGGCGCCGTCGCGATCGTCTGCACGAGCCGAGAGGTCGGCGGCAGCCGAAGCGAGGTGTCGAACACGACGCGGCGCGGTTGCGGACGACCGTCGGGCGGCCCGCCTTCGAGGCGACAGGTGAGGTCCGGATCGTCGGCGAGCACCGTGTTCACGCCGACGGCGATCGCGTCCGATCGGCCTCGCCACTCGTGCGAGAGCAGCCTGGACCTCTCGCCCGAGATCGCGCCCCCTCGACCGACCTCCGCGGCAATGCGACCATCGAGGGACATCGCCCACTTCAGGTGGACCCACGGCCGCGCCCGATGGAGCCCGGCGACGAACCGGTCGAGCAGCCCCTCGGCCTCGGGGGCGACGTCGGCGATCGGGCCGACGACCTCGATGCCCGCCGCTTCGAGCGCCTCGGCGCCGGCGCCGCGCTGGTCCGGGTGCGGATCGAGGGCCGCGAACACGACGCGCGCGACGCCGGCCGCGATCAGCGCGTCGGTGCACGCCGGCGTCTTGCCGGCGCGGGAGCAGGGTTCCAAGGACACGTACGCGGTCGCGCCCCGTGCGGCGTCCCCGGCCTTGCGAACGGCGTCGACCTCGGCATGG
>CAZPGF010000178.1:0-3111 GCA_964586025.1 uncultured Planctomycetales bacterium
GCCCGGTGATCGTGATGCCGCGCCCGGAACTGCGGATCGTTCCGACGATCGCGGACTGGAACGGGGACGGCGTCGTGGACACGCGCGACCTGCTCGACTTCCTCTCCGACTACGCGGCGAAGGACCCGGGCGTGGACCTCAACGGAGACACCACCGTCGACTCCCGCGACGCCTTCATCTTCCTCAACGCCTGGGCCGGGAACTGAGGCTTCTTGCGGGCCTTGCGTGCTCGGAGCGTTGCGGGCTTCGTCGCCCGGATCAGCCGGCCTCGACGCACCGACCCTTCGCCCATCGGCGGAGCGCTTCGACCTTTTCGCGCATGGTCACGGACAGTGGCGGCGAGGTCCGAACCGCGGCGAGGAGCGCCCCGGTATCGAGGCTCTTCCTGCGGGCGTGCGCGCTCGTGACGGCGGAGATGACGGCCTGCTCGATCTCCGCGCCCGAGAATCCCTCGCTCGCGCCGGCCAGCGCGTCGAGATCGAAGGCCGACGGATCGCGTCCGCGTTTCTTCAGGTGGATTTCGAAGATCATGCGGCGCGCGGGCGTGCCCGGGAGGTCGACGAAGAAGATCTCGTCGAATCGTCCCTTCCGGAGGAGTTCGGGGGGGAGGGCCTCGACGTCGTTCGCAGTGGCGACGAGGAAGACCGGGGCGCGGTGGTCCTGCATCCAGGTGAGGAGTGTGCCGAACATCCGTCGGCTGAGTCCGCCGTCGGTGGAGGTGGAGGCCGCGCCGGCGAATCCCTTCTCGATCTCGTCGATCCAGAGGACCATGGGGCTCATGGCCTCGGCCTGCCTGAGTGCGTCGCGGAGGCGTCGCTCGCTCTCGCCGATGTAGCGGTCGTAGAGGGCGCTGGGGTCCATGCGGAAGAGGGGCTGCCGCCATGCGGTTGCGATGGCCTTTGCGGAGAGGCTCTTGCCCGCGCCCTGGACGCCGAGGAGGAGGACGCCGCGCGGGGGCGTGAGGCCGTGGGAGGGCGCGTCCTCCTCGAACGCGATGCTCCGCTCCGAGAGCCATCGCTTGAGCACGCTCAGGCCGCCGATCTGGTTCATGTCGGTGGGGGCTTCGACGTACTCAAGCCCGCCGCCGGAGGAGAGGAGCTGGCGTTTGCGAGCGATGACGCCGTTGAGGTCGTCCTCGTTGAGTTTGCGGTCTTCGCTGACGACATCTCGGAGGACGAAGGCGGCCTGTCGGCGTGTGAGGCCGCGGAGATTCCGAACGATGGCGCGGAGCGCGCGCTTGCTCAGGTCGATCTCGATCGGCCGTTCCCTGTGCTCTTCGCGGACGACACGGCGGATGATCCGTTCGAGTTCGGCCTCGTCGGGGAGAGAGAGATCAAAGCGCGTGGCGGAGGCTTCGATCGCGCCGGGGAGGCGGTCGAGGTGGTCGATCATGACGAGGGTGCCGCCGTCGCGTTCCATGCAGGCGAGGAGCGCTCGCAGGGCGCGAAGGGTGCGTGCGTCTTCGAGGTGGTCGGCGAGATCGAGGGTGACGACGGTGAGCGGGCCGCGCTGCCTGGCGAGGTGGAAGAGCGCGGCGGCGGGGTGCTCGGTGTCAGGCTCGGACTTGGCGCCGGAGATTCGGCCGTCGGTCAGGCCGTCGAGGACTGTCCATCGCCAGAGCGGCCGGTCGAGGGTAAGGGATGCGGCGACGACGAGGTGGAGGGCCTCCGACTCCTCGTTGGTGACGATGGTGACGCACGGGTGGCGTGCCCGCAGGTGGTGCTCGAGCCGATCGAGGTCGGAGACGGCCATGAAGGGCGAGCATAGCCGAGGACGGCATCCCTTACACAACACAAACCTGCATCTTCCCCCAATTGCCCCTCGACCGGGGGTACGGAATGGACCCGATCGTGGTTGGCAACCGTACAGAAGCACGACACGCCGCCGCCGCGGTATCGCCGGCATGGTCCGCTCACACGGTCGAGAGGAGGGTTCTCCTGCTTTCGCGTGTGAAGTGCTGGCATCCGGGGCGAGGGGGGTGTAAACATGAGGGGGAACTTGGCGCGCCGGTGCGCGTTTGCATTGTGTCTGTTCGGTATTCCATGCGGGCTGCTTTGGTGCGCCTGTGTCATGTCCGGCCCGTGGTAGCACGGAGGTCCGGATCGAAGAAGGAGGTCGGTGTCATGCGGTTCCGATTCGCCCCTCGCTCTGTGGTCGCCGCGTTGCTGCTTGCGGCCGCGCCCGCGATCGCTCAGGTTGTGCCTGCGCAGCCGCCTGCGCCATCGGTCGGCGACGACCTCGGCCTGCTGGACTTCACGGTGCAGTCGCTGATGATCCCGGAGGCATCGGGCGAGTCGTTCAGTGTGACGCTGACGCTCGGCGGCGAGGTGCGCACGCTGGTGCTGGACCCGTGGTCCTTCGCCGCGCCGAACGCGAGGGTGCAGATCGACGACGGATCGGGAGCGCTGAAGGACATCGACATGCCCGAGTCGCGCACCTACCGAGGCTACGACGCGAACGGTCCGAGCCTTGCGGCGGCCGGTTCGCTCCTGGACAACGGGCTTACGCTCACGATCATCGACCTGGCGACCGACGCGGCATGGCACGTGCAGCCTCTGCGGGAGGTGGTCCCCGGCGCGGATCGTGCGCTGCACGTCGTCTACGACGCCGCGGACGTGCTGGACCTCGGTCTGTACCAGTGCGGCGGGGCGATCCCGACCGGGCAGGGCGGAGTCGCCAACGTTCCCGCCGACGGGAACGGCGGGACGAGGCAGTTCCTCGTCTGCGAGATCGCGGTGGACGGCGATTTCCAGTTCTTCCAGCAGAACGGGAGCAACGAGCAGAACACGATCAACGACATCAACAACGTGATGGCGGGCGTGGCGCTGTCGTACGAGACGTACCTGGGCGTGACCTATCAGATCACGCACTACATCATCCGAACCACGTCGGGCTCCAACCCCTACACGACCAACAACCCCTCCTCGCTGCTCTCGCAGTTCCAGAATTGGTGGAACTCGAACGCGGGGAACGTGCACCGCGACGTTGCCCATCTCTTCACCGGCCGGAACCTCGACGGGAGCGTTATCGGGATCGCGTACCTGAGCGTGATCTGCAACAAGTCGCAGGACTAGGGGCTGTCGCAGTCGCGTTTCACCAGCAACATGCACA
>CAZPGF010000179.1:0-3048 GCA_964586025.1 uncultured Planctomycetales bacterium
CGACGCCGTCTTTGCCGACTTCGTCGAGGACGTCGGCGTTCGTCTCTCCGATGGGGCCCGCGTACGCGACGGCGGACTTCGCGATCGGCCGCGGCGGCGCGGGGACCTGCGCCGAACTGCTCGCGTGGGGGCTTCCGGCGGCGATCGTTCCGTATCCGCATCATCGCGATCGACAGCAGGAGCGCAACGCCGAGGCGCTCGTCGCCGCGGGACTCGCCGTGGTCCTCGACGAGCATCGACTCGCCGGGAGCGACTTCGCAAGCGTCGTCCTCGAACCGATGCGCGCGGCGCGCCTGCGTCCCCGCGTCCCCCCGACGATGTCCTCCGCCGCCGATCGCGCCGCCGACGACCTGCTCACTCGCATCGCTCCGCGCTGAACGTCAACGACCTTCGTCGGACGGCGCCGCCGGGCGGACGAACCGATCGAGTCGCGGTCGGTCGCGTTCGATGGCGAAGCGGCGCAGCTCGGGCGGCGCATCGTCCTCGGCTCCAGCCGCGCGCGCCGTGCACCGATCCAGATTCAAGCGGCGATGGGGGGACCGGGCACTACAGTTCCCGGCGTCGCGCCGCGGAGAGCAACGTGCCCGCCGAATCCGCTCGCCGAACCGAAGATCCCGTCGCCGTCCTCGCCGCGGTGCGCTCGGCGTACCTGCTCGGCATCGGCGGCGTCGGGATGAGCGGCGCCGCGCGCCTACTCGCGGCGCGCGGGATCGCGGTGCGCGGCAGCGACGGCGCGCTCGAGGCCGCCCGCGGGCGCGTCCCTTCCGATGTCGCCGTGGTCGAGGACGAGAGCGCTCCGGTCCCGAACGACGTCGATCTCGTCGTCCGCTCCGCGGCCATCCTCCCCGGCCATGCCCAGCGCGCCGCCGCCGAGGCGCGCGGCCTTCGCGTCTGGCGCTACGCGGACCTCGTCGGGGCGCTGATGGCGGATCGCGTCGGCATCGCGATCGCTGGATGCCACGGCAAGACGACGACCTCGTCGCTCGTGGCGACGGCGCTCGCGAGAGCCGGTCTTGACCCGTCGTGGTTGATCGGCGGCGACCTTCGTGCGTTCGGAGGCGGCGCCCGCGCGGGCGGCGGACCGCACTTCGTCGCGGAGTCATGCGAGTTCGAGCGCAGTTTCCATGCGCACCGGCCCCAGATCGCGCTCGTGACGAACGTGGACGAGGACCATCTCGACTACTACGCGAACCTCGCGGAGATCCAGGAAGCGTTCCGCGTGTTCGCAGCCCGGGTACCGGACGGCGGCGCGCTCATCGTGAACGACGCGCACGCGGCGGTGTTTCGTGGCGACGTGCGGCTGCGCGCGCCGCTGATCACCTACGGCTTCGCGGACGATGCGACCTGGCGGGTCGGCGAACCGGAACTCCTTGCCGACGGCCGCGACATCGGCTTCGACCTCGTCGGTCCCGACGACGTGACGAGCCGGGTCCGCGTGCCGATGGCCGGCCGGCACAGCGCGCTGAACGCCGCCGGTGCGATCGCCGCCTGCGTCGAGGCGGGCCTCGCGCGCGCGGAGGCCGAGGCCGGCGTCGCCGCGTTCGGCGGGGTCGGTCGCCGCCTGGAGCAGGTCGCCGAACGGAGGGGAGTGATCGTCTACGACGACTACGGCCACCATCCGGCCGAGATCCGTGCGGTGCTCCGCGCGCTGCGCCAACGCCATCCGGCGCGCCCGATTCGGGTGATCTTCCAGCCGCATCAGGCCAGCCGCACCCGCTGCCTGATGAAGGACTTCGCGACCGCCCTCGCCGAGGCCGACAGCGTCTGGATGCCGCCGATCTACTTCGCCCGCGACAGCGAGGAGGCCCGTCGCAACGTCACGAGCGGCGATCTCCAACGACACATTCGCAACGAGGGGGGCGTCGCGGAGACGCTTCACGACCTCGATGAGGTCGTCGCGTACGCACTCGAACGGCTCCGCCCCGGCGACGTCGTCGTGACGATGGGTGCCGGCAACGTCGATGAGGTCGCGCGTGGTATCGCGGCACGCCTCTGACGCGGTTCGGCCCGCGCTCGCCGCGCGCACCTCGTTGCGCGTCGGCGGCGAACCCGAGTTCTTCTTCGAGCCGCCCGGCCGGGAGGCGGTCGGGCCGCTGCTCGCCGACCTCCACGCGAGAGGCGTCCCCGTGCGCGTTCTCGGGGGCGGCTGCAACCTGCTCGTCGGGGACGAGACGATTCCGGGAGCCGTGATCTCGACCCGCCGCCTGCGGCGAATCGACGTTCGCGAGGACGTCGTCGTGGCCGAAGCCGGCGCGTCGTTCCCGCGTCTCGTGGAGGCCGCCGCCGAACTCGCAATCCCGATGCTCTCGGGCTGCCCCGGAATCCCCGGCACGGTGGGGGGCGTCGTCCGGATGAACGCCGGCGGCCGCCACGGTTCGGTCGGTGATGCGCTCGTTCGCGTCGAGGGGTTCCGCATGGACGGCACCGCGTTCTCGCGCGAGATCGTGCCGGGCGATCTCGGCTACCGCACGACGGTCTTCGCGGACACGCTCGTCGTCGCGGCGTGGTTCCGTCGTGATCCCCGGCTCGACGTGGCCGCCGAACGCGCGCGCCGCGACGAGGCGTGGGCGCACAAGCGCGCGACGCAACCGCTTCGCGCGGCGAGCGCCGGGTGCATCTTCCGGAATCCAGCCGGTCCGCCGGGCACGCGCTCGGCCGGTCGCCTGGTCGAGGAAGCGGGCCTCAAGGGGTTGCGGATCGGGGACGCCATGGTCTCCGACGTCCACGCGAACTTCATCGTGAACCTCGGCGCCGCGACCGCCGCGGACTTCCACGCGCTGATCGACGAGGTGCGGCGTCGCGTCGAGTCGCACCACGGCATCCGTCTCGAACTCGAAGTCGAGGTCTGGGGCACGTCGCCGCGACCGTAGCGCGCCGTGTACGCGTTCAGGGGGTCTCTGAGCCTGGGAGCGAACGGCTTCGCAGATCGGGGGCGCTCAGGCCCCCGTGTCGGGCTTGAGTGGCCAACCACACAGTGCCCTCCACGGCGGCCTTCCGCTCCCCGTCTGCGAACCCGGACCGGCGGTGAACGCGAAGGAAGGGAGTGCC
>CAZPGF010000180.1:0-3029 GCA_964586025.1 uncultured Planctomycetales bacterium
GCGCGGCGAAGGCCCGGAGGGGACGTCGCGTGAAGGGGCCGCGCGCCGTGCGGTCGAGGCGCTCGGCATCGACGCGCTGCCCGCGTTGCGTGCGGCGCAGCGCGGCGCGGCCCCCGCCACCGCCGAGCGCATCGGCGTGCTGCGGGCCGGGATCGTCGTCGCGTGGCAACGTGCGCGCGCCCCGGAGGGCATGGTGTACGTGCCGGCCGGCGAGGTGGAGGGGCCGCGCGCGTCGCGGCCGTTCGGGCCGTCCGGCCGCCGCGAACCCGTCGGGGCGTTCTATCTCGATCGCACCGAGGTCACGCTCGGTGCATGGCGGGACGGCTGTCGCCGTCACGCGATCTCGCCGCGGGTCGCGGAGGCGGTCGTCGTGGAGCAACGAGCCGTCTGGCCGCCCGGGATCGAGCCGGCCGAGGACTGGCCGGCGACCGGGATGTCGCAGCGCGACGCGGGCGAGTGGGCGCGGGTCGTGCGCGGCGGACGGCTGCCCACGGCCGCAGAGTTCGAGCGCGCGCTGCGCGGCAACGGCGCGGCGACCTACCCGTGGAGCGGCGAGCCCGGACCGGAACACGCCAACCTCGCAGGACTCGGTCCCGGTCATCCCCTGCCCGTCGGCGGGCGCCCGGCCGGGCGCAGTCCGTTCGGCGTGCTCGATCTGGTCGGAAACGTCGCCGAGTGGACATCGACCCTGCGCCGGGTCGGCACGGCGCGCGGTGGCTGGCCGCTCGCGCTCGGTGGGTCCTGGCTGGACTCGCCGTCCGCCGAACTCACCTGGCGGCCGTGGGGGAACGCCCACGAACCGCAGGCGGACACCGATGCGCGCCTCTGGATCGGCTTCCGTGTCGCCCGCGACGTTTCGTGGCCCGCGGGTGAGGAGCCCGCGCCGGATCGTTCCGGGCAGGTCGCCCCGGGCGACGGCAAATGAGGGGATCGCCCCGCGGAACGGGGTACGGTCCCCGCCCCGTGGCCGGATGCTCCGGCTCGAAGGAGGCGACATGACCGCGTCCGTTCCCACCCCCTCGAGCAAGTCGCCCTCGGGCAAGTCGCCCGGTCGTTCGGTGCTGGACCGGGCCGCGTTGCGCAGCCGGTCCGTGTTGCTGTTCGGTGAGATCGAGCCGGCCCTCACCCGCGAGGTCGTGCGCCAGGTCCTCCTGCTCGACCAGATCAACCCGACCAAGCCGATCACCGTCTACGTGAACAGCCCCGGCGGCCTCGCCGACGACGGCTTCGCGATCTACGACGTGCTGCGATACGTGCGCGCGCCGGTGACGACGGTGGTCACCGGACTCGCCGCGAGCGCCGCGACGATCGTGATGATCGGTGCGTCGAAGGATCGGCGCTTCGTGCTGCCGCACTCGCGCATCATGCTGCACCAGCCGAGCACCGGCATCCGCGGCACGGCGTCGGACATCGCGATCAGCGCGAAGGAGATCCTCCGCCTGCGGACGAAGGCGAACGAACTGTTCGCCCGCGAGACGGGCAAGCCGGTCGACGAGATCGAGCGGGACATGCACCGCGACTTCTGGATGAGCGCCCAGGAGGCCGTGGACTACGGCCTTCTCGCCAAGGTCATCTCCTCCGCCCTCGACCTGCCGAAGTAGGCGGCCTTGCGGATCGGCGGGGCCGGCCGACGGACGGATCGCGGCGACCGCTTGACTCCGCCCCCCGGATTGGCCGATGAGAGGCGCGGCTGCCCAACCCCCTGGGCGCGGCCGTCGTCCCTCCGCCACCCGAGGAGGTCCGCTCCATGCCCCGTTCACCCCGGGGGTTCTCCCTCGTCGAGTTGATGATCGTCCTGGCGGCCATCGCCGTGCTCGCCGCGATCGCCCTGCCCAACCTGCTCGCCGCACGCCTCTCGTCGAACGAGGTCGCGGCGCTCGCCACGCTGCGCAACCTCGCCACGGCCCAGAGCCAGTTCCAGCAGGGCGGACGTCTCGACCAGGACGCCGACGGCACGGGCGAGTTCGGCACGTTGTCCGAACTCGCGGGCGCCGCGACGCCGCGCCTGCCGAACCCGATCGCGGTCGCCGTGATGCCGTCGTCGTTCCAGAACGCGGGAGAGGACGCCGCGAATCGCGCGTTCGTCAATCGCAGCGGCTACTACTTCCGCATCTACCTGCCCGACGCCACCGGCAACGGCACGACACCCGACGCGACGGGCGCGTTCGGGACGGCGGTGGACCCGTCCCACGCCGAGGCGACGTGGTGCGCGTACGCATGGCCGGTCACGCGTCACCAGTCGGGGAACCGCACGTTCTTCGTCAACCATGCGGGCGAGGTGCTGATGGTCGACGCGCCTGCGTTCACCGGACCGGACAACGGTCCGCCCGCCGACGCCGCGTTCCTCGACGCCGGTTCGATCCTCGGCCGTGCCGACATCGGCGGCCCCGGCCAACTCGCGGCCGGTCACGCCTGGGTCCAAGCGCACTGACGGGCGACGCGGAGGGAGCGCCGGACCGCCGACTCACGGCGCGACGCGGCCGAGGCGACCGAGAACGCCGAGGAAGGCGCGCTCGGCGTCGCGGACCGCCGCGCGATCGAGCGTCGCGCCGCTCTCCATCGCGCGCCGCGACGACGCGACGACGAGCAGATCCTGCACGAGCGCGTGCACGTCGGCGTCGTCGAGCGGGTCGAGCACGATCGCGCGCGGCATGCGCACGCCGGCGACCTCCCACGTCCGACCGACCAGCGCCAATACGACCGCCGCGTCCGCGGGCTGGGCGCGCGCGTTCGACGGCTTGCCTGCGACGAGTTCGTCCACGATCGCGTCCGTGCGCTCCGCCGGCAACCCGCGGAACGCGCGGAGCAACGACTCCGCGACGATCGGCTTGAGCGGCGCCTTGCGCGTCGCCTCGCGCGGGAGATGCCCGAGCGTCACACGCACCGCGCTCGATCGCGAGCGGCCGAGGACGACGCGTTTGATCTCCTTGTCGATCGCTGAAACCAGACCCATCCACGCGACCAGCCGCGCGGGCGGTAGCGCCCCGTCCGCTCCCGTCGCCGGCGCGCGCTGGAGCGCTGCGACGAGC
>CAZPGF010000181.1:0-3008 GCA_964586025.1 uncultured Planctomycetales bacterium
TTACGCACTTTCTCCGCGGTGATGCACAGGCGTCCTCGCTTGTTCTGGGGCTAGGTCAAAGCCCCCCTGAACGGATACGCGACGAGCGACTAGTTCAGGTGGGGATCGACGACCTCGTTCGCGGCGGGCATGTCGCCCGGGCCGTACGCGGCGGCCTCGAGGTGTCGGATCAGCCGTTCCAGCCGGACGAGGACGTCTGGCTCGGCGAGGATCTCGTAGCGGGTCGCAGCCGAGAGATCGCTGACATCGGCGACCGCGTCGGCGTACCGCCCCGCCGCGGCGTCGATGCCGCGCAACTTGCTCGCGATGCGTCGGATCTCCCAGATCAACGGCTGTTTGCCGGGGACGAGATCGAGAGCGCGCCGCATCCGGTCGGCGATCCGTTGGGCCTGCTCGGGGGCGGCGAGGTCGACCTCGACGGAGACACGCGCCTTCCGATAGACGGGGTGCTTCACCTCGGAGAGGATCCGCGCGCGAAACAGTCCGTAGAGCATCAGATCGTAGTGCCCCTCGGGCGTGCGCGCGTGCTGGACGATCTTGCCGACCGTGACGACCGGATGGATCGGCTGCTTGGAGGGGTCCACCGCCTCGGCCGGATCCTTCGACTTGGAGTCGGCATCCCTGCGCAACAGCGCCACCGCGATCCGCTGGTCGTCGGCGAGGGCATCCTCCACCAGCGACACGTAGCGGGGCTCGAACACGCGCAGCGGCGCGAGGCCGTCGGGAAACAGCACGAACTCGGGCAGCGGGAAGATGCGCACCTCGCCGCGTAGCGACCTCATCTCGGCTTCCAGGTCGATCGGGGGCTGCGGCATGGGGGCAGTGTACGGCGCCGTCAGCGGCCCTGTTCCGCCCAGCGCGCGAGGAGGCGCTCCTGCACGGAGGAGCGCTCCGCGCCGGGGGCCGGCCGCGACGGAACGTAGGTCCCGTCGGGTCGCAGCAGCCATGCCTGGACGTTGTCCTCGAGCGCCCAGGTGAGGGCCTCCTCCCGGACCCGACGCTTCAGCCGTTTGGTCCGGATCGGAAACGCCGTCTCGACGCGCCGGTGGAGGTTGCGCGACATCCAGTCCGCGCTGGTCAGCCACACCTCCTCGCGGCCCCCGGCGTAGAACCACCACGCGCGGGCGTGCTCGAGGAAGCGGCCGACGATCGACCGCACGCGGATGCGTTCGGAGAGCCCGGGGATGCCCGGCTTCAGACAGCAGATGCCACGCACGATCAGGTCGATCTCCACGCCGGCCTGCGACGCCTCGTAGAGCGCGCGGATCACGTTCGCCTCGCTCAACGAGTTCATCCGCGCCTCGATCTTCGCGCGCTTGCCCTGACGCGCCGCTCGGGCCTCAGCGCCGATCAGTTCGAGAACGCGGTCGTACAGCGTGAACGGGCTCTGGACGAGACGCTTGAGGCGAGGTGTGCGGCCGATGCCCGTCAACTGGTCGAAGACCGCCTGGACGTCCTCGCCGAAGTGCGAACGTGCGGTCAGCAGGCCGAAGTCGGTGTAGGCGCGGGCGGTGCCGCTGTGGTAGTTGCCCGTCCCGAGATGGACGTAGCGCCGGAGCCGCTTGCCCTCTCGCCGGATGATCAGCAGCAACTTCGCGTGGGCCTTGTAGCCGACGATCCCGTAGACCACGTTCGCGCCGACCTCCTCGAGCCGTCGCGCGACCGAGATGTTCGCCGCCTCATCGAAGCGGGCGCGCAACTCGATGAGGACCGTCACGTCCTTTCCCGAGATCGACGCATCGACGAGCGCCTGGACGATCGGCGAGTCGTGGTCGGTGCGGTAGAGCGTCTGCTTGATCGCGAGCACGTTCGGATCGCGCGAGGCCTGACGGACCAGTTCGACGACCGGACCGAAGCCCTGGTAGGGGTGGTGCAGCAGCAGGTCGCGCCGCGCGATCGTCGCGAACAGGTCGTCGCTCTGGCGCAGGCGCTTCACGTTCCCGGGCACGAACGCGGGGTACTTGAGGTCCCGCCGATCGACGAGGTCGTAGAGGCTCGCCAGGCGATGGAGGTTCACCGGACCGTCGACGCGGTAGAGGTCCTCCGGACCGAGCGACTCCTTGTCGAGCAGGAGGTCGCAGCCCTCGTCGGGCATGTCGCGCGCGACCTCGAGGCGGACCGCCTCGCCGAAGCTCCGACGCGAAAGCTCGCCCTGCAGCGCGATCCGGAGGTTCTCGACCTCCTCCTCGTCGACCCAGAGTTCGCTGTTGCGCGTGATGCGGAAGCGGTACGCGCCGACCACGGTCATGCCGGGGAACAGCAGATCGATGTGCGCGTGGATCAGCGTCGAGAGCAGGACGAAACGGCGGCGCACCTTCTTGCCGGGTTCGGGGACGGCGATCACGCGCGGCAGCGACCGCGGGACCTGCACGACCGCGAACCGCGCGTCGCGGCCGAACGCGTCCTCGCCCGAGACCTCCACCAGGAAGCAGAGACCCTTGTTGTGGACCATCGGGAACGGATGCGCCGGATCCAGGCCGATCGGCGTGAGCACGGGTTTCACCGTCCCGAGGAAGTAGTCCTTGCCCCAGCGGCGGTCCTCGGCGGTACAGGCCTCGATGGGAAGCAGGTGGATGCCCTCGGCCTCGAGCGCCGGAAGCAGCACCGTCCGGGCGACTCGCGACTGCTCGGCGACGATGGCGTGGGCCTCGACCGAGACCCGCTTCAGGACGTCCGGAGCGGGGAGGCCGTCGATTCCCGGGGGCGTAGGTCCGAAGTGGAGGTGCTGCTTCAGACCGGCGATGCGGACCTCGAAGAACTCGTCCAGGTTCGACGACGCGATGGCGAGGAAGCGCACCCGTTCAAGGAGGGGAACATTCGGGTCGAGGGCCTGGGCGAGCACGCGGCGGTTGAACGCGAGCAGGCTCGCCTCGCGGTTCAGGAACAACTCGGACGGCGGACGCGCGAGGTCGGCGGCCGGCGCCGGGGCGGCGCTGGCCGACACGCCCGCCTCGCGCGGCGCGGCAGGCACGCCGGGAGGGGCTGCGGGCTCGTCCTGGCGCGCGTTC
>CAZPGF010000182.1:0-2942 GCA_964586025.1 uncultured Planctomycetales bacterium
GGCGTCGTGTACCTGGCGATCCAGCACGCGGCGAAGCGCAAGGTTGCCGTCAAGGTGCTCCACGCCGGGCCGTTCATCGGCGCCGCGGGACGCACCCGCTTCGAGCGCGAGGTCCAGGTTCTCGGCCAACTCAGCCACCCGAACATCGTCGGCATCCACGACAGCGGCACGACCGCCGACGGCAGCGTCTTCTACGTCATGGACTACGTCGCTGGCGATTCGCTCGAAGCGTACCTCTTCAAGCGCGAGCGTCGATCCATGCCCGAAACGCTCGCCATGTTCGTCAAGATCTGCGACGCCGTGAACGCCGCTCACCTTCGCGGCATCATCCACCGCGACCTCAAGCCCGCCAACGTTCGCGTCCGATCCGACGGCGAGCCGGTCGTCGTTGACTTCGGCCTGGCGAAGACGCCCATGGGCGACGGCGCGGCCGAGCCTGCCCTCATGACCGTTACCGGCCAGTTCATCGGCTCCCTGCCCTGGGCCAGCCCGGAGCAGGCCACCGGCGCGGCCGGCGCGGTCGACGTGCGCAGCGACGTCTACTCCCTCGGCGTCATCCTCTACCAACTCCTGGTCGGCCGCTTCCCCTACGACGTCGCCGGCAACATGCGCGACGTTCTGGACAACATCCAACGCGCGGAGCCGACGCCGCCGCGCAGCCTCCGCCCCGAACTCGACGCCGACCTCGAGGCCATTGTCCTCAAGTGCCTCGAAAAGGACCGCGAAGCCCGGTACCAGTCCGCCGGCGACCTCGCCCGCGACCTGAAGCGTTTCATGGCGGGAGAGCCTATCGAGGCCAGACGCCACGACGGCTGGTACGTCCTGCGGAAACTGGCCAGACGCTACAAGGGAACGGCGACGATCGCGGCGGCGTTCATCATGCTCATTCTCGTCTTCGCGGTCGTGATGAGCGTGCTGTATCGCCGCGCATTGATCGCCGAGGCGAACGCGAAGATCAGCCTGAACGCGGAGAGCGTCGCGAAGACCGAAGCCCAGCGACAAGAGGAACGCGCCGAGTGGAACTTCGGCGCGGCGTGGACGATGGGGCGAACGCTCATGTTTGACCTGCCCGACCTCATCGAGGACCTGCCCGGCGCGACCGCCGCTCGGCAGCGCATCGTCACCGAGGCCATCGAGTATCTCGAAAGCCTCAGGCTCGAGGCCGAGGACGATCCGGCCCTCCTTCTCGAACTCGCCGAAGCCTACGACAAGGTCGGCGACCTCCACGGCGCTCTCAACGCCGCCAGCCTCGGAGACACCGCCGAGGCCGCCCTCGCCTACACCCGAGCAAGGGAACTGCGCGAGTCCCTCCGCGCTCGCATGGAGAACGACCCGCGCCTCCTCGCCGGCCTCGGCGAGAGCGCGATCCGAATCGGGCAGTCCCTCCAGCGCGAGCGCCGCTACCCCGGCGCGGCCGCCGAGTTCGGACGCGCCGCGAGGCTGTTCGCGAACGCGTACGAAGCCGGAGGGTCGACGAACGAACACCACCGCGAGCGAGAGATGGAGGCCGTTGCCAAGGTCGGGGAGATGATGCGGATGATGGCCCGCGGCGGCGACAATCCCGCCGCCCGACTCATCGAGGCCGCCACGCAGTACGCCATCGTGGAGGGCTACTGGTCCGCGAGACTCGCCTCCGATCCGCGCGACGAGACCGCCGCCAGGAAACTGAGCGTCATCCGCGACAAGCAGGCCGACCTGGAACTCGAACGAGGCTCGCGCCTCCTCGCCGAGGCCCGGCGGCCTTCCGAGGACCGCGGCGCGGCACGAGAGCGCTTTCTGGCCGCCATCGGGGAGCTCGAGCGCGCCGAACGAACGCTCACGACGACCGCAGACCAGTTCCGCTCGCTCGCCGAGGCCCAGCCCGAGAACGCGCAATACCTCCGCGACCAGTTCATCGCCCTCCACCACCTCGGCACCGCGATCGCTTCGGCCGCCGGCGCACGCGCCTCCCTGATGGAACTCGAAGGCACACCTGACATCGAAGCGGACGCGGCCGTCCGCCCTGAGCGAGACCGCGCCCTGGCCGCCTACCGCCGCGCGCTCGAGATCACGCGGTTCCTCGCGGCCGCCGACCCGCTCAGCCTCGAGCGCCAGCGCGACGTCTACCTCTGCCTCAACAAGATCGGCAACGAACTGCGCGATCTGGGCGACGCCGCCGCCGCACTCGCTGTCTTCGAAGAGTCCTTTGCCATCAGGGAGAGACTCACCCGCTCCGACCCCACGCCCCGCCACCTGAACGACGCCGCCGTGGGCATGTTCAAACTGGGCGATCTGGCCAAGCGCATGGCGGATCAGGCAACCGGGCCGGAACGTCGCATCGCCCTCTACTCACTCGCCATCGACCAACTCTCGGTGGCCCTCGATCGCTTCAAAGCCCTGCAGGAGTCGGGCGCTCTCGGCCCCGATGCCGCTGAGCCGGGGTTGATCACGCGCCGGATCGACGAGTGCCACGCGCGCCTTGCCGAACTGAACCCCCCGAGCGATCGGGCCGATCCCCAAGAAAATCCTTGAATCCGCTGCCCACCGTGTGGTAGGGTGTTCGCCTGAAGGGGGCGCGTGCGATCGTGTGCGCCCACCGAACGGACGGAAGGAGAACTCGTATGGTTCGGCGGCGCACGATCCGACAGACTCCTGGCTTCCCGCGACCGACGCGGGGCGGAACGCTCGTCCTTGCCGCCACGCTGACGCTCGCCGCGGCCGGGCACACGGTCGGCCAAACCACCACCACCTGGACGTCCGTCCTCGACGGCGACTGGAGCGACCCCGGCAACTGGGACAACGGCGCGCCCCTCGACGACACGTTCAACGCCCTGATCGACCTGGGCGGCGTCTACATCGTCTCGCTCGACTCCTCCTTCACGATCAACGATTTCCGCATGGCCGCCGTGGACGGTCGGCTCGACCTGCTCACCAACAAACTCACCCTGAACGGCACGTTCGAC
>CAZPGF010000183.1:0-2933 GCA_964586025.1 uncultured Planctomycetales bacterium
GCCCTCGCGTATCCGGCGATGCTCGCGTCCACGGCATCCAGGTCCTCGGGCAGGATCTCGGTCCACGGGAACGTACCGAACGCGAGCGCGCAGAATGCGGTGGTCCACTCCTCGTGCCCGCCGCGGAGCCGCCGCACGAGCGGACCGAGTACGGCGCGGTGCAACTCGAACGCCGGACCGTGGTGATTGCGCAGCGCGGCGACCGTCGCGGCCGCGTTCCACCAGGTCACACGGTTCACGCTCTGGTCGTCGAGCGCCCTGGCCAGCGCGGGGACGCTGACGAGCCCGAAGCGGTAGACGAGGCGCTCCCGCGCGGGACCGACGCGATTGAGGTCGGCAAAGGACGACTCGATCTCGTTGCGAACGTCGTCGTCCGTCGTCGGGTCGAGCGCGCGCGGGTCGTGGAACGGCAGGACCGGCGGCACGGGCTGCTGATTACGAGCCCCGGGCGCACCGCCGGCGCCGCGGGCCCCGAGCGCGAGGGCGAGCGCGAGCCACGCGACGAGCGGCGCCGGACGGACGCGTTCACTTCGCATGGACGTAGCCCGCCTTGACGTAGGCGCGCCACAGGTCGTCGAGCGCGCGGAAGTTGACGCCGAAGGCGCCCTGGAGCGCGGCCTCTTCGTCGGCCGACTCGCCCTTCGTCAGATCGATGAATTTCTTGAATCGGACCGGATCCCACCGCACGAGGCACTCGACCACACTCCACGACTTGACGAGCTCGACGTAGCGGAACTGACCGAGGTCCATCTTCACGAGCCGCGTGAGCGGCGGATCCACGCCGGCGTCGACCTGGGTGCGCAGCGCACCCCGCCACTTCGCGCTGTCCGCCCACACCGGAATGTCCGTGTCCTCGCCCGTCGCCACGCTGCCGCCGCCGCGGCCGAGTGCGAACGTCTCGCTGTAGCCGAGCGCCTCCATCTCGAGGTGATACGCGAACCCCTCCGCCAGCCACGGGCGCGGAAACCGGTAGTCGCGCTTGTAGATGGTCAACAGCAACTTCCCGATCTGGTGGACGGTGTTGCTGACGAACACCTTGTCGGTGTTCGGGAACTGGTAGCAGCCGACCGCGTTGACCTCCTGCACCCACCACCATGCGTGCTGCCGGGTGACGGATGCCGCCCAGCCGGACACGAGGTCGTCCGCCTCGACGTGGGTCGAAAACCAGGTCGCGACGCGTGAGTACGCGGGCAACTTCTCGTTGAGGAACACGCGAATGCGCTGTTCCGGGTCGTCGTCCGGGAAGTCGTCGCCTTCCGGCTTCAGCACGCTCCGAGCAACCGCGAACGCCTTCCCGGATCCCGTGGCGATCGTCTCGACGAGCGGGGCGGGAACGTCGGCGATCAGGTCGAGCCACGGAGACCAGCGGTAGGTCATCGGTACGCGGGATCCCTTGGCCACGAGGTCCGCGAAGGCCTTCCCCTCCGCCTCGCCGAACCGCACCCACGCCCCGTCGATCAGGCGCTCGCCGCGCCGCCGGTGCCACTCCTCCTCGGTGACCCAGTCCGATCCGTCGCGCTTGAGGCCCCGCTCGCGGGCGTCCTTCTCCTCCGGCGTGATCCACTCGCCTTCGTACGGGACGAGCCCCTTCGCCCGCAGCGCCGCCTCTTCGGCCGCCGCCGCGCGACGGTCCGCCTCCTCGGGCGTCATCCACACGCCGTCCACCTTCGTGTGGCCGAGGGCCTCGCGCGCCTTGCGATGGTTCGGGTCGGCGGCGATCACCTGGTCGAGGAGACCGCGGACCTCGTCGCGAAAGCCGGCCTTCTTCGCCCAGAGGACGACGTCCCAGAGCGCCCTGGCGTCGGCGCCGGCGGACTTCGTGCGGAACGCGAGTTGGTCCCGGAGGGGGGGCTTGCGGGTGTCGATGGATCGGACGTCGCCCTTCGGGACGGTGCGGGTGCCGTCGAACGTCGTCTCGATGACGACCTTCTCGGCGTCGTCGACCAGCACCTTGCCCTCGTAGACGGTGCCGTCACGGGTCGTGACGATGTCGGCGTGGGCCGGGCCGGCGAACCGGCCGCCCACCGCGAGCGCGAGCGACGCGACGCCGACGAGAGTGAGCGACCTGCCCCGGACGTTCCGCATGGGTCGATCGTACCCGCCCCGCCGCCGCGCCGACACCCCCACCGCGCGTCGATCGGGGCGGCGGGCCGGGTCCGGCCCGCCGCGGCGCATCGGGGTCAATCCTCGACGCCGTCGCCGTCGAGGATCCCGTACTTCTCCATCTTGCGCTGGAGGGTGAAACGACTGATCTTGAGGCGGTCGGACGCCTTCGTCTTGTTGCCGCCCGCCCAGCGCAACGCCTTGTTGATCTGGTCACGCTCGAGGCGTTCGACCGCATCGACGAGGTCCGCCACGATGTCGTCGTCGCCGCGTCGCTGCGCACCGGCCCGGATCGGCTCGGAGAGGATGTCGGTCGTGATGACGTCCTCGCCCAGAGCGACCATCCGCTTCACCTCGTTCTCGAGTTCGCGGATGTTGCCCGGCCAGTCGTAGGTCTCGAGCGCTTCGACGACGCCCGCCCCGAGGCGCTTGGGCGGCCGGCCCTTTCCGGAATGGATTCGCAGGAAGTGCTCCGCGAGCAGCGGGATGTCGTCGCGCCGGTCGCGGAGCGGCGGCAGGTCGATCGTCAGGACGCGCAACCGGTAGTAGAGATCCTCGCGGAACTCGCCGGCTCGCACGAGACGATCGAGCCGCTTGTTGCTGGCGCTGACGATGCGCACGTCCACCTTGCGGACGTTCTTGCCGCCGACGGGTCG
Source organism: uncultured Planctomycetales bacterium (assembly GCA_964586025.1). Taxonomy (GTDB): domain Bacteria; phylum Planctomycetota; class PLA2; order PLA2; family JAEUHO01; genus JACKGW01. The sequence goes on from CAZPGF010000183.1 coordinate 2,760, forward strand.
GACCTCGCCCTCCTGCAGGGCGCGCAGCAGCTTCTTCTGCATGTCCGGACTCATGTCCGCGACTTCGTCGAGGAAGAGGGTCCCCTGATCGGCGAGTTCGAACAGACCCTTCTTGTCGCGGTCGGCGCCGGTGAACGCGCCGCGCACGTGGCCGAACAGCTCGCTCTCGAGCAG
>CAZPGF010000184.1:0-2829 GCA_964586025.1 uncultured Planctomycetales bacterium
ATTGGGCAATGCGTGCTGCAAGCGCAGGCCTGCGCGGCCCTGCTGCGAGGGGGCCTGGTCGCCGCGCTCGCTGGTGCTGCCGGCGGCGTTCTGCATCGCGTGCGATTCGTCGAACACCACGACGCCATCGAAGTCGGCGCCGAGCCAATCGACGATCTGGCGCACGCGAGAGGTCTTCTCGCCGCGGGCGTCGGAGCGCACGTCCCGGAGCGCCAGGAGCAGGGGTGCGACGACCCCCGCCGCGACGAGCACCGATCGCATCGTGAATCGGTCCGCCGACCCGCCCGTCGCCAGGAGGCCGACGCCGGCCAGGGCCGCGGAGAGGATCGCGGCGACGATCGTCGAGCGGCGATCCACGCCGATCAGCCGCGCGAACTCGATCGCCGCGCCCGCGCCGAACAGCGCGAGCAGCGCGTCCGACCAGCGGGCTTCACCGAAGCGCTCGTGCAGCCAAAGCACGCCGAGCACCACGACGAGCACGATCGGAGCGACGAGCAGGCGAACGAGGACGTCGTTGCGGCCGGTTCCGTCGCCCGGGGACGTCGCCTCCCGGTTCACCGCTGGAGCAAACCACCGAAACTGCGGGTACGGCTTGCGTAGTCCTGCAGGGCGCGGTCGAAGTCGTCCTCGCGGAACTCCGGCCAGGGCACCTCGGTCACGTGGAGTTCCCCGTAGGAGACCTGCCAGAGCAGGAAGTTGCTCAAGCGCAACTCCCCGGCCGTCCGCACGAGCAGATCGACGTCGGGCATCGTGGGCTGGTAGAGGCGCGCCGCGAGTGCGGCCTCCAGGCCCGCGTCGTCGAGAGCAGCCAGATCGATGCGGCCCGCCGCGGCGTCCTCGCCGAGGCGCCTGGCGGCGTCGGCGAGTTCGAGGCGGGCGCCGTAGTTCAGCGCGAGGCAGAGCGTCGTGCCCTTGTTCGCGGCCGTCAGTTCCTGCGTCCGGGCCAGCGCGCGCTGCACGTCGCGCGGAAGTCCCTCGATCCGTCCGATCGAAACCAGACGGATCCCGTTGTCCATCAGTTCCTTGCGCTCGTCGACGAGGAAGCGCCGGAGCAGATGCATCAGGAACGCGATCTCGCTCTTCGGTCGCTTCCAGTTCTCGGTGCTGAAGGCGAACAGCGTCAGTTGGCCGATGCCGACGGCGGCCGCGCGGCGCGTGACGGCGCGCACGCTCTCGATGCCGTGCTCGTGGCCGCGAATCCTCGCGAGGCCGCGCGCCTGCGCCCATCGCCCGTTGCCATCCATGATGATGGCGACGTGTCGCGGGAGGTTCGCCGCCGCGGGGACGACGGCCGGCGCGCGGGCGGACGCCGGAGCGCCCTCGCCGGGCGCGAGGTGACCGTTCGCGCCGACCGACGCGGATCGATCCTCTCGATGCACGCGCCGTCCGCGCAACGTCGACTCTCCCGCCGACCCGCCCACCGCGAGGTCGTCCCGCAAGCCTACCACCCGATTCCCGCTACGGAACTCCGACCCGGGCTCCCCGCATCGCGATGAAGCGATCGCGCTGCGGGCCGACGCTGATCATGTCGATCGGCGCGTCCATCAAGCGCTCCAGCGCGGTCACGTAGCGCTGGGCCGCGACCGGAAGGTCTTCGAAGCGCCGCACGCCGGACAGGTCTTCGTGCCATCCCTCGTAGATCTCATAGACGGGCTCGCAGCGCTCCCAGTCGGCGGCGCACGCGGGCGGTGTGACGAGCCTCCGGCCGTCGAGTTCGTACCCGACGCCGACGCGCAACGCTTCGAGTCCGGAGAGGACGTCGAGCTTCGTGAGGACGACCGTGTCCACGCCGGAGGTGCGGACGGCGCGGCGCGCGACGACGCCGTCGAACCATCCGCAGTCACGGCGGCGGCCGGTCGTCGCGCCGAACTCGTGACCGCGCCGCCCCATGTGCTCGCTGGCCGGGCCCGTGTCTCGCGTCGGGAACGGCCCGGCTCCGACGCGCGTGCTGTACGCCTTCACGATGCCGATCACGCGATCGAGCGAATGCGGAGGAAGTCCGGTCCCGGCGAAGACCCCGGCCGGCGACGTCGTGCTCGACGTGACATAGGGATAACTGCCCTGATCGACGTCGAGCGCGAACCCCTGGGCGCCCTCGAGGAGGATGCGCTTCCCCGCCTGCCACGCATCGATCAGCGCCTCCGTCGTGTCGGCGACATACGGACGGATGCGGTCCGCGGTATCGCGGACGCCCTCGACGGTCTCGTCGACGTCGAGCGGCGCCATGCCGGCGCGCTCGAGAATCGCGTTCCACGGGATCAGGTTCGCCGTGAGCGCGGCGCTGAGCGTGTCGGGTCGGAGAATGTCCGCGACGCGCAGGCCGGCACGCCGCGCCTTGTCCGCGTAGGCCGGTCCGATCCCGCGACTCGTCGTGCCGAGGCGGGCCTCGCCACGGAGCGCCTCGAGCGCCTCGTCCATCCGCTTGTGGTAGGGCAGCACGACGTGCGCGCGGTCGGAGAGGAGGAGCCGTCCGTCGAGGTCGATGCCTCGGGCGGCCAGGCCGTCGATCTCCGCGACGAGCGTCCACGGGTCGACGACGACGCCGTTCGCAACGACGTTCAGGGTGCCGTCCTGCACGACGCCGGACGGCAGTAGGTGTAGCACGTACTTCTCGTCGCCGACGATCACCGTGTGCCCGGCGTTCGCGCCTCCCTGGTAGCGCACGACGATGTCGGAGTTGGCTGCGAGAAGGTCGACGACGCGCCCCTTCCCTTCATCGCCCCACTGCATCCCGAATACGGCGGTGACGCGCATCGAGGCTCCTTTGACCGGGCCCAGTCTACTCCGATCCGCGGTCGATCCGTCAGGCGGTTGCGCCGACGAGCGAAC
>CAZPGF010000185.1:0-2738 GCA_964586025.1 uncultured Planctomycetales bacterium
GGTGCGTGACTGCGCGCGAGGTTGGTGAAGGCGGTCAGCCCCTCGCCAGGCGCAGGCGGACGCGTGCGGCCTCGATCCGCGCGAGGCGCGCTTCGAGCGCGTCGTCGCCGATCGCGGGAGCGGTGTTCGCCTCCTCGAGTTCGCGGCGCGCCTCGTCCGCCTTCAGGGCGCTCGTCGGACGCACCAACTCGGCCAGGACGATGACCTCGTCGTCGGCGACCTGGACGACCCCTCCCGAAAGGAAGAATCGCTCCGCGCCCGCGCTCGCCGTTCGCGTCACGCGCATCTCGCCCACGCCGAGCAGGCCGACGAACGGTGCGTGGCCGTGCAGGAACGCGACCTCGCCGTCGAACGCCGGCACGACGACGCTCTGCGCGTCGCCCTCCCAGGCGGCGCCCTCCGGCGTGACGACCGAAACGCGAATCGAGTTCGTCGCGGTGGCGTTGCTCACGGGTGTTCTCCGGGGAGTCGGGCGATCGAGACGACGACTAGGCCTTCTTGCGCGCCTTCGCCGCCATCTCCTCCGCCTGGGCGGCCGCTTCCTCGATGACGCCGACGTACATGAACGCGGCCTCGGGCAGGTGATCCCACTTGCCCTCGCAGAGCTCCTTGAACGAGCGGATCGTCTCCTTCAGCGGGACGTTCGCGCCGGGACGGCCGGTGAATACCTCCGCGACGAAGAAGGGCTGCGAGAGGAACCGCTCGATCCGTCGCGCGCGCTCGACGATGATCTTGTCGTCCTCGCTCAACTCCTCCACGCCGAGGATCGCGATGATGTCCTGCAGCTCCTTGTAGCGCTGGAGGATGCGCACGACCTGCTGGGCGACGGCGTAGTGCTCGTCGCCGACGTACTGCGGGTCGAGAATCCGCGAGCGCGACTCGAGCGGATCGACCGCCGGATAGATGCCCTTCTCGGCGATCTTGCGTTCGAGCACGGTGAACGCGTCGAGGTGCGAGAACGCGGTCGCCGGCGCGGGGTCCGTCAGGTCGTCGGCCGGCACGTAGATCGCCTGGATCGACGTGATCGCGCCGTTCTTCGTCGACGTGATGCGCTCCTGCATCGCGCCCATCTCGGTCGCGAGCGTCGGCTGGTAACCCACCGCGGACGGCATGCGTCCGAGCAGCGCGCTGACCTCCGAGCCGGCCTGGGTGAAGCGGAACACGTTGTCCACGAACAGCAGCACGTCGGTGCCCTTCTGGTCGCGGAACGACTCGGCCATGGTCAAGGCCGTGAGGCCGACGCGCAGGCGCGCGCCGGGCGGCTCGTTCATCTGGCCGAACACCATCACGGTCTGATCGAGCACCGACTTGCCGGTGTTGCCGATCTTCGCCTCCTGCATCTCCAGCCAGAGGTCGTTGCCTTCGCGCGTGCGCTCGCCGACGCCGGCGAACACGGAGTAGCCGGAGTGGAAGCGGGCGATGCGGGCGATCAGCTCCTGGATGACGACCGTCTTGCCGACGCCGGCGCCGCCGAACAGACCCGTCTTGCCGCCGCGGACGTAGGGGGTCAGGAGGTCGATCACCTTGATGCCCGTCTCGAAGATCTCGGTCTTGGGCTCGAGGGATTCGAACTCGGGCGGGGTCTGGTGGATCGGACGCAGGGACGCGGTCGACACCGGCCCCCGGTTGTCGATCGGCTCGCCGAGCAGGTTGAACACGCGCCCGAGGATGTCGTCGCCGACGGGCACGCTGACCGGCGAGCCGGTGTCCTTCGCCTCCTGGCCGCGCGTGAGGCCGTCCGTCGCGCCGAGGGCGACGCAGCGGACACGGCCGCCGCCGAGGTGCTGCTGCACCTCGCCGACCAGGCGCTTGCCGCCATCGCGCGTCGCGATCGTGCACTCGATCGCGTTGTAGATCCGCGGCAACTCGGACTCGGGGAATTCGCAGTCGAACGTCGAGCCGATGACCTGGGTGATCCTGCCGATCGCCATGGGAATCTCCGGAAGGGGGTGGGGCGAGACCGAGGGCGCGCTCTACGAGAGCGCCGCGGTTCCTCCGATGATCTCGCTCAGTTCGGTGGTGATCAGCGTCTGACGGCTCCGGTTGTAGAGCATCGTCAGGTCGCGAATCATTTCGCCGGCGTTGTCCGTCGCGCTCTTCATCGCCACCATGCGCGCGACCTGCTCGCTGACGGCGGCGTCGAGGAAGGCTTGGAACAGATGCAGACGGACGCTGCGGGGCAACAGATCCGAGAGGATCGTCGCCGCGTCGGGGTGGTACTCGAAGTCGCGCGTCGCCTGGCTCGATGCCGGGCGCTCCAACGGCAGCACCTTCTCGGCGACGGCGCGCTGGCGGCCGGCCGACTCGAACTTCGTGTAGACGACGTGGACCTCGTCGAGTTCGCCCGCGATGGTCCGTTCGACCAGCGGCGAGGCGACCTCGTCCACCTGCTCGAACGTCGGCCGATCCTCGAATTGGAGGAAACGGCGATCCACCGTCGCGCCTTGGAAGGTGAGTTGCGCGGCGAGCTTCTTGCCGGAGACCAGCAGTTCGTGATCGATGCCGCGCTCCGCGAGGGACTCGCGGAGCGCCATCGTCCGGCGGGTGACGTTCGAGTTGTATCCGCCGCAGAGCCCGCGGTTGCTCGCGATCGCGAGGACCGCCGCCCGGCGCGGCTCCCGCGTGATGAGCAACGGATGCTCGAACTCGCCCGCCGCCGCGGTCAGGTTGGCGATGAGTCGCGTCAGACGGTCCGTGTACGGACGTGCCGCGACCGAACGATCCATCGCGCGCTTGAA
>CAZPGF010000186.1:0-2731 GCA_964586025.1 uncultured Planctomycetales bacterium
GCAGAAGGTCGCTCTGGAACTCGGGCTGGCGCCGCGCGGATCGTGAGCGCGTCGCGCGTCGGCCCTCACCCGACGGGTCGCAACCAGGCGACCCAGAGTTCGCGGCGGTAGCGGGCCAGCGGATAAGCCCCGAGCCAGGCGAGTCCCGCTTCGCGTGCCTCCGTCGCGAGTCGGGCCGGCCGGATCGCGTGACGATCCGAGCGACGTCCCGTCCACCACGCGCGGACGCGGCGCGTCAGGTGATGGGCGCTGACCGGGTGGTGGAACGAGACGAGCACGTCGCGGCGCGCGAGCCGCGCGAGGCCCCGCAGCACCCGACCCCGTGTCGCCGCGTCGGGCAGGTGATGGAGGAAGCGCATGCAGATCGCGAGGTCGACCATCTCGACATGTTCCGGCACCGCCTCGAGATCGATCTCGTGCGCGCCTCCCCAACCCGGAACGCCGCCGAGGCGCGACTCCGCCTCCCGCCGCATCGCCGGCGAGAGGTCGCCCCCCCGCGTCGGGATGCCGGCTCGGAGCAGGCGTTCGGCGATCCGGCCCGTTCCGCACGGCACGTCCCAGGCGTCGCGCGGACGCGGATCGAGCCGCCGCAGGAGATCGTCGATGAGCCGACCTTCGACCTCGTCGCGACGCGGCGAGCGGTGCCGATATCGCGCCGCGCGTCCGGGCTCGTCGTACTTCGTTCGCGCGGCGTACATGGCCGCAGCCTACCGGCGCTCGGATCCGCTCGGGCCGTCATGTCGTCGCCGGCTCGGGACGACGACGGTCGATCCCGTTCGGGACGGCCCGGTCGCCACCCGGATCGACGGCACCGGGTCGAATGACCGGCGAGTGACGCAGGGCCCTGTAATCCTCCCTCCGATGCACGACGTCGCCGAGCCGTCCCGTCCCGTCGCCGCGCCGGTCCGCGGCGCCGGGCTCGCGGCGCTCGCCGCCGTGCTCATCCAGGCCGGGCTGGTCGTGGGCGGGGCGTGGGCCGGGGAGGCGCCCCGACCGCAACACGGCGGCCTCGATGCCTCGTTCGGTCCGCTCGGCTCGGCGCTCGGGTCGCTCGATGCCGATTGGTCGACCGGCGCGCGGTTGGTGCGGCGACTTCTCGTGCATGCCGGGTTCGCCTCCATCGCGACCCTCGCGTTCCTTCGGGTGCTCTCGGCACGCCGCGCGACGCTCGCCGGGGTCGTCCTAGCGGCGCTGCCGGCGTTCGTTCCGCATATCGCCGGTCCGTACTCCGACGTGCCGGTCGTCGCGACGACGTTGGCCCTGCTCGCGGTGATCGCGCTTCGCCCGCGTCTCGACGACGCCGACCGCGCGACCCATCGCGCGCGGGCCGGCATCGCGTGGATCGCGGTCGGACTTTCCACGCTAGCGTGGCGGCCCGCGGCGTGGCTCGCCGTGCCGCTCGCGATCGTCGCGTGGAACGACCGACATCGCTGGCTCGCGGGAGCGCTCGTCGCGGCGGCGGCGGGGGCGGCCCTCCTTCGCCTCCCCGACGGGCCGCGCATCGTCCCCGATCTCTCGTCGATCCCGTCGCTGTTCGCCGCGGGATTCGCGCGGGTCGGGGACGCGTGGGGCCCGGCGGCCGTCTTCGGCGCGGTGGCGACACTCGTCGTCGCGGCGAGCGCGTTGGCGCGACGACGCGATCGTCTGCTCGGGGTCGCGTTCCTCGCGTCGATGCTGGCCGCGATGCCGTGGCCGTTCTACGGCGAACCCGCCGCGCTCGGCGCGCGCATCGCGCCGTTCGCGTTCGTCACGCTGACGTGGTTCGGTCGCGCGTTCGGACCGCGTGAGCCGCTTGCGATCGGCGCACTCGGCGTGCTGGCGCTGGCCGCCCTCGTCGCGACCCAACGCGCGATCCCGGCCTGGCGAAGCGGTGCGGACGCGTTCGCGTCCGCGGGCGACGACGGGTACGCGACCATCCAACGCGCGCGAGTACTCCTCGCCGACGGCAAGCGTGACGCCGTCGCGCGCATGCTCGGCGACGTGCTGCAACGCGGCCGTCTCTACGGCCCGCGCCGCGTCGAGGCGGCGTTGTTGCGTGCCGCGGCCCTCGGCGACGACGTCCCCGGGCAACTGCGCATCGAGACGGTCGAGGTCGCGCGCGAACTCGCCGACGCCGCCACGCCGGATCCGCGCTGGCCGCGCGGCGATCCGCGCGTGCCCCGCGCCGAGTCCTGGCGTCTGCGCGCGGCCGCACTCGCCGCGCTGCCCGATCCGGCGGGCGCACTCGACGCCCTTCGTCGCGCGGTGACGCTCGATGACGCGTCAGCGCGCGTGCATCTGGACCTCGGCGTCTTGCTCGGCGCGGCGCGCGGCGAGGACGATCGCGATGCCGCGTTGCGTCATCTCCAGCGGGCCGTTTCGCTCGATCCATCGCTGCTCGAAGCGAGGCTCGCCGAAGCGGCGCTCCACGTGGAGCGCGGCGAGGTCGATCGCGCGACCGCCATCCTCGACGCCGCGGCGCGGCGCCACGACGGAGACCCGCGACTCCTCCACGCACGGGCGCGTCTCGAACTCTCGGGTCGGCGCGATGTGAAGCGCGCGCAGGAGATCCTGCGCCGGCTGCGCGAGAGCGGGACCGGCGGCGAGGAGGGTGCCGACACGCGTCGTGCCGCCGCGCGTCTCGAGGCCGAGATCCACGTGGCACTCGGGCGCGCGCACGTCGATGCGGCCGAAGGGGATCCGAAGGAGAGGCAGGGGCGGCTGGAGGCGGCGCTTCGCGAGTTCGACCTGG
>CAZPGF010000187.1:0-2675 GCA_964586025.1 uncultured Planctomycetales bacterium
CGAACCCGCCGCTGTCGCCGTCGCGGCGGCCGCCGCCACCGCCGGAGCCACCCCCGTCACGCCGGCCGCCGCCACCACCGCCGCCGTAGCCACCGCCGCCACCGCCACGGTATCCACCGCCGCCACCGCCGCCGCGGTACCCACCGCCGCCGCCGCCGCCGTCACGTCGGCCGCCGCCGCCGTAGCCGCCACCGCCTCCTCCGCCGTAGCCGCCTCCTCGCGGCTCACGCGGACGGGCCAGGTCCACGCGGATGCGGCGTCCGCCGATCTCGTGTCCGTTCAACTGCTCCTGCGCCGCCTGCGCTTCGGCCGGAGTGGCCATCTCGACGAATGCGAACCCGCGCGGACGGTTCGTCTCGCGGTCCATCACGATCTTCACGCGCGTGACGGTGCCGGCGATGGCGAAAATGGCCGCGATCTCTTCTTCCTGCGCGGTGTAGGGCAGGTTCCCTACGTACAGCGTGTTCGATTCCATGCGTGGGTCTCTTCGGGCTCCTCGAGGTCGTCGGGTCGGCGCTCCGCGAAAGTCGCGGGCCACGCAGCCCTTTGGCCTCGTCTGAACCGCGACAGCCTACCGGAGCGGCCAATCCCGCGTCTTCGGGATTTCGTCCGGACCGAGTCCGTGGAGTCCGTTCGAGCCCGGCATGCCGCCCGCGACTCCGAGGGCGATCCGATCCGCCGGGGTCGTGCCCTTCCTTCACGTTCCCGCACGCCCCGGTGCCACCCCGGACCGTGCTCACGGCCACCTACCCTCGGTCGCATCCGGGCGCGGGTACGGTGGGCGTGCGGGCCCGTAGCTCAACGGTCAGAGCAGGGGACTCATAATCCCTTGGTTCCAGGTTCGAGTCCTGGCGGGCCCACCTCACGCGCCACCGGGCGGCCGACGAGAAGGCCACCGGGCAAGGCCGCTGACGAGGGCGAGCGCGACCACACGGGAGGGTGCGATGTCGGCGTTCTTCAGGCTGTTGCGCCGGGCGGGCGGGCCGGATCGGGGCATCCCGGTCGAAGCGCTTCGCGCCAGTCGCCGGCAGGTTCTGAAGGCGACGGCAGCCGCCTCGGCCGTGCTGTTCCTCGAGGGGCCGACCGCGTTCGCGCGAGCCGCGCGAGTTCGACCTCGCGCCCTGGTCGTCGGCGCGGGCTTCGCCGGTCTCGCGTGCGCGCACGAACTGACGACGGCCGGGTTCGACGTGCGCCTGCTCGAGGCGCGGGGGCGCATCGGCGGGCGCGTGCTCTCGTTCCAGGACTTCGTGCCGGACAGGACGGTCGAGGGCGGCGCCGAGCTGATCGGTTCCAACCATCCGCATTGGGTCGCCTACGCGCAGCGGTTCGGTCTCGACTTCCTCGACGTGGACGAGGGGGAGGAAGGCGTACCGTTCGTCCTCGGCGGGCGGACGATCTCCGGCGACGAGGCCGAACGACTCTGGGCGGCGACCGAACTCGCGCAGGCCGCGCTCAACGACCTCGCGCGTCCGATCGACGCCAACGAGCCGTGGCGCTCGCCCGATGCGCACCGACTCGATGCGACGTCGGTCGGCGCGTGGATCCGTCGCACGCAGCACGACCCGCTGGTACGCGCCGCGCTCGAGGCGGGCATCGGAGGCGACAACGGCGTGCCGACCTCGCGCCTCTCGTTGCTCGCGCTGCTCGCGCAGGTGAAGGGCGGTGGTCTGGAGGCGTACTGGACCGACAGCGAGGTCTATCGCTGCCGGGGGGGAAACCAGCAACTCGCGGACCGTCTCGCCGACGCGATCGGCCGCGATCGGATCCTGTTGAACACACCCGTCGTCTCGATTCGCACCCGCGGGTCGTCCGCGTGCGTGACCGCCGCGGACGGACGTCGCTTCGCCGCCGAGCGCGTCGTGCTCGCCGTCCCGCCGAGCGTGGCGTCGCGGATCCGCCTCGACGGGTCCGCGTCGAGGGTCCCGACGCCGCAGATGAGCAGCAACGTGAAGTACCTCTCGCGGGTGCGCTCGAAGTTCTGGATCGAGCACGCCCGATCGGCCTACACCCTGTCCGACGGCGACGTCGCGTGGACGTGGGATGCCACGGACGCCCAGGGCGACGAGGGTCCGGCGTGCCTGACCGCCTTCTGCGGAGGCGACGGGGCGGAGCGCGTTCGCGCCCGTTCGCGCGAGGAACGCGACCGAGCGATGGGTGACCTCCTCGATTCGTGGTTTCCGACCTACCGCGAACACCTCGACGGCACGCGTTTCATGGACTGGCCGTCGGACGTGTGGACCCGCGCGGGCTACTCGGCGTGGGCTCCCGGCGAGATCACGCGTTTCGCTCCGCTCTTGCGACGCGGCGTCGGGCGCCTCCGCTTCGCGGGCGAGCATCTCTCGTTCGCGTTCATGGGGTACATGGAAGGCGCCCTGCACAGCGGCGTCGCGGTGGCCCGCGGCCTCGCCGGCGCCCGCTCCTCCTGACGCACGCCGCGCGCCGTGCGCGCGTCAGCCGATCTCGACGGATCGCCGACGGGTGAGCCGGCGGAGTTCCGCCGCACCGAGCAGGAGGCGTGGGTCGTTCGTGAGCAGGGCGTTCACCGCGATGCGGTCGGCCCGCGTCGATCGGGCGAGCGCCTCGCCGTGATCGGGACGGCGCGTGAACACGGAGAGACCGAACGGATGAGGCGTCGCGTCGGCGAGGGCGTGCTGTGAGCTGGCGCGACCGACTCC
>CAZPGF010000188.1:0-2590 GCA_964586025.1 uncultured Planctomycetales bacterium
CGTGCGGCGGCGGCGCGGCCGAAGCCTTCGCGGAGAAGACCGCCTTCGACGTGGTCTTGAAGAGCGCCGGTCAGCAGAAGATCGCCGTCATCAAGGTCGTGCGCAGCATCACGGGCCTCGGTCTGAAGGAGGCCAAGGATCTCGTGGACGGCGCGCCGAAGACGGTCAAGGAAGGTGCCTCCAAGGAGGACGCCGAGAAGATCAAGAAGGAGCTCGAGGACTCGGGCGCCGAGGTCGAGATCAAGTAGGGGCTGGCCCCGGGCCCGCGCGGCGACGCGCGGGCCGTCGGGGCCCCACGTCGGGCCGCGCGTTCGCGCTCGGCACGATCCCGGACGATTTTTCTCGTCGCGCCCCGGGCGCGGCGTAGAGTCTCTCCTCCTTCCAGTTCGCCTCCGCGGCTTCGCAAGCCTCCCCCCACGCAGGCCGGGGGGAGAGCCAGACGGAAGCCGCGGCCTCCGGCCGGCCTCGATCCCATCGAAACTCGCGTGGAGGCGAGGTCCCCGCCCGGGGACCGTCCCGCGACGGACGATGGCCGCCCGGAGCGCGACGATGCCGCGCCCCGCGCGGCGCATCCGTCGCGCGAGCGCCTCCGCCACGCGAACGGAGTCGCGCATGTCCAAGAACGGTGAGAGCCCGAAGGGCGCCGGGAAGACGATCGGCAACGGCCACGCCGGAGCCCTCGGTCGGGACGGTCTGTCCGGCAGCGGTCCGAGCGCTCCGTGGATCGGCCAGCCCGTGCCGATCGGCGACCTGCCGGTCGTCACCTACGGCGGTCGTCGCTCCTATCCCGTTCCCAGCCTGGTCCAGTTGCAGACCGAGGCCTACAAGCAGTTCCTGCAAGAGGACGTCCCGCCGGAGCATCGCGCCGACACCGGCATCGAAGCGGTGCTGCGCGAGGTGTTCCCGATCCCCTCCTACGACGGGAACATGGAGCTGCAGTACCTCGGCTACGAACTCGGTAGCCCGCGTTACACGCCGGACGAGTGTCGCGAGCTGAAGGTCACCTACGGCCGTCCGTTCAAGATCCGCGTCCGTCTCCAGAAGGAGAGTCCCGTCGAGGAGGACGTCTACCTCGGCGAGTTGCCGATCATGATCGGCGGCGGCGAGTTCATCGTCAACGGCACCGAGCGCGTCATCGTCACGCAGTTGCATCGTTCGCCGGGCGTGGACTTCTCGGTCGAGACGCACAGCGGCGAGCGCAAGCTGCATTCCTGCTGGCTGATCCCCGAGCGCGGCTCGTGGATCGAACTGAACGTCACCAAGAAGGACGAACTGGCGGTCCGCATCGACCAGTCGGGCAAGTTCCCGGCGACGGCGCTCCTGCGCGCCATGAGCGAGGAGCACGGCGGAGACGCCGACATCCTGCGGCTGTTCCACGGCGTGAGCAAGGTCTCCACGTCGAGCCGCAACTTCAAGAAGAACGTCATCGGTCGGCACGCGCTGACGCCGCTCGTCGACTCGGACACCGGCGAGATCATCGTCGATGCGCTCGATCCGATCGGCGAGGAGGCCGCCGAGCGGCTGAAGAACAGCGGCCTCGAGACCGTCGAGGTGCTGGAGAACCTCGACGACAAGCTGATCCTGAACACCCTCCTCGCGGACACGACCGAGAACCATGAGGAGGCGTTGATTCGGATCTACGCGCGTCTCCGTCCTGGCAACCCCCCGCAGGTCGAGAAGGCGAAGGAGCTCTTCCGAGAGAAGTTCTACGACGAGGCGCGGTATCGCCTCGGGCGCGTCGGTCGCTTCCGCCTGAACCGCAAGTTCGGCACGCAGATCCCCGAGGACCATCAGACCCTCCAGAAGGAGGACCTGATCCAGGCGATCCGCTACCTCCTGAAGTTGCGCGCCGGCGAGGGCGAGGTGGACGACATCGACCATCTCGGCAACCGCCGCATCCGGACGATCGCCGAACTGGCCGCGGACGAACTCCGCAAGGGCTTCCTCAAGCTGCGGCGCACGGCGCAGGAACGGATGAACATCGAGGAGGCGGAGTCGATCACGCCGCGCGGCGTCATCAACTCGAAGACGATCTCGTCGGCGATCGACTACTTCTTCGGCCGCGGCGAACTGTCGCAGGTCGTCGATCAGACGAATCCCTTGAGCCAGTTGAAGCACGAGCGAGGGCTTTCGGCCCTCGGCCCCGGCGGCCTCAACCGCAAGCGCGCCGGCTTCGAGGTTCGTGACGTCCACATCAGCCATTACGGCCGCATCTGCCCGATCGAGACGCCCGAGGGCACCAACATCGGTCTGATCTCGTCGCTCGCCATCTACAGCAGCGTTGACGAGTACGGCTTCCTGATCACGCCCTACTACCGGGTCGTGGACGGGGTCGTCACGAACGAGATCGTCCACCTTCGTGCCGATGAGGAACTCGGTCGCGTGCTCGCTCCGGCGGACACGGAGATCGACGACGACGGCAAGATTATCCACGAGACGATCCTCGGTCGCATCGACGACGACTTCCTGCTGGTCAAGCGCAAGGACGTCGACTACATGGACGTCAGTCCGAAGCAACTCGTCGGCGTTTCGGCCTCGCTGATCCCGTTCCTCGAGCACGACGACGCGAACCGCGCGCTGATGGGCTCGA
>CAZPGF010000189.1:0-2553 GCA_964586025.1 uncultured Planctomycetales bacterium
CGAGGCACGGCGCACTCGCGGCGACGGGATGGACGCCGACGAGCGCGAGGAACTGCGACGCCTGCTCGCCTACCGCACCACGGTCGAGGTCGACGACGCGCCGATCGACGTGGATCGGCTCGCGCGACGAATGCGCAATCGCCCGCTGCCGGAGGCCTTGCGCGACCGCCTCGACCTGCTCGAGGTCGATCCCAAGCTCTGGATGGATCGCACGCTCGATGACGTACCGGGCGTCTCGCGACGCATTCTCCTCGCCCGATGGATCGTCGGCGACACGCACGGCGCGTTCGGCAGGACGCTCGCGAATCGCACGTGGGGCGCGCTCCTCGGGCGAGGATTCGTAGACCCCGTGGACGACTTCTCGTCGTTCAACACGCCGTCCCACCCCGAAGCGCTCGAACGGCTCGCCCGCGACGTGCGCGAGTCGAACTACGACTTCCGGCGACTCGTTCGCGTGATCGTCTCGACCCGCGCCTATCGCCGCGCGAGCACCGGCGAAGGCGAGGCACCCGCGCCCGAGTTGTTCGCGCGCGCACCCGTTCGGCCGCTCTCGACCGACCAGATCCCCGCCGCCTTCCTCCGCGCGGCCGGCCGCGACGCGATCGCGGGGCGGCCCGGACGCGGGGAGGGACGCGCCCTTCTCGCTGAGGCGATCGGCCGGCAGTTCTCGTTCGTGTTCGACGACGACGAGAGCGCCGCGACCGAGGACTTCGAGGGCAGCGTGCCGCAGGGGCTCTTCCTGATGAACGCTCCGCTGATCGAGCGCGGCGCCGGTGCCGAACGCGGTTCGTCCCTGGCCCTACTGCTCGCGACGACTCGCTCCGACGCCGACCGCGTGACGAGGATGTGGCGCACGGTCTACGGGCGCGATCCGCGCGCGGCCGAGGTGACGTTCGCGCTCCAAAGCGTCCGCGGTGCGGCCGACGCGACGTCGGCGTACGAGGATCTGTTCTGGGCCCTGTTGAACTCGGCTGAATTCCTCTCCAACCACTGATCGAACGGCCTCTTCAGGAGACGCGCCATGTGCGATGCCTGCGATTCGACTCCGTCCACCCCGACGCGCCGCGACGTTCTCGGTTGGGGCGCGCTCGCCGCGGCCGCGGGTGCGTTGTCCGCCCTGCCGTGGAACGCGGCGCACGCCGAGGAGGCCGTGCCGAGTCCCGCCGCCGCGACGGACCTGCCGGGACGTGGCCGCGCCCAGCAGGTCGTCCTCCTCTACATGAACGGTGGTGCGAGCCACTTCGAGACGTTCGACCCGAAGCCGGGCACGACGGCCGGTGGCCCGACGCGAGCGATCCCGACGAGCGTGCCGGGCGTGCATGTCGCCTCGACGCTGCCGCGACTCGCCGAGCGGATGGATCGCATCGCCCTGGTCCGGGGACTCTCGACCAAGGAAGGGAACCACGAACGTGCGCGCTACCTGATGCACACGGGCTACGCGCCGACGCCGACCGTCGCGCATCCGTCGTTCGGGTCGTGGCTCGCGCACGAAGTCGCCTCGAAGGACGCCGACCTCCCTCCCTACATCGCGATCAACGGCCCCGGCGCCGGCGCGGGCCTCCTCGGACCCGCCTTCGCGCCGTTCCTCGTCCGCTCTCCGGGCGCGGGCGGCGGCGATCGTCCCGCCCTCGAAGGGATGACCGCACGGCGCCGCGAGCGTGCGGTCGTCGAGAACCTGGTCCCGCCGCCGGGCATCGACGATCTGCGGCGCGACCGGCGCCTCGACCTGCTCGCGGGGTTGAACGAGGGATTCGGCTCGCGGCACGGCACGGCGATGACCGAGGCGCAGGCGGCGATGTTCGAGCGCGCGCGCCGGTTGATGGATTCACCGCGGAACACCGCCTTCGACGCGTCCGCCGAGACCGCGGCGACCCAGGACCGCTACGGCCGAACGTCGTTCGGCGCCGGATGCCTGATGGCGCGGCGCCTGCTGGAAGCCGGCGTCACCTGCGTCGAGGTGATGAGCAACGGTTGGGACACGCACGACGACAACTTCAATCGCGTTGCGGCGCTCAACGCCGAACTCGACCAGGGTGCGAGCGCGCTGCTCGACGACCTGAAGTCGAGCGGTCGACTGGACCGCACGCTCGTCGTGTGGGTCGGCGACTTCGGTCGCACGCCGCGGATCACCGCAAGCGAAGGGCGCGGCCACTTCCCCGCCGCCTGGTCGGCGTGGCTCGCCGGGGGCGGCGTCCACGGCGGTCGCGTGGTCGGCGCGACGAACGCGGACGGCAGCGAGGTCGTCGACGGTCGTGTCACCGTGACGGACTGGTTCGCCTCGCTCGCGCACGCGACCGGCATGGATCCGACGCGCACGCTGTTCTCGAACGGTCGCCCCATCTCGCTCGTGGACGAGGGCGGTCGCCCGGTCGCCGATCTGTTCCGCTCGTGAGGGGCCCGGATCTGCGAAGCCCTACGTTCGCCAGGTCAGAGACCCCCTGAACGGATACCCTGCGTGGTACGCGTTCAGGGGGTCGCTGGCCTCGCGGATGTGCGGTTTCGCAGATCGGGGGCGCTCAGGCCGCCGTGTCGGGCTCGAGTGGTCCACCACAC
>CAZPGF010000190.1:0-2526 GCA_964586025.1 uncultured Planctomycetales bacterium
TCCCTTCTCGGGGAGGGCGGCTTCGCGTGTGTCTACCGCGCGTTGGACACGATCGAACGATTGCCCGTCGCCCTGCGCGTGCCGAGCCAGAATCCGCTTTCCGTCAAAGCGGAAGAGGACTTCCTGAAAGAGATTCGTCTGGTCGCGCGACTCGACCATCCGCATGTGTTGCCGATCCGCAACGCCGACCGACTCGAGGGCCGGCTCGTGGTCGCAACCCCGCTCGCGAAGGAGACGCTCGCGGATCGACTCTCGCGTCGCATCGCGTGGACGACGAGTCTGGCGTGGGGGGAGCAGCTGCTCGACGCGCTCGCGTATGCGCACGACCAACGCGTGCTGCATCTCGACGTGAAGCCGGAGAACGTGCTGCTGTTCGACGACGGTCGCCTGCGCCTCGGCGACTTCGGTCTGGCCCGCATCACGCACCGCACCGTCGCGGCGTCGGGCAGCGGCACGCTGGGGTACATGGCGCCCGAGCAGGCGATGGGGCGCCCGTCCCCGCGGTCCGACGTCTTCAGCGCGGGGCTGCTTCTTTGGCGAATGTTCACCGGCGTGTACCCGGCGTGGCCCTTCGAGTGGCCGATGAAGGGCCTCGCACGCCTCCAACGCGACTATCCTCCTGAGATGGTTCGGCTCCTCCGCAAGGCGCTCCACATCAAGCAGCGCCAGCGGTATGCCGATGCAGGAGAGATGGCGGCTCGCTACCGCGCGATCGTCCCCAAGGTGCGAGCCTGGAGGTCGGGAGGCTGACGACGGATGGTGCAGACGCCCTTCACCCTGGTCGCAGGCGACACCGAAGGGCCGTGCACGTTGACGCACCGCGAGGGCCAGGTCGTCGTCTTCAGCCGCAAGGCCCCGCACCGGGAGGGCTGGAATCAGGACGGCTGCGCGGTCGTGCCGCTCGACGGCGAGGACGGCCTCCTGTTGGTCCTGGCCGACGGCGCCGGCGGGCAGCCCGCCGCGGAGCGCGCGGCGCGAGTCGTGCTGGATGCATTCCTCGACGCTTTCTCGGAGTCGGCCGGGGCGCTCCGAGAACGGGTGCTCACCGCGATCGAGGCCGCCGATGCCGCGCTGGCCGGACTCAAGGTGGGAGCCGGCAGCACGATCGCGGTCGGACACGTCCGCGCCGACGGATTGCGCAGCTTCCACGTCGGCGACAGCGGCGTGATGCTCGTGGGGCAGCGCGGCCGACGAATCTTCGAGTCCATCGCCCACTCGCCGGTCGGGTATGCGGTGGAGGCCGGAGTCCTCGACGAGAACGAGGCGATGGTCCATGCGGACCGCCACCTCGTCAGCAACCTGCTCGGCGCCGGCGAGGCACGCATCGAGATGTCCCCGCGGCTTGCGATCGCGACGCGCGACACGTTGCTCGTCGCGAGCGACGGTCTGTTCGACAACCTGCCGGTCGATGCGATCGTCGAGACGATCCGCAAGGGTTCGCTCGAGGATGCGGCCGATCAGTTGGGAACGGCGGCGGAGGAGCGGATGCAGGCCGCGCTCGAAACCGACGACGCGATCGGCAAGCCGGACGATCTCACCTTCCTCTTGTTCCGCCGTGTCCGTTCAGGCCCGTCGCTCCTGCCGCAGGACCCCTAACGACTCAGTCAGGCTGTACCGATCCACTGACTTCGTGCAGATCACCGAAGAGTTCGTCGCGTCCCTCCTGGCCCGCATCGAGCGGCTGGAGACTCGTCTCCGCCACGTGGAGAAGGCTCGGGCGAAGCTGATCCGGGAGAAGCGAAGGCTCCGGCAGGACAACGCGCTCTTGAAGG
The DNA here is from genome assembly GCA_964586025.1 of uncultured Planctomycetales bacterium. Classification (GTDB taxonomy): domain Bacteria; phylum Planctomycetota; class PLA2; order PLA2; family JAEUHO01; genus JACKGW01. Next base: position 1,773 of record CAZPGF010000190.1, read on the forward strand.
AGAAGATCCGGGAGTTGACGGCTCGACTCGGTGCGGACTCCTCGAATTCGTCCCGGCCGCCGCCGTCGGACAAGCCGTGGAAGGAGAGGCGCCGGCAGAAGCCGACCGGGCGACCCTCGGGAGCGCAGCCCGGGCACGTCGGCAGAACCCGGACGCCGTTCCAGCCGGAGGACGTGAACCACCGGGTCTCGGTCGTGCCGACGGGCTGTGCGAAGTGCGGTCGTCATCTGAAGGCGAACGATACGACGGGCGAGGTTCGCCGTCATCAGATCGTCGAGATCCCGCCCGTCGTCGCCGAGGTCACCGAGTACGCGCTCCATAAGGCCAAGTGCCCGGGGTGCGGGCACACGACGACGGCGGACCTCCCCGAGGGCGTGCCCAACTCCTGCGTCGGCGTCCGGTTCCAGGCGATCGTCTCCCTCCTGACGGGCCGCTGTCGGATCACCCGGCGTGAGGCGCGCGAGGTGATGCCGGCCCTCTTCGGCCCGAAGGCCGAGGTATCGCTCGGGACGATCGGGACGCTGGAGCGGCGGACGAGCAGGGCGGTGCGCCCGGCGTACGACGAGGCCCTCGACGCGATCCAGAACGCCGAGTTCGTCAACTGCGACGAGACGTCCTGGCGGCAGTCGAACAAGCTCGCGTGGCTGTGGGCCGCCGTGACCCCGAAACTGAAGGTGTTCCGAATCGACCGGCGCAGGAACCGCGAGGCATTCCGGCGGCTCCTCTTCGGCTTCGACGGCATCCTCGGGTCCGA